>SCRR01000228.1 GCA_004322085.1 Burkholderiaceae bacterium
CAGCGCCGGGCTCGATACCAAGCTGGAACTGCGCGAGAGCCAGGGCAGCCTGCCGGATGCGCGCCAGCAGATCGAGGCGCTGCACGAGCAAGTCGCACTGACCCGCAATGCACTGGGTGCCCTGGTTGGGCAACCAAATGCGGCTCAAACCATTGCCCTTCCATCGCTCTATGCTATGAAAAAAGTAGTTATGAACCAAACGATACCGGCCGACCTGCTGGGTCGCCGCGCCGATATCGCCGCTGCCCGCTGGCGCGTGGAAGCCTCCGTACGTGATGTGGCCAGCGCCAAGGCCCGGTTTTATCCGAACATCAACCTGGCTGCCTTTGCAGGTTTCAACAGCCTGGGTTTCGGGGAGCTGTTCAAAAGCGGTAGCGAGCAGTGGGGTGTGGGCCCCGCGCTGACATTGCCCATCTTCGAGGGGGGGCGTCTGCGCTCGAACCTGCGCGGCAAGACCGCCGATGAAGATGCCGCCGTGGAAAGCTACAACACCGCCGTGATCGACGCCGTGCGCGATGTGGCCGATGAAATCGCCTCATCGCAATCCATCGTTCGCCAGCAGGGCGAGCAGAGCGCTGCGCAGGCTGCTGCGGAGAGCGCGTACGGAATTGCCCTGGAGCGCTACAAAGCCGGCCTGGGCAACTACCTGAACGTCTTGACCGCCGAGACCAGTGTGCTCAAGCAGCGCCGCCTCGCCGTGGATCTTGGTGCACGCGCGCTGGACACGCAGGTGGCACTGATCGGCGCCCTGGGCGGCGGCTACCAGGCCACCGCCCAGACCCAGGCCCACGCCCGCGGCGCCGCGACTGTGGGCGCCGTGGCACTGGCAAGTGACGCACAAAAATAATTCATCCCCGATTTACCCGGAAACATCGCATCATGAATGACGCTACTCAAACCCCCGTTACCGAAACCACAGTCGATGGCAATCCGAAGCGCAAGAAGGCGCTCACGACCCTCGCGGTCGTCGTGGTGCTGGCCGCGCTGGGCTGGGCCGGCTACGAATGGCTGGTCGCCAGCCACTACGAAGACACCGACAACGCCTATGTGGAAGGCAACGTGATACAAGTCACGCCGCAGATCAGCGGCACGGTGATCGCCATCACGGCCGACAACACCGACTTCGTGCGTGCCGGCCAGCCCCTGGTCAAATTCGACCCGACCGACGCCAAGGTCGCGCTGCAGCAGGCCGAAGCCAACCTGGCGCAAACGGTGCGCCAAGTGCGCACGCTGTATGCCAACAACGGCACGCTGCAGGCGCAAATCAAGTTGCGCGAAGCGGATGTGGTCAAGGCACAAAGCGATATCGCTCGCGCCCGGGACGACCTGAACCGGCGCCAGGCGCTGGCGGGCAACGGGGCCGTGTCCAAGGAGGAGCTTGAGCATGCGCGCACCCAGCTGGCGGTCGCCGAAAGCGCTCAGGCAGCGGCTCAGGCCGGAGTCGTGGCGGCGCGCGAGCAGCTCGCCAGCAACCAGTCCATGACCGAAGGCACCACCATCGCGCAACATCCGAGCGTGGAGGCGGCGGCCGCCAAGGTGCGCGAGGCCTATCTGGCCACGCAGCGCGCCACCATGCCGGCGCCGGTTGACGGCTACGTGGCACGGCGGTCCGTGCAGCTGGGCCAGCGTGTGGCCGCCGGCACGCCCTTGATGGCCATCGTGCCGCTCAACCAGGTCTGGGTCGATGCCAACTTCAAGGAAGTACAGCTGCGCAACATTCGCATCGACCAACCGGTCACCTTGACGGCCGACTTGTACGGCAGCAAGGTCGAGTACAAGGGACGTGTGGTGGGGCTCGGTGCCGGAACCGGCGCGGCCTTTGCATTGCTGCCGGCACAAAACGCGACCGGCAACTGGATCAAGGTGGTGCAGCGCGTGCCGGTGCGCATCGCGCTCGATCCCCAGCAACTGGCGGCGCACCCGCTGCGTGTGGGGCTGTCGATGGATGCAACGGTGGACGTGCGCCATAAAGACGGCAAGACCCTGGCCGATGTGCCCAGCACCGTCCCGACGGCGCAGACCAATGTCTACGCGGCGCTCGATGAAGGGGCCAATGCCGATGTGCGCCGCGTGATCGCCGCCAATTTGGGCGTTGGCAAGCCGGTGTCGTCACCGGCGGCCGACAAGGCGCATGGGCCGGGTGCAGACAGGTCGCTGGCAGCGTCCCGCGCGATGGTCCCGGCCGCCGCCCATGTGCTGAATTGATCCTGTAGACGTTCGCGACGGGCGCGCGGGATTCATCCCGCCACCGCCCGTGGTTTCCTTTTTTGCACTCGGTCGCGTTTCTTAAAGGCACTCCCGCCATGGCCTCCACCCCCAAATTTATCGAGCAACCCCCGCTGCAAGGTTCGATGCGCATGTGGGGCACGCTGGCACTGTCGGCAGCGACCTTCATGAACGTGCTCGACTCGTCGATCGCCAACGTCTCGCTGCCCGCCATCGCGGGCGACCTGGGCGTGAGTCCGAACCAGGGTACCTGGGTCATCACGAGCTTTGCGGTGGCCAACGCCATTTCCGTGCCGCTGACGGGTTGGCTGTCGCAGCGCTTTGGACAGGTGCGGGTGTTTGTCACCAGTGTGCTGTTGTTCGTGCTGAGCTCCTGGATGTGCGGACTGGCACCCAACATGACGACCCTGATCGCCTTTCGCGCCTTTCAGGGATTTGTCGCGGGCCCGATGATTCCGCTGTCCCAGTCATTGCTGCTGGCCAGTTACCCGAAGGCGCTGGCGGGCCTGGCCATGGCCATGTGGTCCATGACGGTGCTGATCGCTCCGGTGGTGGGGCCTCTGCTCGGTGGCTGGATCACCGACAACATTGCGTGGCCCTGGATTTTCTACATCAATATTCCTATCGGCATCATGGCCGCTGCCGGCATTTGGAGTATTTTCCGCAAACGCGAAAACGTGACGCACAAGCTGCCCATCGACGGGGTCGGGCTGGCCGCGCTGGTGATTTGGGTCGGCGCCATGCAGATCATGCTCGACAATGGCAAAGATCTTGACTGGCTCCATTCGAGCGTCATCATCGCACTCGCCGTGATAGCCGTGCTGGGCTTCATTTTCTTCGTGATCTGGGAGTTGACCGAAAAACATCCGGTGGTGGATCTTTCACTGTTGCGGGGCCGTAATTTCTGGGCTGGGACGGTGGCGATTTCGGTCGGCTACGGCGTGTTTTTTGGCAACGTGGTATTGCTGCCGCTGTGGCTGCAGCAATACATGGGCTACACCGCCACCGAGGCCGGCATGGTGCTTGCGCCGGTGGGTGTGCTGGCACTGATCCTGTCGCCCATCGTGGGCAAGAGCCTGGGCCGATTCGACGCGCGCCCTTTTGCGACATTTTCGTTCCTGGTGTTTGCCCTGGTGCTGTGGATGCGGTCGCTCTTCAATACGCAGGCCGATTTCGACACCATCATGGTGCCCACGATCATCCAGGGTATCGCAATGGCGTTCTTCTTTATTCCACTCACCACGGTCACGCTATCGGGCCTGCCGCAGGAACGCATACCGGCCGCCACGGGGCTGTTCAATTTTGTGCGTATCTCTGCGGGCGGTTTCGGCACTTCGATCACGACCACGCTGTGGGAAAACCGCGCCGCCATGCACCATGCGCACCTGGCCGAGGCCATCAACAACGGAAGTCAGGCGGCAAGGAGCACCCTGGCAGGACTGGAGGCCGCCGGAATGAGCCCCGAGCAGGCACTCGCGCGGATCAACCAGATGGTGACCCAACAGTCATTCATGCTGGCCGCGAACGACCTGTTCTATATTTCCGCGGTGATTT
Source organism: Burkholderiaceae bacterium (assembly GCA_004322085.1). Taxonomy (GTDB): domain Bacteria; phylum Pseudomonadota; class Gammaproteobacteria; order Burkholderiales; family Burkholderiaceae_C; genus Rhodoferax_A. The sequence goes on from SCRR01000228.1 coordinate 3,781, forward strand.
TTGTGGTGCTGATTCCACTGGTCTGGCTGACGCACCCGAAACACGGGACCGGCGGCGCCAGTGCCGCCGCTGGTGCTCACTGAAGCTCGGGTCGAGCGACGTCAAACGGCCTCGGTATCGGTGCCCGCGGTCCCAACCTCGTCGGCGACAGACCGTCGCCGGCGGCGCTCGAAATACGCCAGCAATTCGCCCACGATGCCGCGCCGGAACGCCAGCACGCAAAGCACGAAAATGACGCCAATAATCACCGTCACCCAGGCGCCGACCTTGTCGGCCAGTTGGTTTTGCAGCGTCACCACGATGGTCGAGCCCAGGACCGGACCGAGGAAGGAGCCGACGCCACCGACCAGTGTCATCAGGATCACCTCCCCCGAGGTGGCCCAATGCACGTCCTGTAGCGTGGCAAAACCCATCACCAGTGTTTTCAGTGATCCGGCCAGACCGGCCAGTGCAGCCGACAGCACAAAGGCCAGCAGCTTGTAACGCTCCACCTGGTAGCCGAGCGAGATGGCACGCGGCTCGTTCTCGCGGATCATTTTGAGAACCTGGCCGTAGGGTGAGTGGACGATGCGCGAGATCAGCAAGAATGACAGCACAGCGACGACCGCCACGAAGTAGTACATGACCGTGTCCGAGCGCAGCGACAGCAACCCGAACAGGGTTCCGCGCGGCACACCTTGCAAGCCGTCCTCACCGCCCGTGAAAGGCGCCTGCAGGCAGACGAAAAATACCATCTGCGCCAGTGCCAGTGTGATCATGGCGAAGTAGATTCCCTCGCGGCGGATGGCCAGCAGACCCATGAACAGACCAAGCAGGCTCGCCACTACGACACCCGCCAGGATGCCCAACTCGGGCGGCCAGTGTTGCGCCTCGACGAACCAGCCGCAGACGTAGGCAGCGCCACCAAAAAACGCGGCATGACCAAAAGAGAGCAGGCCGGTGAAGCCCAGCAGCAGATTGAAAGCGCAGGCAAACAGCGCGAAACACAGCAACTGCATCAGGAACACCGGATACAGGCCCACCAGGGGCGCCACCAGGAGCAGGATAACCAGCAGGGCGTAGACGATACGGGTCAGTTTGGCGGCAGGGGTCACGGGAGTTGGAGTCATGGCTCAGGCCTCCTTTCCGAACAGGCCGGCCGGTCGCACCATCAACACGATGACCATCACGACGAAGATGACGACGTTGGAGCCCTGCGGGTAGAACACCCGGGTAAAGCCCTCCACCACGCCCAGCAACAGGCCGCTGATGGCGGAGCCCATGATGGAGCCCATGCCGCCAATGACAACCACGGCGAACAGCACGATGATGAGGTTCGAGCCCATCAAAGGAGTCACCTGGATGATGGGTGCTGCCAGTACGCCGGCCAGCCCGGCCAGCGCGGCACCACCGCCGAACGTCAGCATCACCATGATCGGCACATTGACACCGAAGGCCTGCACCAGCGGCGCGTTTTCCGTGCCGGCGCGCAGGTAGGCACCAAGCCGCGTGCGTTCAATCAGGAACCAGGTGCCCAGGCAAACGACCAGCGACGCGAGTACGACCCAGGCGCGGTAGTTGGGCAGAACCATGAAACCAAGATTGGTGGCACCGGCCAGCGCATCGGGCACCGGGTACGATTCACCCGACACACCGTATTGGCGACGGAAAATGCCTTCCATGATCTGCGCCAGGCCGAAGGTCATCAGCAAGCCGTACAGCGGGTCGAGCTTGTACAGGTGGCGCAGCAGAAGTCGCTCGATCACGACACCCAGAATTCCGACAGCCAGTGGCGCGAGCACCAGCGCAAACCAGTAGTTGATGCCGAATGTGGTGAGCAGGATCCAGCCGGCGTACGCGCCCACCATGTACAGCGCCCCGTGCGCGAAGTTGATGATGCCGAGCAGGCCGAAGATGACAGCCAGTCCCAGACTGAGCATGGCGTAAAAGGAGCCATTGACCAGCCCCAGCAGCAACTGGCCCAGGAAGGCTTGCAGGGGGATACCAAAAATGTCCATGAATACCCGTCAAATGACCATGAGCCCGACAGCCCGCGGGCCATCACATCGATGGCCCGCGGGGTGAGGCGTTGACTTGCGTCTTACTTCTTGAGCAGATAGCACTTGGAGTCGGCCACCGTTGTGAAGGCCTGGTCTCCGGGCACTGTGGCAACCAGCTTGTAGTAGTCCCAGGGTGTGGTGGACTCCTTGGGAGTCTTGACCTGGAACAGGTACATATCGTGGATCATGCGGCCATCGGCGCGAATGTGCCCCTTGTTGTAGAAGTCGTCGATCTTCATGCTCTTGAGAGTGGCCATCACCTTGTCGCCATTGGTGGTGCCCGCTTCCTTGACGGCCTTGAGGTAGTTCATCGTGACCGAATAGTCCGCCGCCTGCAGGCTGCTGGGCATGCGTTTGTATTTGTCAAAAAACCGGTGGGCGAACTTGCGTGAGGCGTCATTCTGGTTCCAGTACCAGCTGTCGGCGAGTTGCAGTCCTGCGGTCGCATTCAGCCCCAGACTGTGCACGTCGTTGATGAACACCAGCAGACCGGCGATTTTCATCGTCTTGTCGATGCCGAATTCCTTGGCCGCCTTCATGGCGTTGATGAAATCGCCACCCGCGTTGGCCATGGCCAGAATCTGAGCCTTGGAGGATTGCGCCTGCAGCAGGAAGGACGAGAAATCGGACGCACCGAGCGGCGCCAGTACCGACCCTGCCACCGTGCCGCCATTGGCCTTGATCACGGTTGTCGCATCCGCTTGAAGCGACTTGCCGAAGGCATAGTCAGCCGTCAGGAAAAACCAGTTCTTGTAACCCTGCTTGATCAGCGCCGAGCCCGCAACCTTGGCCAGCGCCACGGTGTCGTAGGCGTAATGCACGGTGTAGGGCGTGCAGTCTTCGTTGGTCAGGCGGGCCGAGCCGGGGCCAATGGCCAGGAGCGGAACCTTCTCTTGCGCGGCCACCTTGGCCATGGCCAGGTTCACGCCGGAATTGGTACCGCCGACCAGCATTTGCACGTGGTCCTGCTCGATCCATTTGCGAGCGACCGAGCTGCCGATGTCGGGCTTGTTCTGGTGATCCGCCGACAGCACTTCAATGGGCTGCCCAAGCACCTTGCCGCCAAAGTCCTGTACGGCCCACTTGACCATTTCCACGCCCGCGGGACCGTCGATGTCGGCATAAATGCCAGACATGTCGGTGATCATGCCGATCTTGATCGGACCGGTGGCCTGGGCCTGCGCGGCCATGCTGCCGAGCCCGATGGCTATCGCGGCGATGAGAGGTTTAAGTTTCATAGTTGACTCCTGGTTGACATGAAAAAAGTGAGATTGATACGACCCTGCGAGGCGCCTAGACACCGAGGTACTGTTGCAGCAACCCCGTGTTCTGCTCGAGCTCGGCCTGTTTGAACTGCCGCACGATGCGTCCGTGTTCCATGATGTAAAAGCGGTCCGCCAGCGGCGCCGCGAAGCGGAAATTCTGCTCGACCAAGACGATGGTGTAGCCCTTGGCCTTGAGCGTCAAAATCATCTCGGCCAGCTTTTGCACGATGACGGGTGCCAAGCCCTCTGAAATCTCGTCGAGCAAGAGTAAGCGCGCGCCGGTGCGCAGAATCCGTGCCACCGCCAGCATTTGCTGCTCGCCGCCGGACAGGCGCGTGCCGGGGCTGCCAGCGCGCTCCTGCAAATTGGGGAACATCGCGTAAATTTCTTCGACGCTCATGCCGCCCCGGGCAACCGCGGGCGGCAGCATGAGGTTTTCCTGGGCACTCAGGCTGGCGAAGATGCCGCGCTCTTCCGGGCAGTAGCCGACCCCGAGCCGCGCAATATGGTGCGACGCCAGCTTGATCGTCTCCTGACCAGCCACCTGGATGGAGCCGGTGCGTTTGCCGGTCAATCCCACGATCGCGCGCATCGTGGTGGTTCGTCCGGCGCCGTTGCGCCCGAGCAGCGTCACCACTTCGCCCTCGCTCACACTCAGGTCCACGCCGTGCAGGATGTGCGATTCGCCGTACCAGGCGTTCAGGCCCGCAATACGCAGCAGCTCGGTGGTCATGCGTGAGCTCCCTGCAGCCCGGTGTTGGTCGTGCCCATGTAGGCTTCGATCACCAGCGGATTTTTCGACACTTCGGCGTAAGGACCGTCGGCGATGATAGAGCCGCGCTGCAGCACCGTGATGCGGTCGGCGATGGAGGCCACCACGTTCATGTTGTGTTCCACCATCAGGATGGTGCGATTGGCCGACACCTTGCGGATCAGCTCCGTGACCCGAGTCACGTCTTCGTGGCCCATGCCCTGAGTCGGTTCGTCGAGCAGCATCAGCTCTGGCTCGAGCGCCAGCGTGGTGGCCAGCTCCAGCGCGCGCTTGCGGCCATAGGGTAGCTCGGCCGTCAAGGTGTCGGCAAAGCCTTCGAGGTCGACTTCGGCCAGCAACTGGTTCGCTCGCTCGTGCAGCGGGAAGAGAGTCTTCTCGGCCTTCCAGAAATGGAATGAGGTGCCCAGGTTGCGCTGTAACGCCGCGCGTACGTTCTCCAGCACCGTCATGTGGGGAAAAACCGCCGAGATCTGGAACGATCGCACGATGCCACGCCGTGCCGTTTGCGCCGGCCTCTCAGCCGTGATATCAATGCCGTTGAAGACAATGCGGCCAGAAGTGGGATGAAGAAACTTGGTCAGCAGGTTGAAGAAGGTGGTCTTGCCGGCGCCGTTCGGGCCGATCAACGCATGAATATGCCCACGCTTCACCTTGAGATCGACATCGCTGACGGCAACGAAACCCTTGAATTCCTTGCTCAACCCTTGTGTCTCAAGAATGAACTCTGCTGACAAATAACTCTCCTGCTGAAATGGGATGTGAACGTGACGGCTCGCGCGCCAGCGCTGCTGCGGAACGCCGACGATGGTACTGCAGCGATCGGGGATGCCGGGATAGGGGAAACGATAGGGAACTTTTCAAAGCCGCAGCGGCTGCGTGTACCCGGTCATCTCCAGATACCCGCGTCCGATGTGCCGGCCCTGGTCGTCCGCGAGGTTGCTCAGGCCTTCCCAGTAAATCGCGCCGGTCGAGGCGCGGCTGTCGAGTTCCTGGTTGTCGAGCACGGCGTTGACCGTGTAGATCCCGACCGGGGTCGCAACGCTCCATTGCACCGGGTAGGTGGTCTGTGTCGCCGGACTTTTCCAGCGCCGCTCTGGAGTGAAAGCGACTTCGCCGTGGTGGAAAGTGTGCAACACACCAGCGGCGGAGCGAAACGAGCCGCCATCCCACATCGCCTGGCCGGCATTGTCGCGTATACGAAATGCTGTCAGCGCGCTGCCATCGTCCAGATTCATGCCGATCCAGTCCCAGCCGACCGCCTGCGGATCCAGCAACTCGTCGCTCCATTCATGATCGAGCCACGCTGCGCCGTCGTTCACCTGGAATGATTGCGGTCCCAGACGCAGCGCTCCGCGTACGGCGAGGTGCGGCTCGCTGTAGTAGTGGCTGACTTCCGATGGCCGCGGACCCTTGCGCGACAGGCCCTGGTCTCCCTGCAGCAGCACCGGCTGGGTCTCGCCAAAGCTCAGGCTCAGGCCAAAGCCGTTTGCGGCAAGCGCTGCATCGTAACGTCGACCCTCGTGCACAAGGGACCAGTCGCGCAGGTGGATTGCAGTGTCGCTCTCGCTGGCCGATGCGAGGTCGAACCCCGCGACCTCTGACGAGCGCGCAATGCGCTGGTCATGCACCAGCCTCCTGCCACGCACATCGGTCAGGGCCGCGTGCGCAAAGATCAACTGTTTGGCGGCAAACGCCGACTTCATGTCCTGGGTTGCGGCCACGCGCGAGCGAAAGAAGGTGAGCTGGAAGCCGAACTCGCGCAGGCCCGACGCATCCGTTGCACCTGCATAACCCGTGATGTACCACCACTCGATCTGATAGACGGGGTGGCTGCCAAAGTCGCGCGGAAACGCCATGAGCGGGAGCGGGGCGTTCGCCTGCGCTCCCGCTGACATGCCGGTGAGTCCCATCAACCCCGTGCCCAGCAGGGTGCGCCGCGACACTACGCAGTACAGGCCGGCGCGGGAGTTCATGTCAAGCCCCTGCCAGATAATCAGGACAGTAAAGTGCCCAGGCGCTGCCGAGCCACGAGTCACAGGCATGGGGTGGGGTGTGCATGTTCTTATTCTCGCAGCAAGCACGCCTAGGCCACCTCTTCCTACAATAGCCAGTTCCCTACCGCAAGCCTGAGGAGCCCACATGATTGTCGAACGCATCTGGACGGCCAACGCCTACCGCAACTTCAATTATCTTGTGGCTTGTCCCGAAACCGGCGAGGCGCTCGCGATCGATCCGCTCGATCATGAAAAGACGCTGGCCACCGCCAAGGTGCGCGGCTGGCAGATCACCCAGGTCCTCAACACGCACGAGCACCACGACCACACCGGAGGCAACGCGGCCGTGATCGCGGCCACCGGCGCAAAACTCATCGCGCACTACAAGACCGGTGGGCGCATCGCGGGGGTGGACCGCGGCGTGCAGGCCGGCGACATCATCAAGGTCGGCAAGACGGTCGAGCTTGAATGTCTGGACACACCGGGCCACACCCTGTGCCATATCTGCCTGCGCTCGCACACCGACCAGCCCGCGCTGTTTTCGGGCGACACACTGTTCAATGCCGGCGCGGGCAACGTGCACAACGGCGGCGACGTGGGCGCGCTGTATGCGACTTTCGCGGAGCAATTGGCCCGCCTGCCTGACAACACGCGAATCTATCCGGGGCACGATTACATCGAGAACAACCTGAAATTCACGCTGGCGCGCGAACCCGACAACGCCGATGCCAAGGCGCTGCTGCCGGGCGTGACCGGCCACGACCCGGCGCGTTCAGAGGTGACCACGCTGGGCGAGGAAAAGCGCTTCAACACCTTTCTGCGCCTGAGCAGCCCTGGCCTGATCGCCAGGCTGCGTGAGACCTTCCCGGATCTGCCCGAGAAGCCGGACGCGAAAACGGTGTTCACGCGGCTGCGTGAATTGCGCAATACATGGTGAGCGGCCCTGCTGTATAGACCCTAGACCGGCGCGCCCGGCATTGCCAACCAGAATCTCCCAGGCACACCGCACACCCCATGGAAACCTCAACCGACGCAACGCCAAAAATCTCGCCGCCGGTGTCGCCGCCTTCGCGCCGGCTGGGCGACCTGCCCGGACCGGTTGGGGTGCCGGTGCTTGGCAATCTGCTGCAGATCAGGCCGGCCAGCATGCACCGCCAGCTCGAGACGTGGGCGCAGACCTACGGCCGGCTGTTCCGCATACGGATGGGTCGGCGCGAGCTGCTCGTCGTCGCCGACCATGAACTTTTCGGAGCGGTTCTGCGCGACCGCCCCGAGCGCTTTCGGCGACCTCTGATGGGCGGGCGCATCAGCCGCGAAATGGGTTTTGATCAGGGACTTTTCTTTGCCAACGACGACGTCTGGCGGCGCCAGCGCCGCATGGTCATGGCAGGCCTGGATCCCGGGCATATCAAGGCGTATTTCCCCTCGCTGCTCAAGGTGGCGCGCCGGCTGCAAACGCGCTGGCAGGCGGTGGCCAGATCGGGCGCCAGTATCGATCTGCAGGCAGATCTGATGTGCTTCACGGTCGACGCCATTGCCGGCCTGGCGTTTGGCGCTGACGTCAACACCCTGGCGAGCGACGAGGACGTGATCCAGCAGCACCTGAACAAGATCTTCCCCGCGATGTCCCGACGCATTTTCTCGCTGGTGCCCTATTGGCGCTACATCCGGCTGCCGGTCGACCGCGCGCTGGACCGCAGCGTGGCCGAGGTGCGGGTGGCCGTGCGCGGCTTCATCGCCCAAGCGCGCCGGCGCCTGCAAGCCGATCCGGCGCTGCGCGAACATCCGAGCAACCTGCTCGAGGCGATGATCATTGCTGCCGATCAGGGGGATAGCGGGATGACCGATCACGACGTGGCAGGCAATGTGGTCACGATGCTGCTGGCCGGTGAAGACACCACCGCGAACACGCTGGCCTGGATGATCTACCTGCTGCATCGCAGCCCGGCAACCCTGCAGCGCGCGCGCGAGGAGGTGCGTCGCGTGGCCGGCGACCCGTCACAATTTACCCCCGAGCGCATCGCCGGGCTGGACTACCTGGAGGCCTGCGCGCATGAGACCATGCGGCTCAAGCCGGTGGCGCCGCTGCTCGCCGTGCAGGCGGTGAAGGGCACCACCATTGCGGACGTCCAGATCCCTGCCGATACGGTCGTGATCGGCCTGATGCGCCACGACAGCCTGCTGGAGCGTCACTTTCCCGATGCGGCAGCGTTCAAACCCGAACGCTGGCTTGGCGATGGCGGGCCAGCCCAGGCTGCGAGCTCGGCCAAGCGCGTATCGATGCCGTTCGGTGCCGGGCCGCGCGTCTGCCCGGGACGCTACCTTGCGCTGCTGGAGATCAAGATGGCCGCCGCGACGCTGCTCTCTGGTTTCGAGATTGAAAGCGTGGGTCCGGCAACCGGCACCGATGTGCCCGAGCATATGGCCTTCAGCATGGGCCCACTGGGGCTGCGCATGCGCTTGCGCGAGCACGACCGCGCCTAGCGCGCGCAAGTGCGCCGCCCGCCAACTTCTGCAGCGCTCCAGCGCTCGCCGCGGCTGGTCGAAAAAGGGTTTGAATACGAGGATTGCGGCGCCTAAAATCAGCGGTACCGGGCCGTTCTGCGTACGGCATCGGCGTGCCACCGCGGAGGCCGTGGAAAGCCATGAAAAAGGTTGCGCAAATTCTCAAGTCCAAGCCTGATCAGGCGGTCTACACCGTTGCGTCCTCTACCTCCGTATTTGACGCTGTCACGCTGATGGCAGAAAAAAATATCGGTGCCCTTGTGGTGCTGGACGGCGAGGCGTTCGTCGGCATCCTCAGCGAACGCGACTGCGCGCGCAAATCGCTGCTCTCGGAGCGCGCGCCCCGGCAGACGGCGGTACGCGACATCATGACTTCGCCGTTGCAGTATGTGCATCCGAGCCATAGCAATGAGGAATGCATGGCGCTGATGACCGACAAGCGCCTGCGCCACCTGCCGGTCATGGAGCATGGCCGCCTGATCGGCGTGGTGTCGATCGGCGATCTGGTGAAGGACATCATCTCCGAGCAGGGCTTCATCATCGAGCAACTGGAGCATTACATTGCGGGTGTGCGGGGCTGATTGCGGAGCAGTGACTTCCTCGCGCTCACCAGTCCTCTTTGACCGCCAGCACGGCATCGCGCCCGGCCGCGGCGCGCCCCGCCAGCCAGGCCGTGGCCGTGCCGGCCGCCACGACAGCAGCGCACAGCGCCAGCAGCCGCAACCACGGCACCTGCAGGTCCATGGTCCAGTGAAAGCTCTGCGGGTTCACTACCCGCACCAAAACTACCGACACGGCGAGCCCCAGCCCCAGCCCGGCGATGGCGCCGATCAGCGTCCACGCCGCGCCTTCGCCGGCCACCACCGCCAGAATTTGCCGGCGCGTCAATCCCAGGTGCGCGAGCAGGCCGAACTCGCGCCGGCGCGCCAGCACCTGCGCGCCGAAGGATGCCGCCACGCCAAACAGCCCGATCGCGATGGCCACGGCCTGCAGCCAGTAAGTCACGGCAAAGCTGCGGTCAAAGATCCGCAGCGAACTGGCCCGAATCTCGCCGGCCGAGGCAAAATCGATCAGCGTGCCCGCGCCGGACTGCTGCTGCGCCACGCCGCGGATGGCCTGCTGCAGGCGCGCCGCATCGGTGCCGGGCTGTAGCCACAGCGCCATGTCGTTCACGCGCCGATCACCGGTGAGCCGAACGAAGTCGCGCCGGTCCAGCGCGATCGCGCCGAACTGGCGGGCGTAGTCGCGCCACACGCCGGCTACGAAAAACGTAGCTGATCGTGTATGACCATCAAGGGTTACAGCCCTGAATGATGCTGATAATGGGGTGAACACGGTGCCCGCGCGGGCGCCGTACAGGTCCACCACCGCCTCACTCACATAGATGGCGATGTCGCCCGGTGGCACCGGCAACGCTGGCGCCACCAGCGGCAGGTTGCGCGCTGCATCACCGATGTCGCGCGCGATCAGGGTCACGGCCGGCTCGCTGGGCGCCAGTTGCAAGCGGCTGGTGCGCAGGGTGCTCACGCGCTTTACGCCGGCAAGGCCGGTGACGGCCTGCACAAACCCGGGTGTGAGGTACACGGTGTCGCTCGCGCTGCCGGCCGTGGCGCTGCGCACATACAGGTCGGCCGGCAGCACCACGTTCAGCCACTGCGTGACTGAACCGCGAAAGCTGCCGACCATCACCGTCAGCGCTACCGCCAGACTGAGCGCCGCCACGACGCCGCTGATGGCCACGGCGGCGCTCTCGCGCACGCGGCGCGCGCGCTCGACCGCCAGCAGCGGCAGCAGGTGGCGCGCCACCCTCGGGGCGAGCCGGTCGTACACCAATGCCACGAACCAGGGCAGCGCGGTGATGCCGCCCACCAGCAGCAGCGCGACCGACACGTAAGCCGCCAGTGGAATGCCAAATATAGGCGGAGCCCAGGCCAGCATAATTCCAGTAGCTATCAAAACAATACTGTGCCAGTGGGTTCGGGCGCCGCCCGGTGCCGCGCTTAAGCCTTTCAGCGTCTGCGCCGGCGACAGCTTCTGGGCTGCCCGCGCCGGCCACCAGGCGCCGACCAGTGCGGCCAGAACACCGAGCCCGCCGTAGCTCAAAGCGGCTGCACCACTCCATTGCAAGGCGGGTGCCTCGCCCGCGAAATAACCGCCGCCCAAGTCGCCGCCCAGCAGGCGCAATGCCAGGGCGGCCAGGCCCGTGCCGAGCGCGACCCCGGCGATGCTGCCCAGCAAGCCGAGCACGCCGGCCTCGACCAGCACGAGCCGCAAGCGTTCGCGACCGGTCAGCCCGAGCACGCCGAGCAGCGCAAACTGCTGGGCGCGCTTGGCGACGCTGAGCGACAGCACCGAATACACCAGAAACGCTCCGGTGAACAGCGCCACCAGTGCCAGCACCGTCAGGTTCACGCGGTAGGCGCGCGAGAGCGTGTCCGTGCGGCGTCCAGCATCGTCAGGCTCGCTCGCGCTGATGCCAGTTGGCAACTGCAGCGAGCGGACGAACGCCGCGCGGTCCGCCCCGGCGCGCAGGCGCAGATCGATGCGTGTGAGCTGACCGAGTTTGCCGAACAGCTGCTGCGCCGCCGCGATGTCCATCACCGCCAGCGGTGCGCCACCCGCGCTGACCGAGCCAGCGACGTGAACCGTGTGCAGCGCCAGCCCACTTTGCAATTGCAGCGTGGCCGGCAGTTTGCCCGTGCCGGTCTCCAATGCCCGGCGTGCCGCCGGATTCAGGAACACCGTGGCCGGCGCCAGTATCGACAGCCGATCCGCGCCCGCCTGCGGAACCGGCAGCAAGGCCGGCGCCACGGACGCGACCACGAGCGCGTCGATGCCCACCACGCGCAGTGGCACGCGTGTGCCGTCGGCCGTCATGACGTAGGTCGCCAGTTCCAGCACCGGGCTGGCCACGCTCACCTGTGGCTGGTGCGCCACACGCGCAAACAGCGCGTCGTCAAACGTGCCCCGGGCCGAGTGCAGCGCCAAGTCGGGCCGGCCGTCGATCGAGCGCACCGCGCTGGAAAATTCGCTGAGTGCCGAGGCGTTGATGAGCGCAACCGAGAACGCCAGCGCCACGCCCAGCATCACCGCCACCACGGCTGCAGCGTTGCGCCAGGGGTGATGCCGCAATTCCTGCCAGGAAAAAATGAAGAGCAGATCGCGCATGGACATGCATTGTGCCGCCCGTCGTCATCCATCGCGTCGTCTTACACTGAACACCTCAAGAGAAAGGTGGGTGCATGGCAATTGGTTGGCTCACGGCCTTGAAAACCATTCCGTGGACGGATGTCATCAGCACGGCGCCCGTCGTGCTGGACGGCGCGAAGAAGCTGTGGCACTCCGTGGGCAAGAAGCCGGCGCCGGGGGATCCGACGGCAGTGCCTGCGCCCGCTTTGCTGAAGGAGACTCCGAGCATCGCCGAACTGCAGGCCCGCATCGCCGCGCTGGAGACCGAGGCGGCCGATCTGCATGGCCAGATGGTCAGCTCGTCCGAACTGATCAAGGTGCTGGCCGAACAGAACACGCAACTCATCCGCCGCATTGAAACCAGCCGGGTACGTTTGCTCTGGGTGGCAGTTGGTACCGCAGTCACGGCCATCGTCGCCATTGTGGCCATAGTGCTGGCAACGGTGCGATAACCCGAAACAACAACCGCAAAGGATCGAACATGGCTGGCCCCACCACACAATTCTGGCAAGACCGCTTCGAGAACAACCTGACCGGCTGGGACCGTGGCGCCCCCAATCCCCAGTTGCTGGCCTGGCTGGACAGCGGTGCCCTGCAACCCTGCCGCATTGCCGCGCCGGGATGCGGCGGTGGCTGGGAAGTGGCCGAACTGGCGCGGCGCGGCTTCGACGTCACCGGACTCGACTACACCCCGGCCGCCGTCGCCAGAACGCAGGCGTTGCTGGATGCCGGGGGTCTGCGTGCGCAAGTCGTCCAGGCCGACGTATTGAGTTTCCAGTGCGCCACACCGTTCGATGCCATCTACGAGCAAACCTGCCTGTGCGCGATCCACCCGAATCACTGGCAAAAATATGCCGGGCAACTGCACAACTGGCTCAAGCCTGGGGCTGGCTTGTGGGCGCTGTTCATGCAGGTGACTCGCCCCGGCGCCACCGAGGATGGTTTGATCCAGGGACCGCCGTATCACTGCGACATCAACGCGATGCGGGCGCTGTTTGCGCCGCCGGCCTGGGCGTGGCCCAAGCCCCCCTATGCCAAGGTGCCGCATCCGCATCTGATGCACGAACTGGCGTTGCGATTGACGCGTGCGTGACGGCCACCACCGCAACACGACGCCACAGAGCGAGCAGGGCATGCCGCATGAATCCCGGTTGACGCGCGAGTTGCGCACTCTGTTGCAGGTGCAGCGTACGGCAGCGCTCGGCACCACGGGGAATGACGGTGCCGCCTTCGTCTCCATGGTGCCGTTCGCGGCGGAACCCACTTCGGGCTGCGTCGTGGTTCATGTCAGCGCATTGGCGACCCATACCGGAAATCTTCAGGTCAGGCCCACGGTGTCGCTGCTGGTGGTGCAGTCAGAAGTGCCGGGCCAACCCGTTCATGCGCTGCCGCGCGTCACGCTTGAAGGCGAGGCGAGAGTGCTGGCGCCCGACAGCCTCGAAGGGCAGGCGTGCCGCGCTGCGTACCTGGCCCGTTTCCCCGAGGCCGAATTCATGACGCAGCTGGGGGGCTTCCAGTTTGTGGCTGTTCGCATTACGCGTGCCCGTCATGTTGCGGGGTTTGGTGCGGCACGCGATGTGGACGCGCAAGAAGTCCAGCGTGCGTTCGGGCCGGTAGCAACGGCCTAGCGTCCTGGCCGCGCCGCGTTGGCACCGGCGCCCATCATTGTGACGGGCATCGCGAGCGCCAATGTTGCGGCAGCACCCGCAACCGGAAAACATCGGCCCGTGTGGACAGAGGTTATCCAGCACCGAATTTTCGCCTCAGGATTCCATCGGGCGATGGTTTGTTGATCGATGGCAGACGGTCGAGTGATCACTTCAAACTGATTGCGGTCATCCGGAGTTTCTGCTGCGTTCGGAGCCGTGCGTTTTGGGAATCCAATACACCAGCGCCCCCGCCGCAGCGAAGGCGATGAGCCCGGTGGTGGCGATGCCTGCCGCCAAAGACAAGCTGGCCGCGAGCAATGACAGAAGTGCCGGCCCGCATGAGGATCCGATATCGGACATCAGGCGCCACACACCGAGGAAGTGCGCACGTCCGTGCTGCGGGGAATGGTCCGCACCGAGGGTCATGATCATTCCCGAGCCAATGCCGTTGCCAAAGCCGATGGCCAGCGAGGCGAGCAACAGCGTGGTGAAGCCCGATGTGAAAGGCATCCACAGCATCGCCATACCCATGATGAGCATGGAGGGAACCGCGACCCAACGCCTGCCCTTGTGATCCATCAGTTTGCCGGCCGGGTAGAAGACCAGCATGTCGATGCCGCCTGCCAAGCCATAGACCAACGACGCGACGGCAGGCGCCAGCGCCAGGTGATCCGCCCACAAGGGGATGACTACCTGGCGTGATGCCCGCACGGCACTAACCAGCACAACGCCAACACCCAGCGTGAGGAACACATGGCGGTGATCTCTGAGCGTCGAAACAATGGTCGTGGAGGCCGGTGGCGCCTGGCCGGGTGCAATCTGGGGGGGCTCCAGGTCCGGGACGCGCGCGCCGACGGCTGCCGCGCCCAGCACCGCCACAATGCCCACCCCAAAGGCAGCCGCCAAGCCAAACACATGAATCGCAGCCGCCCCCAGGAAAGGCCCGATGAACATGCCGATGCGCATCACGCCACCCAGCGTCGACAGCGCCCGCGCCCGGTACTCGATCGGAACGGCCTCCGTCATGTAGATCTGGCGCGCCAGGTTGTAGACGGCCTGTGACATGCCCACCATGAGGCAGCCTGTCGCGAACAGGGCCAGGTGCGGCGAGAAAACGCAAAGCGCCATTCCGAGGCCACTCCACAGCCCCGCGGCGACGATGGCACCGCGCTCGCCCCAGCGCATCGTGATCAGCGACGCAGGAATGTTGTTGAGCAGCGAGCCGATGCTGATCAGGGCGACGACCAGCGCAGCCATCGACACGGAAGCACCCAGGTCACGCGCCATCAGGGGAACGATCGGGAGAATGGCCCCTTCGCCCAGCCCGAAAAGCAACGAGGGGCCAAAGGCCGGCACGGCGATTCGCTTGAGAGAAAACTCAGTCGGGGAGGCAGAGGCAGTTGTGGCAGGAGGGGGCGACATGCAGGGAGTCGGCTTGGGCACCAGCTTGGGAGCGGCAAGCGCCAAGCAATTATCGCCTTCTGCCGATTGATCACCGGCTGGAGTCGCTCGAAGGCCAGTTGACGATCGGCGGACAAGCGGCCGCTGCGATTTGCCCCCGTCCGGAAATAGCGGCCGCAAGCACCGGCCACGATGCCGTTACTCTTTGTTGGGATTGATCAGGTACTTGGTACCGGTCGCGCGCTGGCCGTAAACGGCGATGACTTGCGGCTGCAGCGCCTCGACCAGCGAAATTTCCTTCGAATAGCTGCTGGCGAAGGTAGTCTCGAGTTCCGCCGCGACACGCTGTTTGAGGGTTTGCGCGGCGGCAGCGCCGATGCGCTGCAGGAACGGGAACAGCAGCCAGCCGCCCATGCCCCAGGCCATGCCGAAGTTACGGTTGAATTCCGTCGGGCTGGTATCGAGGCCACCGTAAAGGTAGACCTGTTTGTGCGTGGTGGAGCCGTAGCGGCTGTATTCCTTCGCACCGCGATTTAGCGCTGTCTCCATGCAGCTCAGGATGTGCCCGGCCAGCTTGCCGCCGCCCGTGGCATCGAAGGCCATGGTGGCGCCGGTGTCCACCAGTGCTTGCGTGAGGTCTTCCATGAACGCGGGCGACGAGGTGTCGCAGACATGCCGGGCGCCCATGCCCCACAGCAGCGCGGCCTGCTCGGGCTTGCGCACGATGTTTACCAGGCCGATCTGGTCCTTGAGGCAGATCCGGTTGAGCATCTGGCCCAGATTGGACGCCGCCGCCGTATGCACCAGGGCCTTGTGGCCTTCACGCCGCATGGTCTCCACCATGCCGAGCGCGGTCAGCGGGTTGACGAAGCACGAGGCACCCTCGGCCG
>SCRR01000017.1 GCA_004322085.1 Burkholderiaceae bacterium
GCCGCTGCGCGAGTTGCTGGTGGCGCGCGGCTACCGCGTGCACGTCGTGCCGCTGGGCGCGTTCAACCGCTCCGGCGGCGCGGCCTACTGCCTGACGTTGAAGCTGAACAATATCTATCAGGGACGCATGGGGGCCTGTGAACGCAGCGACGGGCCGTCCCGAGCAAGTTCGGCCCCCTCGGGGGGCAGCGCAGTACGCGAAGCGACAAGCGTGGGGGCCAATCAACCTCAACGCTGGCCCAAGGCCGCGTAAACTGCAGGGCCATGCAGATCGCCCCGGCCCAACTGTCGCAACACCTCCAGCGCGGCCTGAAGCCGCTGTACACCCTGCATGGCGACGAGCCGTTGCTGATCCAGGAGGCGGCCGATGCGATCCGTGCCGCGGCTCGGGCCCAGGGCCATACCGAGCGCACGGTGCACACGGTGGCGGGCGCCCACTTCGACTGGAGCGAGGTGCTGGCCGCGGGCGGCTCGCTGAGTCTGTTCGCGGACAAGCAGATCGTCGAAGTCCACATTCCCTCGGGCAAGCCCGGCAAGGAGGGCAGCGCGGCGCTGCAGCAGTTGGCGAGCCAGTCGCAAGGTGCCGAGTCCACCCTCACGCTGGTGCTGCTGCCGCGCCTGGACAAGGCGACCCGCTCGGGCGCCTGGTTCGCGGCGCTCGAGAGCCTTGGTGTCACGCTGCAGGTCGAGCCGGTCGAGCGCGGCGCGCTGCCCGCCTGGATCGCCCAGCGCCTGCAGGCCCAGGGCCAGCGCGTGGCCGCGGGCGAGGCCGGCCAGCGCACGCTGCAGTTCTTTGCCGACCGGGTGGAGGGCAACCTGCTGGCCGCACACCAGGAGATCCAGAAGCTGGCGTTGCTGTACCCGCAGGGCGAGCTGGACTTCGGGCAGATCGAGCGCGCCGTGCTGAATGTCGCGCGCTACGACGTGTTCAAGCTGTCCGAAGCCGTGCTCGGCGGACAGACCGCGCGAGTGCTGCGCATGCTCGACGGACTTCAGGCCGAGGGCGAGGCCGAGGTGCTGGTGCACTACACGCTGGCCGAGGACATTCGCGCCCTCAAGCGCGTGAAAGATGCGCTGCAGGCCGGCCGCCCGCTCCCCATGGCGCTGCGTGAGCAGCGCGTCTGGGGCCTCAAGGAGCGTCTGTTCGAGCGCGCGCTGCCGCGCCTGGGCACCACCACGCTGGACAACTTGCTGTACGCGGCGCACCAGGTCGATGGCATCGTCAAGGGCCTCAAGCAGTCCGACTGGCCGCTCGACCCCTGGCAGGCGCTGCAGCGGCTTGCGCTGGCCCTGTGCCGTGCCTGTGCGGTGCCGCTCGCGAAAACGCCGGGCGCGCCGGCGCGTGCCAGAATATTGGCATGAACCCGCTCAGCGAACTCCCCACGCGCGCCGTGACTTCTCTTGAAGAGCGCCAGCCCGGTTCGGCGCCGGGGCGGCCCGCTCTTGATATTGCCGACTACGTGCAGACCCTGGGTGTGCAGGCAAAAGCGGCATCGACCCTTATGGCACGGGCAGATGTCGCTATCAAAAACACAGCATTGCGCAAACTCGCCAGCCTGCTGCGCACTAGCGGGCCTATGCTGCAACGCGAAAACGAAAAGGACCTCGAACGCGCCATCGCAGCGGGCCTGGCAGCGCCACTGGTGGACCGGCTCAAGCTGGACGCGCGGGCGCTCGAAACCTGCGCCCTGGGCTGCGAGCAGCTCGCCGCCATGCCCGACCTGATCGGCGAGGTGACGGCCCTGCGCCAGCAGCCCAGCGGCATCCGCGTCGGCCAGATGCGCGTGCCGATCGGCGTGTTCGGCATGATCTTCGAGAGCCGCCCCAACGTAACGATCGAGGCCGCGAGCCTGTCAATCAAGAGCGGCAACGCCTGCATCCTGCGCGGCGGCTCGGAGGCGATCGAGTCGAACCGCGCGCTCGCCGCGCTGGTGCAGCAGGCGCTGGTCGAGAGCGGCCTGCCGCCTAACGCCGTGCAGCTGGTGCAGACCACCGACCGCGAGGTAGTGGGCCGGCTCATCACCATGCCGCAGTATGTCGACGTCATCATTCCGCGCGGCGGCAAGGGCCTGATCGAGCGCATCAGCCGCGATGCGAAGGTGCCGGTCATCAAGCACCTGGACGGCAACTGCCATGTGTATGTGGACGACCCGTGCGACCTCGAAATGGCGGTGGCGATTGCCGACAACGCCAAGACGCAGAAATACAGCCCCTGCAACGCGGCCGAAGGGCTGCTGGTGGCGCAGGGTGTGGCGAGCGCGTTCCTGCCGCGCATCGCCGCCATCTTCGCGGCCAAGGGCGTGGAGATGCGCTGCGATCCGGTGGCCGCGCAAATCTTGAGGTCAAATCGGCCTGTAGCCCATATCCCATCTAAACAAGACGCTATTGATTCAAGTGCATTGGTGGTCGATGCGGTGGAGTCCGACTGGTCCGAGGAATACCTCGCGGCCGTCATCAGCATCAAGGTGGTGGCGGGTGTCGATGAGGCCATCGCGCACATCAACCGCTACTCGAGCCACCACACCGACGCCATCGTCACGCGCGACCACATGCATGCGCAGCGCTTCCTGCGCGAGGTCGATTCGGCCAGCGTGATGGTCAATGCCAGCACGCGCTTTGCCGACGGTTTCGAGTTCGGCCTGGGGGCGGAAATCGGCATCAGCACCGACAAGTTCCATGCGCGCGGTCCGGTTGGCCTGGAGGGGCTGACCTCGCTGAAGTATGTCGTGCTGGGCCAGGGCGAGGTGCGCGTTTGAGCGCGTGTGTCCAGCCCGGCTACAAAAGGAGACTTTATGAGTGCCGTCATGACCAGCGCCGCGCCGCGACCCAAAGCGAGTTTCACCACCATTGCCGCGATCACCATCGGCAACGGGCTGGAGTTCTTCGACTTCATCACCTATTCGTTCTTCGCGGTGGTGATCGGACACCTGTTTTTCCCTGTCAAGAGCTCCACCGTGGGCCTGATGCTGGCGTTGGGCAGCTTCGGCATTGCGTTCCTGGCGCGGCCCGTCGGCGGTCTGGTGCTGGGTCTGTACGCGGACCGGTCCGGACGCAAACCGGCCATGACGCTGACGCTGATCCTGATGGCGGTCGGCTCGCTCGGCGTTGCGCTGGCACCCACCTATGAGCAGATCGGTGTCTGGGCGCCGATCTGGCTGGTCGGCGCGCGTCTGATCCAGGGGTTTTCGCTCGGCGGCGAGGTTGGCGCCTCCACCTCGCTGCTGCTCGAGTACGCCGACGATCACAGCCGCGGCTATTTTGGCAGCTATCAGTTTGTCAGCCAGGGCCTGAGTTCGCTGTTCGGCGCGGCGGTCGCGACGCTGCTGACCAACACCTTGTCGCATGACGCGCTTTATTCGTGGGGCTGGCGCATTCCGTTTTTCATCGGCGTGCTGTTGGTGCCGATCGGCGTGTACATCCGGCGCCACCTGGACGAGACGCTGGGGCCGGTGGCACACAAGGGTGAGAGCGCGACGGCGACGATCAAGGATGCCTTTCAGGCCCACGCGCGGCTGATCTGGTCCGGCGTGCTGATGGTCCTGGGCGGCACGGTGGCCACCTACATCATCGTCTTCTACATTCCCACCTACGCCACCCACTTTCTCCACATGCCTTTGTCGCTGACCCTGTGGGCCAGCGTGACGGCCTCGGCCGTCCTGATACCGGTCTCCATCTATGCGGGCCGGCTGTCGGACCGGGTGGGCCGCATTCCGGTGACCTGGTGGGCACGCGCGGCGCTGGTCGTTCTGGTGGTGCCGGGTTTCATGCTGCTCATCGCCCATCCGACGGAGTGGGTGCTGATCGGCGTGGTGGCCGTGCTGTCGGTGCTGCTGGCGCTGCAGGCCTCGCCCGGCATCACGTTCATCACCGAACTGTATCCGCGCCCGATCCGCGCCACCTCCCTGTCGGTGGTCTACAGCGTGGGCGTGGCGGTCTTTGGCGGCTCGGCCCAGCTCATCGTGACCTGGCTCATACAGGTCACGGGCAGCGAGCTGGCGCCCGCCTGGTACATGATCGTCGCGACCCTGCTTTCGTCGCTGCCACTCCTTTGGCTGAAGGAGACAGCGGGCAAGCCGATCTGAGCGCGCCGGTGCGGCCAGGGCCGGACAAGGCCGGCGCACCCCGAGGCTCTAAAATCCAGAGCGGCATTTTCCGGACCATCAGACAAAGGGCCCCATGGTTCCCCACCTCATTACGGCCCTCACGGGTCCCATTAACGAACTGGAGCAGCGCGTTCTCGACTCGATGCCGGCCATCGAGCGCTGGTTCCGTCTTGAGTGGATGGAGCACACGCCGCCGTTTTACAGCGCGGTCGACATCCGCAATGCCGGCTTCAAGCTGGCGCCGGTGGACACCAACCTGTACCCCGGCGGCTGGAACAACCTGACGCCCGAAATGCTGCCGCTGGCCGTACAGGCGGCGCAGGCAGCCATTGAAAAAATCTGCCCCGAAGCGAAGAACCTGCTGGTCATCCCCGAAAGTCACACGCGCAACACTTTCTATCTCAGCAACGTGGCACAGTTGCGCCACATCTTCCACATGGCCGGGCTGAACGTGCGCGTCGGCTCGATCGACCCCACCATCAAGAAAACCACCACGATCGAATTGCCGCACGGCGAGCACGTGACGCTGGAGCCGGTGATTCGAAACCGCCGGCGCCTGGGGCTGAAGGACTTCGATCCCTGCACCATCCTGCTCAACAACGACCTCGCCGCCGGCATTCCCGGCATCCTGGAGGACATTCACGAGCAATACCTGTTGCCCCCACTGCATGCGGGATGGTCGGTGCGGCGCAAGAGCAACCATTTCCACAGTTACGAAGAAGTGTCCAAGCGCTTTGGCAAACTGCTGGGCATCGACCCCTGGCTGATCAACCCGATGTTCGGCAAGTGCGGCGAGGTGGATTTTGCGCAGGGTGCGGGCATGGACTGCCTGACCAGCAACGTCGATGCGCTGCTGACCAAGGTGCGGCGCAAATACAAGGAATACGGCATCAACGAAAAGCCGTTTGTGGTCGTCAAGGCCGACAACGGCACCTCCGGCATGGGCATCATGACGGTGCGCGACGCCAGGGATCTGGAAGCGCTCGACCGCAAAAGCAAGAACAGGATGGACTTCATCCAGGCCGGCCAGGAAGTCAGTAACGTCATCATTCAGGAAGGCGTGCTGACCAAGGAGCGCATGAACGACGCCGTGGCCGAGCCGGTGGTCTACATGATGGACCGCTACGTGGTGGGCGGTTTCTACCGGGTCCATGCCGAACGCGGTGTGGACGAGAACCTGAATGCGCCGGGCTCCCATTTTGTTCCGTTGGCATTTGCGGAGAGTACGCGCTTACCTCAGCTTGGGATGAAGCCTGGCGCCAGTGTGCCCAACCGATTCTACATGTACGGTGTGATTGGCCGGCTCGCCATGCTGGCCGCCAGCTACGAGCTCGAAGCCACCGATCCGGATGCCGAAATCTATGACTGAAGCTGCCCCGGTGCGCCCCGTTCGTCGGTTGTTGCGCGGCGACAGTCTCGCGATTTGCGGCATCCGGCTGTTTTCAGTGACTTGAGCTGGTGCCTGCCGAGTGCAGAATAGCCCTCTTCGCAGCAACGCAAGCCGGTCCGGCATCGAGACCGGGTGCATCAGTTAGTGGCAGCATCCAAATCATCCTCCGCAGCGCTCATGCTCGGCGCCATCGGCGTTGTCTACGGTGACATCGGCACGAGTGTGCTGTATGCGTTCCAGCAGGTCTTCACGACCGGGCACGTGGCGCTGACACACGACAATATTTACGGCATCTTGTCGATGTTCTTCTGGACATTGACGATCGTCGTGTCCATCAAATACGTGGCGCTGGTGCTGCGCGCCGATAACAACGGTGAAGGCGGCACCGCCTCCATGCTGGCGCTGGCGTCCAATGCGGTGAACGAACGACCCGCGCTGCGCCGGCGCCTGCTGCTCATCGGCATGTTCGGGGCGGCCCTGTTTTACGGGGACGGCGTCATTACGCCGGCGATCTCGGTGTTGTCGGCGGTCGAGGGACTGGAGGTCGTGTCCCCGGCGTTCAAGGAGTATGTCGTACCGCTGACGCTGGTGATCCTGTTTTTGCTGTTCGTCGTGCAAAAGCGCGGGACCACCGATATCGGCAGGTTTTTCGGGCCGATCATGCTGGTCTGGCTGGTCTCGATCGGCCTGCTCGGTCTGGTGCATATCATCGACCATCCGGCCGTGCTGAAGGCCCTGAGTCCGTATTACGCGGTTCGCTTCATGCTTGCGAGTCCGGGCGTGACCTTCGTGATCCTGGGTGCCATCATCCTGTGTGTGACGGGGGCCGAGGCCCTGTACGCGGACCTGGGGCACTTTGGCAAAAAGCCGATCCGTGCGGCCTGGTTCAGCATCGTCATGCCGGCTCTCGTGCTGAACTACTTTGGGCAGGGCGCGCTGGTGCTCAAGAATGCGCAAGCTGTGAAGAATCCGTTTTACCTGATGGCGCCGGACTGGGCATTGCTGCCTTTGGTAGTGCTCGCCACCATGGCGACCGTGATCGCATCCCAGGCGCTGATCTCGGGCGCCTTCAGCGCGACCAAGCAAATCATGCAACTGGGCTACCTGCCGCGCATGCAGATCCTGCACACCAGCATCAAGGAGTTGGGCCAGATCTACCTGCCGTTTGTGAACTGGGCACTGTTTGTGGCGATCGTGCTGGCGGTGGTGCTATTCAAGTCGTCCGAGGCGCTGGGCGCCGCCTACGGCATCGCCGTCAGCGGAAACATGCTGATCACCACGATATTGACCTTCTTCGTGGTGCGCTTCGGCTGGCACTATCCGCTGGCGCTGTGCATTGCCGCGACCGGCTTCTTCTTCGTGGTGGATCTGGCCTTTTTGTCTTCCAACATGCTCAAGATTCATGAAGGCGGCTGGTTCCCTATCGTGATCGCCGCTGGCGTCTTCACGCTGATGACCACCTGGAAGGAGGGTCGCCACCTGCTCAACACCAAGTTGCGCACCGATGCGCTGGATCTGCCGAGTTTTCTCGAGGCTGTGTTCGTGAGTCCGCCGGCGCGCGTGGCCGGCACCGCCGTGTTCCTGACCGCCGAACCCGGCATTGTGCCGAACGCGCTGCTGCACAACCTCAAGCACAACAAGGTGCTGCATGAGCAAAACCTGTTCGTCACGGTACGCAA
Source organism: Burkholderiaceae bacterium (assembly GCA_004322085.1). GTDB lineage: Bacteria > Pseudomonadota > Gammaproteobacteria > Burkholderiales > Burkholderiaceae_C > Rhodoferax_A. The sequence goes on from SCRR01000017.1 coordinate 7,173, forward strand.
CCACGACGTGCCGTGGATCGGCATGGACAAGCGCCTGGAGGTCGAAGCGCTGGGGCACCACTGCTGGCAGGTGGTCGTTCATTACGGTTTCAAGAACGACCCCGACCTGCCGCGTGCGCTCCAGCAGACCCACGGCCGGGGTTGCGACACCGAGCCGATGACGACCAGCTATTTCCTGTCTCGCGACATTGTGATTCCCACCATTGGCAGCGGCATGGCGCCCTGGCGCGAAAAACTGTTTGCGCAAATGCACCACACCGCGAGCGGCGCGGCGGACTTTCTCAACTTGCCGAATAACTCGGTGGTGGAACTGGGCTCGAAAATCGAGATTTGAACCGGTGCAGCCACTGCACCCATCGCCCCACTCGCGTCTCCTGCCCATGCGTTTTTTCAAGGACCTGTCTCTCGGCGCCCTCACCGCCGGCTTTGTCGCCGTGCTGGTGGGCTTCACCAGCTCGGTGGCCATCGTGTTCCAGGCGGCGCAGGCCTTTCATGCGACGCCCGCGCAGATATCGTCGTGGATGTGGGCGCTGGGCCTGGGCATGGGGCTGTGCTCGCTGGTGCCGTCACTGTTGTTGCGCATGCCCGTGATGGTGGCGTGGAGCACCCCTGGCGCCGCGGTGCTGGCCACCGCCGGGCTGACCGGTGGCTTTTCCATGGCGCAGGCCGTGGGCGCGTTCATGGTGTGTGCCGCGCTCATTACCGTGAGCGGAGTCACCGGCTGGTTTGAGAAGCTCATGAACCGCATCCCGGTCGCGATTGCCTCCGCGCTGCTGGCGGGCGTGCTGGCCCGCTTCGGCCTCGATGCCTTTGCCGCCGCGCAGACGGCGCTGCCACTGGTGCTGCTGATGCTGGCCACCTACCTGCTCGGCAAACGCTGGCTGCCGCGCTATGCGGTGGTTGTGACCTTTGCCGTTGCTATTGTGTTTGTAGCGAGTCGTGGAGAACTGGCCGGGGCTGGTGTCGGTTTCGACCTGGCACGGCCGGTGTTTAAGGCGCCGCGCTTCAGCGCGAGCGCCATCATCAGCCTGGCCGTGCCGCTGTTTGTCGTGACCATGGCATCGCAAAATCTGCCAGGCGTGGCGGTCATCCAGGCCACCGGTTATGGCGGCCGCAAGGGCATCCCGATCTCGAAGATCATTACCTTGACCGGGCTGGCCACGCTGGTGCTCGCGCCCTTTGGCGCCTATGCGCTGAACCCCGCCGCCATCACGGCGGCCACCTGCATGGGGCCCGAGGCCCATCGGGATCACGCCAAACGCTACACGGCGGCGGTCGCCTGCGGCGCGCTTTATGTCGTGATCGGCATCTTCGGCGCCGCCGTCACGGGCCTGCTCACGGCATTCCCGAAGGAACTGGTGGCGGCGATCGCCGGGCTGGCTCTGCTGGGCACCATCGGTGGTGGCATGGCCGCCGCGATCCGCGACGAGTCGCACCGCGAGGCCGCGATCATCACCTTCCTGGTGACACTCAGCGGCGTCGTGATTGCAGGCGTGGGCTCGGCCTTCTGGGGCGTGGTGGCCGGCGCCATCGCGCTGTTTGTGCAACAGTACGGACGCGCCGACTGATTTCCTGCGGCCTCTATCTGATTTTTTCAATGAACATTCTTTTCGTTGCCGATCCGCTCGAGCATTTCAAGATCTACAAGGACACCACCTTCGCGATGATGCGCGAGCTGCAACGGCGTGGGCACCGCATCGCGGCGTGCGAACCGCAGCAGCTGTCCTGGATGCGTGGCGGCCTGGTGCAGGCCGATGTGCGTACCATTACGCTGACCGGCGACACCTCGCAGTGGTACAAGGTTGATAGCGAACAGCGCACGCCACTCAAGGACTTCGGCGCTGTTTTGATGCGCAAAGACCCGCCGTTCGACGCCGAATACATCTACGCCACGCACCTGCTGGAGCAGGCGGAGCGCGAAGGCGCCCGCGTTTTCAACAAGCCCGCGGCGCTGCGCGACCACCCCGAAAAACTTGCCGTCATGGAGTTTGCGCAGTTCATCGGCCCGACCCTGGTCACGCGCAGCGCGGCCGACATCCGGCGCTTTCACGCCGAGCACCAGGACATCATCCTCAAGCCGCTCGACGGCATGGGCGGCATGGGGATTTTCCGCGTGCGCGCCGACGGCCTGAACCTGGGCAGCATCATCGAGACGTTGAACAAGGGCGGCGCAGAGTCGGTCATGGTGCAGAAATTCCTGCCCGAGATCGCGCAGGGCGACAAGCGCGTGCTGGTGATCGGCGGTGCGCCGGTGCCGTACAGTCTGGCGCGCATTCCGCAGGGCAGCGAGGTACGCGGCAACCTGGCGGCCGGCGGCAAGGGGGTGGCCCAGCCGCTCTCAGGCCGTGATCGCGAAATTGCCGAGGCGCTCGGGCCCGTGCTGGCGGCGCGCGGCCTGCTGCTCGCGGGGATCGACGTGATCGGCGACTGCGTGACCGAAATCAACGTCACGAGTCCGACCTGCTTTCAGGAGATCTTCGAGCAGACCGGCTTCGATGTGGCCGCCATGTTTGCCGATGCGCTGGAGGCCGCGCTGTAAACCGTTGACTGCGCTTCAGCCCGGCGTCAGTGGTGTGCCGTCCACGAACACCTTGAGCTCGTTGGGTGCAAACGCGGTCCAGGTTTCGTTGTTGGTGAGCGGCGTGGTCACCACGACCGCCGCGCGGTCTTCGGGCGAGTTGATGTCGGCAAAATTCACCGACAGGTCCTGATCGGACAGCGTGGCGTGCGCAAACGGGTACTGGCGCACCAGGTAGTGCAGGCTGGTGGAGGCATGCGCCCACAGCGCCTCGCCATTCGAGAGCAGAAAGTTGAACGTGCCATAGCGCCTGATTTGCGGCACCAGCTCGTGCAGCGTGAGTGTCAGCTCCTGCACGCTGGGCAGACCGGCGTGCGACTTGGCGAACTGCTGCATCAGCCAGCAGAACGCTCGCTCGCTGTCCGTGCTGCCGACCGGGTGAAAGCTGCCGTGCAGATGGGGGTGGTAATCCTTCAGGTCGCCGTTGTGCGCGAACACCCAGTAGTGGCCCCACAGTTCGCGCACGAAAGGGTGGGCGTTTTCCAGAGACACGTCACCCTGCGTGGCCTTGCGCACATGCGCCACGATGTTGCGGCTCTTGATCGGGTAGCGGCGGATCAGCTCGGCCACGGGCGACTCCACCGCGCTCTGGTGATCGACGAAATGGCGCAGCCCGCGACCCTCGAAAAACGCGATGCCCCAGCCATCGGCATGGTGGTCGGTCACCCCGCCGCGCTGGCAGAACCCCGTGAAGCTGAACGTCGCATCCGTGGGCGTTTTGCAATTGAGTCCGAGCAGCTGGCACATGGTGAGATGAGGGACAAGGTGACGATAGGAGAAAGGGCTGGACGCGTGGCCCGTGGCGCACTATTTCCTTATTGTGTCATCGCACGGAATTTGATGCGGCGCACTTTGATGGGTGACGTGGTAGTTCGGCCGGTGCGCATTGAAATTTTTGATAAAAAGTGGCTAAAACCATTACCAGATAATGGGTAGTCACCATCAATTTGATAGCATCACATTCGTTACGTTTGTTGCGTCAGGTCCTCGCGCAGGCCTGGCAAATGCACGCGTGGCCTTTTGCCGACACCGGCACGCGCTCCAGCAGCGAGGGAGGGAACACCACTTGCGTGCACCAGCAGGGTGGCCGAGTGATGCCCGTGACGCGCTGGACTTCCATGGCGCATTCATTGGCGCTGCCGCATACCGGGCAGCGACCGGGGTCGGGTGGGGCGTCGGGGGAGGTCATGCAGGGGCATTTGTATCAAAAGACGACAGTGTTTCAGGCGCCGGCCGACGGCAGCGTCAACGCAGCTGGCTGTCAGCCATGCGGGCCGGTTTTGACCCGTAGCCGGCTAAAATGGCACTTCTGCGGCGAGTCCATGAGTCCATCTGCACATGGTAGTCATATCAGGTAAACCGATCCGTCTCACACCATGTCCTTGTCCAATATCCCTACCCTGCCCGACACCGCATTGCCCGGGCTCCCGATGGCCCCCGCGCTGATGCGGGAAGTGGCCGAGCTCATGGTCTCGGCCCTCAACCTGGAAACGCCAGCGGCGGACATCGCGCCCGATGCGCCGCTGTATGGTGACGGGCTGGGCCTGGACTCGATCGATATCCTCGAGGTGGCTCTCGTGATCTCCCAGAAATACGGCCTGCAACTGCGCGCCGACCACGAGGACAACGGCGAGATCTTTCGCTCGCTGCGTACCTTGAGTGAGCACATCGCCGCGCAAAGAACCAAGTGAGTCCGAACATGGCAGCACGGCTGGTACCGGTCTGCAAGGGCATGGCTGCCGTCGGTTTGTGCATTGCCTGGTCGCTGGCCGCGCACTTCGCGGCGGCGGCGCGCACGCCCGGCCTGCTCGAGGCGGCCGTCGCGATCGCGCCCGCCCTGATGCTGGCGTTGGTGCTCGCCTGGCGTTCGGCGCGCAGGCCAGCGGGATTGGCACTGTGGCTGGCGGCCTGCCTCGTCCTGTACGCCGCCCGCGGCTGGCTCGTGGCGCATTACCGCTGGGTGTTTTTGCTGCAGGATGCCGGCTTTCAGGTGCTGCTGGGGCTGGTGTTCGGTCGTACCCTTCGAAGCGGGCAGACCCCGCTGGTGTCGCAGTTTGCCGCGATGCTGCGCGGCCCGCTGCCGCCCGCGGTGGCGCGTTATACGCGGCGTGCGACCTGGGCCTGGACGCTGTTCTTCGTGTGCATGGCAACGCTGTCGCTGCTGCTGTTCTGGCTTGCCCCGATCACCGTCTGGTCCGTCTTTGCCAACCTGCTGGGTCTGCCGCTGGTCGTGCTGATGTTTGTGGCGGAATACGCAGTGCGCCGCTGCGTACTGCCCGCGGCCGACCGGGCCGGCCTGTGGGAGGCGTTTGCCGCCTATCGCCGGTCCTCGCCAGGCGTCGTGCCGCGCGCGTATTGAGGCGCCTGCGAACGTCCGTGTGCTGCACGCTGCCATGACCTCCTTTCCGCTTGTCACGCACACCCGCATGATGGATGCCGTGGCCTGGCGTCGCGGCGCGCTCATCACGCTCGGGCGGTTCCTGGCCGATGTGCAGCGGCTGGCCGCGCTCTATCCGACCGGGCGCCATGTGCTCAATGTCTGCGCCGACCGTTACCACTTCACGGTCGGCCTGGCGGCCGCCATGGTGGCGGACAGGATCACGCTGCTGCCACCGACCCGGACTCCCGAGATGGTGCGCCAGCTGCAGGCGTTTGCGCCCGATGTGTTTTGCCTCAGCGACGGCCCGACCGCCATCGACCTGCCGCAGTTCGCCTATCCCGCTGCGGGGCCGGCCCCCTGCGGCTTGCCCGAGGCCTGGCCGGCACCGGCCGAGGTTCCCCGCATTGCGGCCGATCAGACCGTGGCGCAGGTGTTCACCTCGGGCTCGACCGGTGTGCCCTTGCCGCATCGCAAGACCTGGGGCGCGCTGGTTCGCAACATGCAGGCCGGCGCGGCCGGGCTTGGCCTCGACGCGTCGACGCGCTACAGCATCGTCGGCACCGTGCCGCCGCAGCACATGTATGGTTTTGAGAGCACGGTGCTGCTGGCGCTGCAAAGCGGTTCGGTCTTCAGTGCCGAGCATCCGTTCTATCCGGTCGATATCTGCAGCGCCATCGCGGCGCTGGCGCGCCCGCGCCTGCTCGTGACGACGCCCGTGCACCTGCGCGCGCTGCTGGCCGCAGGGGTGGAGGTTCCCCCACTCGATCTGGTCGTGTCGGCGACCGCGCCGATGCCGGTGCAGCTGGCAAAGGCCGCCGAAGCACGTCTGCGGGCACCGCTGCTGGAGATTTATGGCTCGACCGAAACCGGGCAGATCGCCACCCGCCGCACTGCCGAGGTGGTGCCGTGGACGCTGTTGCCGCAGGTCCGGCTGGTCCCGCAGGGCGAGCGTATGTGGGTGTCGGGCGGCCATGTCGAGGTGCCGGTGGCCATGGGCGACGTGCTGGAGTGCGTGGACGACCGGCATTTTCTGCTGCACGGGCGCAAGGCCGATCTGGTCAACATTGCCGGCAAACGCAATTCGCTGGCCTATCTGAACCACCAGTTGAACGCCATTGCGGGTGTGCAGGACGGGGCCTTCTTCATGCCCGACGAGGAGCCGGCCAGCGCGGGCGTGACGCGCTTGCTGGCTTTTGCCGTGGCGCCCGGCCTGTCGCTGGCCGCTTTGCGCGCCGCGCTGCGCGAGCGCATCGACCCGGTCTTCATGCCGCGCCCGCTGCGGCTGGTGCAGCAGCTGCCGCGCAACAGCACCGGCAAACTCCCGCGCGAGGCGCTGCAGACGCTCGCGCAGGCCTGCGAGGCAAAAGAAAGAGGCCGTCGTGGCGGGTGAAGCCAACCAGCGCATGCTGACGGTGCCGGCGGATCACCCGGCGTTTGCCGGTCATTTTCCGGATGCGCCCATCCTGCCGGGCGCCGTGTTGCTCGATATGGTCTTGCAGCTGGCACCGGGTGCTGGCGCGGGCGTGCGTCAAATCGCCTCCGCCAAGTTTCTCAGTCCGGTGTTGCCGGGCGAGCAGGTGGTCATTTCGTACAGCCGCACGGCCGGCGTCGGCCTGCGCTTTTGCATCGCGTGTGGCGCGCGCAAGGTCGCCAGTGGAATGCTGGTGCTCCAATGAGCGAGCGCGCTGCCCACGTCGAGGCGCAAACCGGGGCGCAGCCGCAATGGAAACTCAGGCCCGAGCGCAGCAACCTGCCCATGCTGCGCGTCATGTGCTGGATTTCGCTGCGGCTCGGGCGCCGGATTGCGCGCGGCGTGCTGTATGGGGTGGCCGCTTATTTCCTGTTGTTCGCACCCAGGGCGCGGCGGGCTTCGCGTGGCTATCTGCAGCGGGTTTTGCCGCCGCCCGCCAATGCCCGGGTGGGCTGGCGTCAGCTATTTCGCCATTTCATGACCTTCGCCTCGGTCATTCACGACCGCATCTACCTGGTCAACGACCGCTTTGACCTGTTCGAAGTCAAATTGCACCGGCAGCAACTGATCACCGATGTGCTGGCCCAAGGCCGGGGCGCACTGCTGCTGGGCGCGCACTTGGGCAGTTTTGAAGTGATGCGTGCCGTCGGCCGCCAGCAACCGGGTCTGCGCGTAGTGATGGTGATGTATGAGGAAAATGCCCGAAAAATCAACGCGCTGCTGGCCGCGATCAATCCGGCGGCGCAGCAGGACATCGTTGCCCTGGGGCATGTGGACTCGATGATGACCGTGCACGCGTTGTTCGATACGGGCGCCGTGGTCGGTATTCTGGGCGATCGCTCGCTGGGCCCGGACGCCACGGTGCTGCTGCCCTTTCTGGGGGCGCCAGCGGCGCTGCCCGCGGGGCCGTTTCGCATGGCCGCGATATTGCGCCGGCCCGTGCTGTTCATGGCCGGCCTGTACCGCGGGGGCAACCGCTACGATGTTCATTTTGAAACGGTGGCCGATTTCACCCATATTCCAGCGGGCGGCCGGGACGCCGCGATTCTGGCCGCCATGGCGCGTTATGCGCAGCTGCTGGAACAGTATTGCCGTGCAGCCCCGTACAACTGGTTCAACTTCTTCGACTTCTGGGAAAGCGCGCCAGCTCCAGCCGTGGCCCCTCACCCAGCGCCGCCATGATTGATTTGCCGCGCTCGGGACAACGCTGCTGGAGCCGCCTGCTGGCCGGCGTGAGCCTGAGCCTGGCGCTGTGCAGCGTGCCAGCGCATGCCGCCTGGAATGTCGATCAGCTGATGCAGGCACTGGCGCAAAACAAATCGGGTCACGCCACCTTCGTTGAAAAGAAGTACATCGCGATGCTGGAGCGGCCGCTGGAGTCGTCGGGCGATCTGCTCTACAGCGCTCCCGACCGGCTGGAGAAGCGCACGCTCAAACCCAAGCCCGAGTCCATGGTGCTGCAGGGGAACACCCTCACGATCGAACGCGGGCGCCGCCAGTATGTGCTGGCCTTGCAGGATTATCCCGAGCTGGGCGCCTTCACCGAGAGCATTCGCGGCACGCTCGCTGGCGACCAAAAGGCGTTGGCGCGCATCTACAACATGGCGCTGGAAGGCACCGAAGAGCGCTGGACGCTGACGCTGCAACCGATCGAGCCGAAGATGGCGGCCGCCGTGCGACGCGTCGTCATCCACGGCAGCCGCGGCGAGTTGCACTCGATCGAGATCGAGCAGGCGGACAAGGACCGCTCGGTCATGACCATCACGCCAGTCACCTTGCCATGAACCGGCACGGGCTCAAGCGCCCCTTGCTGGCGGTCTGGCTGTGGGTCACCGTCTTGCTGATTTGCGGCGTTTTGATCAGCCGGGCCAGCTTTACTGCCGATCTGTCGGCGTTTTTGCCCAAGGCGCCGACGCCCGAGCAGCGGCTGCTGGTCGATCAGCTGCGCGATGGCGTGGTGTCGCGCCTGATTCTGGTGGGCATTGAGGGCGCGGACGGGCCGACCCGGGCCGCGCTGTCCAAAGCGGTGGCGCGGCAACTGCGCACCGATTCCCGTTTCGCCAGCGTCAGTAACGGTGAAGCCGTGGGGCAGGAGCGTGACCGGGCATTCCTGTTCGACCATCGTTACCAGCTCAGCCCCGCCATGACGCCCGCGCACTTCACCGTGGATGGGCTGCGCAGCGCGGTGGGCGACACGCTGGACCTGCTGGCGTCACCGGCAGGCCTGCTGGTCAAAGCTATCTTGCCGCGTGACCCTACGGGCGAATTCCCGCTGGTGCTGGAACAGTTCGCCGGCGACGACAGTGGTGGTGCGAACCGGCCGCACACGGTGGACGGCGCCTGGGCCTCGCGCAACGGCCAGCGCGCCCTGTTGCTGCTGCAAACCCGCACGACGGGTTCGGATACCGACGGCCAGCAGCAGGCGATGGCCGCGGTGCGTGCGGCCTTCGCCGCGGCGCAGCGCGAAGCGGTGGACCCGGTGCCATCTGCCGCCGCGAGGCTGGTCATGACCGGGCCCGGCGTTTTTGCGGTGAATGTCCGCGAGGTCATCAAACATGAAGTCATGCGCCTGTCGGCCATCAGCATCACGCTGATCGTGACCCTGCTGCTGTTGATCTACCGTTCCGTGCGCACCTTGGCGCTGGGGCTGCTGCCGGTGCTGTCCGGGGCGCTGGCAGGCGTAGCGGCGGTCAGCCTCGGATTCGGCGCGGTGCATGGCATCACGCTGGGGTTCGGCACCACCCTCATTGGTGAAGCCGTGGATTATTCGATTTACCTGTTTGTCCAGTCGGAGCAGACGGCTGCCTCCAATCGCCACTGGGTCCGTCAGTTCTGGCCCACCATCCGCCTGGGCGTGCTGACCTCGGTATTCGGCTTCGCCTCGCTGTTGCTGTCGGGCTTTCCCGGGCTGGCACAGCTGGGTCTGTACTCCATCACCGGCCTGCTGAGCGCGGCCGCCGTCACCCGGTTTGTGCTGCCGGCGCTGCTGCCCCGGGATTTTCACGTGCGCGACGTGTCGCGCCTGGGCTGCCGCCTGGCGCGCGTCGTCGAGCGTGCTCGCAGCTTTCGCTGGGGCGTCATAGCGCTGATGGCGCTGGCGGGCGTGACGCTGGCGCTGCACCGGCACACACTGTGGAACAACGAACTGTCGGCGCTCAGCCCGGTGTCGGCGGCGGATCAGGCGCTCGATGCATCGTTGCGCGCTGACCTGGGGGCGCCCGATGTGCGCTACCTCGTGCTCGTGTCCGGGCCCACGCAGGAAAGCGTGCTGCGCACCAGCGAGGCGGTCGTGAGCGCGTTGCAGCCGTTGGTGCAGGCCAACACAATCGGCGGTGTCGACAGCCCGAGCAACCTCCTGCCCAGTGTGGCCAGCCAGCAGGCCCGGCTGGCGAGCCTGCCGGCGCCGACGCAATTGGAGGAGCGGCTGCGCCGGGCGCTTGTCACCTTGCCGATACGGCTGCAGCGGCTTGCGCCGTTCCTGGCCGATGCGCAGGCGGCGCGCCGCCTGCGCCCGATTACCCGGGCAGACCTGGACGGTACGTCCCTCGCGACGGCGCTGGACGGCATGCTGCTGCACCACGCGGGCGGCCCCGACGGGCGCGACGGCTGGAGCGCTTTCCTGTCGCTGCACGCGCCCGTCGCCACGGGGCGCGCTGGCGCCGGCGAGGTCGACACG
>SCRR01000229.1 GCA_004322085.1 Burkholderiaceae bacterium
GTTCCATATGGAAGTCGCCCGCGCCACGGGCAACCGGCACTTCGCCGACCTCATGACCTACCTGGGCACCATGATCATCCCGCGCACCCGCGTCAACACGCCGCGGCAGGCGCCCGAAGGGCGGCGCAATTACCTGCTGCGCGTGCATGGCGAACACGAAAACATCTACAACGCCATCCGTAACCAGGATACGGAAGGCGCGCGGGCCGCGATGCGCACCCACCTCTCCAACAGCCGGGAACGCCTGCGCAAAACCCAGGCCACCGAAACACCGCCAGACGCTTGAGGACCGCAAATCCAGTATTTACCCGTGTGGGGTATTTTTAGTTTAGTTATACGATGACTGATTACTAATCGATTAAATCCATCGACGCCCTTCATGCCCGACACGAACGCACACCCGCCCCGGCCACATACGCCTCGCATCACCCGCATGCAAGTGATCCCCGTGGCCGGGCGCGACAGCATGTTGCTCAACTTGAGCGGCGCCCATGGTCCGTTCTTCACCCGTAATCTGGTGATCTTGACGGACAGCGCGGGCAACACCGGCGTGGGCGAAGTGCCAGGGGGTGAAAAGATCCGGCAGACCCTGGAGGACGCCCGCCCACTGGTCGAGGGCCAGCCTGTCGGCGCCTGGAATCAGGTCCTCAACAAGCTGCGCAGCACCTTCGCCGGCCTCGACCGCGGTGGCCGCGGCAACCAGACCTTCGACCTGCGCATCGCCATCCACGCCGTCACAGCCGTGGAAAGCGCCCTGCTCGACCTGCTGGGCCAGCATCTGGGCGTGCCCGTGGCGGCGTTGTTGGGCGAAGGGCAGCAGCGCGAATCGGTGGCCGTGCTCGGTTACCTGTTCCATGTGGCAGACCGCACCCTAACCAACCTGCCCTACCGCAGTGAACCCGACGCCGGGGACGACTGGCTGCGCCTGCGCCACGAGCCCGCGCTCGATGCCAAGGCCGTGGTACGACTGGCGCAAGCCGCGTACCAGCGCTATGGCTTCAAGGATTTCAAGCTCAAGGGCGGCGTGCTGCGCGGCGAGGAAGAAATGGACGCCATCGTGGCCTTGCACGAGCGTTTTCCGCAAGCCGGCGTCACCCTCGATCCGAATGGCGGCTGGCTGCTCAAGGACGCGGTCCGGCTGTGCCGTGACCGGCACCGGGAACTGGCCTATGCCGAAGACCCCTGTGGCATGGAGGGCGTGTTCTCGGGCCGAGAAGTGATGGCCGAGTTCCGCCGCGAAACCGGCCTGCGAACCGCCACCAACATGGTGGCCACCGACTGGCGCGAGATGGCGCACAGCATTTCCCTGCAGTCGGTCGACATCCCGCTGGCCGACCCGCATTTCTGGACGCTGCAGGGCTCGGTGCGCGTGGCCCAGTTGTGCCAGATGTGGGGCCTGACCTGGGGCTCGCATTCCAACAATCACTTCGACATTTCGCTCGCCATGTTCACCCATGTGGCGGCGGCCGCACCGGGCAAGGTCACCGCCATCGACACGCACTGGATCTGGCAGGACGGCCAGCGCCTGACGCGCGAGCCGCTGCGCATCGCTGACGGCAGCATTGCCGTGCCGAAGAAGCCGGGACTGGGCATCGAGCTGGACATGGTGGAAGTCGAAAAAGCCCACCAGCTGTACCTGCAGCATGGCCTGGGCGCACGCGATGACTCAATCGCGATGCAGTTCCTGATTCCCGGCTGGAAGTTCAACCCCAAGATGCCCGCGATGGTCCGCTAAGGATCGCGCTCCCACCGTATTTTCATCACCACGACCAAGAGGACGACACCATGCAACGCCGCACCCTGATCCACACCGCGCTCGCTTCGCTCGCCACGGGCCTGGCGGGAGCCCCCGCATTCGCCCAAGGCAACTGGCCGACCGGCAAGCCCATCACCTATGTCGTGCCGTTCCCCGCCGGCGGCACCACGGACATCCTGGGCCGGATGATCGGGCAAAAGCTCGGGGCGGCACTGGGTACCAACATCGTGATCGAAAACCGCGGCGGCGCGGGCGGCAGCGTGGGCTCGGCCGTTGCGTCCCGTGCAGCGCCCGACGGCTACACCCTGCTGGGCGGCACCATCAGCTCGCACGCCATCAACGTGAGCCTGTATCCCAAGCTGGGCTACGACCCCATCAAGTCGTTCACCCCGGTCATCCTGATCGGTTCCAACCCATTGCTCATCCTCGTACGCAAGGACAGCCCGTTCAAGACGCTGCAGGATGTGCTGGCGGCGGCCAAGGCCAAGCCCGGCACCATCACGTCGGCCTCCGCGGGCTTCGGCACCTCGCAGCACATGACGCTGGAGCTGCTGGGCTACAAGACCGACACAAAATTCGTCCATGTACCGTACCAGGGTAGCGGTCCGGCCATCCAGGCCTTGATCGGTGGCCAGGTCGACATGATGGTCGACACCACGGTGGTCGCCGGCCCGTATATCAAGAGCGGGACCGTACGCGCGCTGGCAGTCAGCTCGGCCCAGCGCCTGGAGTCCCTGCCCGACGTGCCCACCATCGCCGAGTCGGGTGTGCCGGATTTCGAGGTGACGTCATGGCAGGGCATCTTCGCGCCCGCGGGCACGCCCAAGCCCATCGTGGACCGACTGCACAGCGAGATTGAGAAGATTTTGCAGTCCCCGGAAATACAGGCCAAATTGAAGAGTTTGGGCATGCAACCAGGGACTTTGACGGTCGAGCAGTTCGCCGCGTTCCAGAAGGCGGAGGTTGAAAAGTGGGCCCAGGTGATCAAGGCGGCCCACATCCACATGCAATAGGCAATCAAGGCCGGTGCCCTTCAATTCTCAATGGAATCGGCCATTAGCCCATACCCTTCCTTCGCGTATAGCTATAGGTTATGTAGCGATCAGGTCACCGGCTGATCCAGCCCCAGCAGCCGCACCGCATTGTCCTTGAGGATGCCGGACTTCACCTCGGGCTTGAAGCCGGCCTCCTCGAAGTCCTTCAGCCAGCGGTCCGGCGTGATCAAAGGATAGTCGCTGCCGAACAGGATGCGGTCTCTCAAGAGCGTGTTGGCGTACTGCACCAGTTGCGGCGGAAAGTATTTCGGGCTCCAGCCCGACAGGTCGATCCAGATGTTGGGCTTGTGCATCGCCAGCGAGATCGCTTCGTCCTGCCACGGCCATGACGGGTGGGCGATGATGATCTGGATATCGGGGAAGGCGATCGCCACGTCCTCCAGCAGCATCGGATTCGAGTTCTGCAGCCGCAGTCCCCCGCCGCAGCGCATGCCGCTGCCGATGCCCGAATGGCCGCTGTGGAACACGGCCGGCAGCTTGTATTCGTTGATGACTTCGTAGATCGGCCAGGCCATGTGGTCCTGCGGCTCGAAGCCCTGCACCGTGGGGTGGAACTTGAAGCCCCGGACGTCGTACTCCTCGACCAGCTTGCGTGCTTCGCGCGCGCCCATCTTGCCCTTGTGCGGATCGATGCTGCCGAACGCAATCATGATGTCGCTGTTCTTGAGTGCCGCCTCGGCGATTTCCTCGTTCGGGATGCGGCGCCGGCCCATCTGTGTCTCGGCATCGACGGTGAAATTGACGAAGCCGATTTTCTTTTCCCGGTAATAGGCTATGGTTTCATCCATCGTGGGGCGGCGGCTGGAGCGGAAGTATTTGTCGGCCGCGCGGTCGTACTCCTCGCCATAGCTGTCGAAGGGATTGCGGCACGAAACCTCCAGATGCGTATGGGTGTCGATGGCAACGAGATTTTGGTAGTCCATGTCGGTCTCCTGAGTTTCGATTGGTACCTGGGTAAACCCTTATGAAAAGTCGTCAGCCGTAGCTTGATTTAATTATATTTAATAATCATAATCCGGCATCGAAAGAAAACTCATCATGAGCAAAAAAGACCTGCAACTCGACATCCGCGGCGGCGCCAACGAAATCGCCGTGATCCGCCTTGCGCGGCCCGCCAAGCGCAACGCGCTCGGCGATGCCCTGATTCTGGCCCTGCGCGACGTCTTTGAAAACCTGCCCGCCACGGTGCGCGCCGCGGTGATCGACGGCGAGGGCGAGCACTTCTGCGCCGGCCTGGACCTGTCCGAGCTGCAGGAGCGCGATGCCGGCCAGGGCCTGCACCACTCGCGCATGTGGCACGCCGCGCTCGAGCGCGTGCAATACGGGCCGGTGCCCGTCATCGCGGCCCTGCACGGCGCGGTGGTCGGTGGCGGCCTGGAGCTGGCCAGTGCCTGTCACATTCGCGTGGCCGACGAGTCCACTTTTTATGCGCTGCCCGAAGGCTCGCGCGGCATCTTCGTGGGCGGCGGCGGCTCGGTGCGCATCCCCAAGCTCATTGGCGTGGCGCGCATGACCGACATGATGCTGACTGGGCGCGTCTACAACGCCGCGGACGGCGAGCGCATCGGACTGGCGCAGTACCTGGTGCCCGCGGGCACGGCGTTCGATAAAGCCTTCGAGCTGGCGCAGCGAGTTGCACAAAATGCGCCGTTGACCAACTATGCGTTGATGCATGCGCTGCCGCGCATTGCCGAGCAGGCGGCCGACCAGGGCTTCCTGACCGAGGCGCTGATGGCCGCCATCGCACAGAGCGCGCCCGAGGCCAAGTCCCGCGTGCGCGACTTCCTCGACGGCCGTGCCGCCAAGGTGCAAAAGGCCTGAGCGCGCGCAGCACGACCCGCCCCGGACCCGCCAGCAACCCACAGGAGAGCCCCGCATGCCCCCCCCCAAATACCGCCCGCTGGCCTTCGGCGTGACGCGCATCGCCCTGCGCGATGGCGCGCCGGGCGTGCACTACCTGCGCGCCGAGCAGCCC
>SCRR01000230.1 GCA_004322085.1 Burkholderiaceae bacterium
GCTGCGGTGGATGAACGGCACGCCCTCGCTCACGCTGCCGGCCAGCTTGAGCTTGAAGTCCGACAGGCCGTCGTAGCCCATGCTGCGGCAAAAGCGGATCACCGTGGGCTTGCTCACGTGAGAGCGCTCGGCCAACTGACTTACGGGCAGATTCGCAAACGCGCGCGGGTCGGCCAGCACCAGTTTGCCCACACGCTGCTCGGCGGGCGCCAGGGAGGGCAGGGAGGCCTTGATGCGGTCCAGCATGTCAGCACTCCTCGCTCCAGCAATAGCCGTCGCGCGCAATCATGGCGCTGGCCGCGCTCGGACCCCACGTGCCGGCGGCGTAGGCGCGCGGCGGCTGGGGGTCGTTTTGCCACGCGTCCAGAATCGGTTCCACCCAGCGCCAGGCCTCTTCCTGCTCGTCGCTGCGCACGAACAGGTTAAGCCGCCCGTCGATCACGTCGAGCAGCAGCCGCTCGTAGGCGCCCACGCGCTCGGATCCAAACCGGTTGTCAAAGTCGAGGTCGAGCT
Source organism: Burkholderiaceae bacterium (assembly GCA_004322085.1). Lineage (GTDB taxonomy): Bacteria > Pseudomonadota > Gammaproteobacteria > Burkholderiales > Burkholderiaceae_C > Rhodoferax_A. Next base: position 514 of record SCRR01000230.1, read on the forward strand.
GCACGGGTGCCAGTGGCTGTGCATTGCGCCGGTCGTCCTGGCCTTGCGCGAGCAGGTGCAACTCCAGGCCGTCCTTGGGCTGCAGGTTGATCACCAGCCGGTTCGCGGCGCCCAGCGGCGCGTTGAAGATGGCGTGCGGTGCGGGCCGGAAATTCACCTCGATGTGCGCGTCGCGCCCGGCCAGCCGCTTGCCGGTGCGAATGTAAAAGGGCACGCCGGCCCAGCGCCAGTTGGCAATTTCGGTGCGCAGCGCGACGAAGGTCTCGGTGCGGCTATCGGGCCTCACGCCGGGCTCGGAGCGGTAGCCCGGTACCGCCACGCCGCCCACGGTGCCTGCCGCGTACTGCCCGCGCACCACGTGCTGCGACAGCGTCAGCGGTGTCCAGGGCGCCAGCGAGCGCAACACCTTGAGCTTCTCGTCGCGGATCGCGTCGGCGTGTGCATTGATGGGCGGCTCCATGCCGATGGCGCACAGCAGCTGCAGCGCATGGTTTTGCACCATGTCGCGCAGCGTGCCGGTGGCATCGTAGAAGGCGCCGCGCTTTTCCACGCCCAGCTCTTCGGCAATCGTGATCTGGATGTTGGCAATGGTCTCGCGCCGCCAAAGCGGCTCGAACAGCGCATTGCCAAAGCGCAGCGCAAACAGGTTCTGCACCGATGGCTTGCCTAGGTAATGGTCGATGCGGAAGATCTGACGCTCGCTGAAGGCGCTGCGTACGGTGTCGTTGATGGCGCGGTTCGACGCAAGATCGTGGCCCAGCGGTTTTTCGAGCACGATCCGCGTGTTCGGCCGGTTCAGACCCGCGGCGGCAATCTGCTCGCAGGCGGTGCCGAACAGCGCCGGCGCGGTGGCCACATACATCACCACGGTGTCGGCATCGCGTTGCGCCAGGCGTTCGGCCAGCCGGGTGTAGTCACCGGGTTTGGACAGGTCCATGCGCACAAACTGCAGCAGGTTGGCAAAGCGCTCGAACTCGTCGGCGCTCGGGCGCTTGGCACCTTCGACGCTGTCAAAGCGCGTCTGGATCAGGCTGCGATATTGGGCGTCGGTCAGGTCGTCGCGTGCGACGCCGATGATGCGGCCATCCGCAGGCAGGGTGCCGTGGCGAAAGGCCTGGAACAGCCCCGGCAACAGCTTGCGCCAGGCCAGATCGCCCGTGCCGCCGAAAAGTACGAGGTCGAAGGACATTGTCGTGAGTTACAT
>SCRR01000231.1 GCA_004322085.1 Burkholderiaceae bacterium
AACACGCCACCGAAGTAACCCACGTCCTGGCCGAATACCACCACGTTGCTGTCACGCGCCAGCATCACGTCCATGGCCGAGCGCAGCGCCTGGATCATGGACATCGGGGTCTTATTCATGCCGTTGTTTCTGTCGGCCATGATCAGACTCCGAGTTGTTGACGCTGGCGGCGCAGGTGCGCGGGCATGTCCTTATAGACACCCTCGAACATCGTCGCCGCACTGGGCATGCGGCCGTCGGCCAGCGATCCAAAGCGCTCGGCTTCCTTCTGCGCAGCGCCCACTTCGGCTTCCAGTTCTTTTTTGACCTGCTCATGTTCCTGTTCGGACCAGGCCCCCAGGCCGATCAGGTGCTGTTTCAGGCGCGCGATCGGGTCGCCCAAGGGGAATCGTGCAGCATCGTCCGCGGGTCGGTACTTGCTCGGGTCGTCCGAGGTCGAGTGCGGACCGGCACGGTAAGTCACCCATTCGATCAGCGTCGGCCCGAGATTGCCGCGCGCGCGCTCGGCGGCCCACATGGAGGCCGCATACACCGCGAGAAAGTCATTGCCGTCCACACGCAGCGAGGCAATGCCACAGCCGACGCCACGTCCCGCGAAGGTCGTGCCCTCGCCGCCCGCAATCGCCTGGAAGGTCGAGATCGCCCACTGGTTGTTGACGACGTTGAGAATGACGGGCGCACGGTACACGTGGGCGAACGTGAGCGCGGTGTGGAAGTCGGCTTCGGCGGTGGCGCCGTCGCCGATCCAGCCCGAGGCGATCTTGGTATCGCCCTTGATGGCCGAGGCCATGCCCCAACCCACCGCCTGGATGAACTGGGTCGCGAGGTTGCCCGAGATCGAGAAGAATCCCGCGCGCTTGTACGAATACATCACCGGCAGCTGCCGACCCTTGAGCGGATCGCGTTCGTTCGACATGAGCTGGCAAATCATCTCGACCATGGAAACATCGTCGCGCGACAGCAGCAAACCCTGCTGGCGGTAGGTGGGAAAGCACATGTCGCCCGGCGCCAGCGCCATCGCGTGCGCCACGGCAATCGCTTCCTCGCCCAGACACTGCATGTAGAAGGAAATTTTTTTCTGACGCTGCGCCATCAGCATGCGCGCGTCAAAAACACGCGTCTTGATCATGGCGCGCAGTCCCTGGCGCAGTTGCTGCGTGTCGAGTTGCGGCACCCAGGGTCCGACGGCCCGACCTTCGCCGTCGAGCACCTGCACCAGGCTGTGCGCCAGATCACCCGTGTCGGCCGGCGTCGTGTCCACCGGAGGGCGGCGCACCTCGCCGGCGCGCGAGAGGTGCAGGTAGGAAAAATCGGTCTCGCGACCGGGGCGTCCGGTCGGCTCGGGCACGTGCAGATGCAGCGGCTGGTTCTGGCTCATTCGCGTCACTCCTCGCTCGATCATGTCTTGCGTCTGGTCGCTGTGGCCGGATCGGTTCGTGCGAGTCGCGCAAGTGATCCGGATCCTGACTCGATGCAGCGGGATCGCCGCGCGCATCTCGTCGGATACCTGTGAATCGTAACTGAATTGGTAACCGCAATCGCGCCTGCGGGCAGTGCCTGCGCCGCCACAGGTGCCTTGCCAGGCCTGATCGCCGCGGGTCAGCGCCGCGTCAGTTCGGGCTTGGGCGCAGCACGTCCCGCACCTGTGCCGTGATCTCGTAGGAGCGAAGGCTCGCGGCATGGTCGAAGCACTGCGCCGCGATCATCAACTCGTCCGCTCCCGTGCGATCGATGAAGGACTGGAGCCCCGCCTGCACCGTGGCGGGCGATCCCACCGCCGAGCACGACAAAACCTGCGCGAGCAAGGCATGTTCCTGGGGGCCGATCCGGCTCAGGTAGTCGGCCTGCGGCGGCGGCAGGCGCGACGGGCGGCCGCTGCGCAGGTTCACGAAGGCCTGCTGCTTCGAGGTGGCCAGAAACGCGGCCTCCTCGTCACTATCGGCCGCGATGACGTTGAAGCCCAGCATCACGTACGGCTTCTGGAGTTGCCTGGACGGCCGGAACGTGCTGCGGTACAGCGACACGGCCTCCATCATCTGGGCCGGTGCGAAATGCGAGGCGAACGCATACGGCAGGCCCAGCGCCGCCGCCAGCTGCGCGCCGAACAGGCTCGAGCCCAGGATCCACACCGGCACGTTGGCGCCAGTGCCCGGCACGGCGCGCACCGGCAGCCGCGGATCGGCCGCGAAGTACGCCATCAACTCGACCACATCGTGCGGGAACTCGTCCGCATCCGAGGCCAGGTTGCGCCGCAGCGCGCGCGCCGTAACCTGGTCCGAGCCCGGCGCGCGCCCCAGCCCGAGGTCAATGCGCCCGGGATACAGCGCCTCCAGCGTGCCAAACTGCTCGGCAATCACCAGCGGCGAATGGTTGGGCAGCATGATGCCGCCTGCACCGACGCGAATGGTCGAGGTCGCACCCGCCACATGCCCGATCAGGATTGACGTGGCCGCGCTCGCAATGCCCGGCATGCCGTGATGTTCAGCCAGCCAGAAACGCTGGTAGCCCCAGCGCTCGCCGTGCTGGGCCAGATCGCGGGTGTTGTGGAACGACTGGGCGGCGTCGCCCCCTTCGATGATGGGCGACAGGTCGAGAATGGAAAAAGGAATCATGGGCGAAGCAGACAGGGTGACAACAGGCAATGGGCCGGCATTAGGTCGGCCGGCTTGATTCATTATCGATCAGCAGCTTGTGATCGCGTCCAGTCGGAAACTATTAAAACAATAGCTTAAAGTGATTTACCAGTAAAGGCTGAAGGCATATTTCATTCAAAAAATGAGGAACCGATCAGCCGCCGATCTTCACCACAACGCGACCACGCAGCCGGCCCGACATCAGATCGTGGGCCTTGGCAATGGCCGCGCTCAGCGGCACTTCGGTGGTAAGTGACTCCAGCAGCGCCGGATCAAGGTCGCGCGCGAGCCGCTCCCAGGCACGCTGGCGTTTAGGCAAAGGCGCCATCACCGAGTCGACGCCGGCCAGCGTGACACCTCGCAAAATGAAAGGCATCACGGTGGTTGCAAGATCCGCCCCCTGCGCGAGCCCGCAAGACGCCACGATGCCGCCATAGCGCGTCTGCGCCAGCGCATTGGCCAACGTGTGCGAACCCGCGACATCGACCACCGCCGCCCAGCGCTCCTTCTGGAACGGCTTGCCGGAGGCGGACAGGCCGGCGCGGTCGATGACCGATGCCGCGCCCAAGGATTTCAAATAGACCTGCTCGTCCGCCTTGCCGGTAGCCGCCACGACGGTATAGCCCAGTTTGCCCAGCAGCGCGATTGCCACGCTGCCGACACCGCCAGTAGCGCCGGTGACCAGCACCTCGCCGGCGTCGGGCCGCACGCCATGGTCTTCCAGTGCCAGCACGCACAGCATCGCGGTATAGCCGGCGGTGCCGATCGCCATCGCCTGGCGGGCGGTGAATACTGATGGCAACTTGACCAGCCAGTCGCCCTTGAGGCGCGCCTTTTCGGCCAGGCAGCCCCAGTGTGTCTCACCAACGCCCCAGCCGTTGTGGATGAATGCATCACCCACTTTCCACGCCGGATGGGTCGACTCGAGCACGGTGCCCGCGCCGTCGATGCCGGCCACCATGGGCCAGTTGCGCACCACCGGCCCCTTGTTGGTGATGGCGAGCCCGTCCTTGTAGTTGAGTGTGGAGTAGCCCACCTTCACCGTGACATCGCCCGCGGGCAGTGCGGCTTCGTCAACCTCCTTGAGCGTGGCCGAAAATGCCTGGCCTTTTTCGAGCAGCAGGGCTTTGAACATGGGTTGTTCTCCAGAAAGAGGGGGTTAAAGCGGGTTGAATTGAAACGATTTTGCCAGCCGGCCAGCCCCATTGTGCACCCCCGAAATGGCGTCCGTTTCAAAATCAAAAATGTAAAGTTCGAAGGACATATTATAAATCAATGAGTTACAACAAACTTCTAACTTGACTTCTTAACAAGACATCAATAATCTTGCACCCCATGTCGAAATGGCTGCTGCTCCTCATTTTCGTTTGCGCGAGCGCGCAGGCCACCCCGCCCACCCCGCCCACCGGGCCCACAACCGACGATATGCACAAGCTGCTCATCGACAGGGGCCTGATCACCCAGATCGGTGGCCAACTGGAACAGGTTCGCCAGACGGTCGGCAGCAAGGCATCCGATCTTGTCGCCAACGCCATGGGATTCCTGGGGGTTCCGTACAAGCGCGGCGGGAATTCGGCCGAAACCGGCGGCTTTGACTGCAGCGGCTTCGTACGCGCCATCTACGAACAAAC
>SCRR01000232.1 GCA_004322085.1 Burkholderiaceae bacterium
GCGCATCGGCCGCCTGCTGCGCCGTGCGCGCCGCATCGTCCAGCATCACGGGCGCATGCGGATGGCCTTGCGACTGCAGGGCGGCCGCCACACGCTGCACGCCATCGGGCAGGGGTTTGGATTCAGCGCTGCTCATCAGCCGCCCCTCTTGCTCAGAATGGCCGTGGCCGCGCGCGAATTCGGCTTGCGCTGCAGCTGCTGGCTGATGAACTGGCCGGCGTCGACCAGTTTGTCCAGGTCGATACCGGTGGCTATGTCCAGACCCTGCAGCAGATACACCACATCCTCGGAGGCCACGTTGCCGGTGGCCCCCTTGGCGAAGGGGCAGCCGCCCAGGCCCGCCACCGACGACTGGAAGTTCCACACCCCCATCTCCAGCGCCGCCAGCGTGTTGGCCAGGGCCTGGCCGTAGGTGTCGTGGAAATGGCCCGACACGTCGTCGATGTCGAAGTGCTTCAGGGTCGCCTCCAAGGCGCGGCGCACCTTGCGCGGCGTGCCCACGCCGATGGTGTCGGCCACGTCCACCCGCTGCACGCCGATGCCCTTCATCAACCCGGCCAGCATGCCGACCCGCTCGGGCGCGATCTCGCCCTCGTAGGGACAGCCCACGGTACACGACATGGCGCCGCGCACGTGGATGCCGTTGGCGCGAGCCGCCGCGACCACGGGGCGGAAGCGCTCGATGCTCTCGGCGATCGAACAGTTGATGTTGCGCTGGCTGAAGGCCTCGCTGGCGGCGCCGAACACCACGATCTCGTCGGGCCACTCGGCGCGCGGCGCGGCGATCGCAGCCTCGAAGCCCTTCATGTTGGGCGTCAGCACCGAGTAGCGCACGCCGGGCCGGCGCCGGATCCCGTGCATGACCTCGGCCGCGTCGGCCATCTGCGGCACCCATTTGGGCGACACGAAGCTAGCGACCTCGATCTCCTTGAGGCCGGCTTCCTGCAAGCGCTGCACCAGCTCGATCTTGACCGCGGCCGGCACCGGCTGCTTTTCATTTTGCAAGCCGTCACGCGGGCCCACATCGACGAGTTTGACTCTCAAGGGAAGGCTCATGTTCTGACTCCGGAAGGTTCAGCAATCAGTATCCGCGCTGCACGTCGACCACGCCGGGCAGCGTGTCAAAGTCCGCACCGGCTTCGAGGGCGCGAATCTTGGCCGCAATCTGAGCCACCGACTCCTCCCGCTGGGTGCGCGCCGAGGCATGCGGCGTCACGGTGATTTTCGGATGACGCCAGAACGGATGCTCGGGCGCGAGCGGCTCGGACGCGAACACATCGAGCGCCGCGCCCGCGAGCTGGCCCGCGTCGAGCAACGGAATCAGATCCTGCTCCATCAGATGCGCGCCGCGCGCCACGTTGATCAGGTAGCCGCCGGGCCGCCCGCCATGGAGGCGGCTCAGCGTTTCGCGGTTCAGAATGCCGCGCGTCTGGGCGGTCAACGGCAACAGGCACACCAGCACGCGGCTGGCCGCGAGAAAACCGTCCAGCCCCTGGTCGCCGTCGAAACACCGTATGCCGTCGATTTGCCTGGGTGAACGGCTCCAGCCCTGCACCGGAAATTCGAACTGCGCGATCGCGTGGCCGACGCGCTCGCCAAGCACCCCCAGACCCATGACGCCCACCGGAAAATCGCGGCGCGCACGCGGGCGGCGATAGCTCCAGACGCCTTCGCGCGCATCGGCCTCATAGACGTCGAACTCGCGGAAGTGGCGAATCAGTGCATGACACACATATTCGACCATCTGCACCGACATGCCCGCGTCGTCGAGCCGCACGATGCGCGTGTGCGGCGGCAGCCTGAGATTGAGCAGCGCATCGACGCCCGCGCCGATGTTGAACAGGCCGCGCAATTGCTGCTGCTCGTCGAGGAACTGTTGGGGCGGCGCCCACACCACCGCATGATCGGCCAGCGCCGCACCCGGCGTCCAGATCTGGATCTCGGCCTGTGGCAATTCGCGGCGCAGGCCTTCCACCCAGGGTTCGGGACGGTTGTTGTCGCTCAAGCAGACGGTGATTCGCATCGGCACCAGTTTAATCAGGCCGAGATGCGCAACAGCTCGGCACCTTCCGCCACCTGGTCGCCGGGCACATACAGCAGCTCTTGCACCGTGCCGTCGGCCGGCGCGGCAATGGTGTGCTCCATCTTCATGGCCTCCATCACCGCGAGTGCCTGGCCCTTGCTGACCTTGTCGCCCGCCTTGACGGCAAACGACACCACCTTGCCCGGCATGGGCGCGGTCAACCGGCCCGTGTCGGCCTGGCCCACGCTGGCGTGAACCAGTGGATCGATGACTACGATTTGTGTAGCGCCAAGTGCGCAGAAGATATAGGCTACAGCCTGATTCAACCAGACCTTGACAGTCTGTCGCTGGCCCGCAAAGTCGACCCCGATGCCGTCCGCCACCGGTACGCAGCGCAGCGGCCCCGCGGCGCTGCCGACCTCCAATTGCAAGGCGCCGTCGTGCAGGCGGGTCAGCACGGCCGTGACCGCCTCGCCATGGAATTCGAACTCGAAGCGGCGCGTGGCCAGCCCGTGCGAGCGCCAGCCGTCGCGCCGCGCCCAGGGGTCGATCCAGCCGCCGACAGTAGTAGCATGCACCTCCAGCGCCTTTTCTTCCACCAGCTTGCGCGCAATGGCTGCGGCCACGGTCAGCGGCAGGCCGACTTTTTCCTGCTTGAACAGCCGCGCCGCCTCACGCGGGATCAGTCCCGTGTCCAGATTCGCCTGGGTGAACGATGGCGTGTTGACCGCCTGGCGCAGAAACTGCACGTTGGTGTTCAGGCCGACGATATGAGTGTGGGACAGGGCCTCGTCCATGCGCGCCAGCGCCTGCTCGCGGGTATCGCCATGCACGATCAGTTTGGCCACCATGGAGTCGTAGAACGGCGAGATGGCATCGCCCTCGCGTACACCCGAGTCCACCCGTACCAAGGTGGCTGCGGCGCTGGTGTTGCCGCGCTCGAAGCTCACATGGGACGGCAGGTCATAGACATGCAGCGTGCCGGTGGCGGGCAGGAAATTGTTGTCGGGATTTTCGGCGCAGATGCGGGCCTCGATCGCGTGGCCATGGATGCGCAGGTCTTCCTGCTTGAGTGGCAATTTTTCTCCCGACGCCACGCGCAACTGCCACTCCACCAGATCCAGTCCCGTGATGGCTTCGGTCACCGGGTGCTCGACCTGCAGCCGGGTGTTCATTTCCATGAAAAAAAACGTCATGGCGCCATCGGGTTTTTGCTCGACGATGAACTCGACCGTGCCGGCGCCCACATAGTTCACGGCGCGCGCAGCGGCGACGGCAGCCTCGCCCATCTGCCGGCGCATGGCGGCTGCCAGGTGGGGTGCGGGTGCCTCTTCCAGCACCTTCTGGTGGCGCCGCTGCACCGAGCAGTCGCGCTCGAACAGGTAGACGTAGTTGCCGTGGGTGTCGCCGAATATCTGGATCTCGATATGGCGCGGACGCTGCACCAATTTCTCGATCAGCACGGCGTCGTCACCAAAGCTGTTGCTGGCTTCGCGCTGGCACGAGGCCAGCGCGGCGGCAAAGTCTTTGGCTTTTTCGACCTCACGCATGCCCTTGCCGCCACCGCCGGCGCTGGCCTTGATCAGCACCGGATAGCCGATGCGGTCGGCCTCGCGTTGCAGCAGGGCTGGGTCCTGGTCGGCGCCCTGGTAGCCGGGCACCACCGGCACCCCGGCCTGGCTCATCAAGCGCTTGGATTCGGCCTTCAGCCCCATGGCCTTGATGCTTGATGCCGGCGGGCCGATGAACACCAGGCCCGCATCGGCACAAGCCTGCGCGAACTCTTCGTTCTCGCTCAGGAAGCCGTAGCCGGGATGGATGGCCTGGGCGCCGGTGGCGCGAGCTGCCTCGATGATGCGCTCCCAGCGCAGGTAGCTGTCCCTGGGCGCGCTGGCGCCGATCGGCACCGCCTCGTCACACACGCTCACGTGTTTGGCACTGGCGTCGGCCTCGGAGTACACCGCCACGGTTTTGATGGCCATGCGCCGGGCCGTTGCCGCGACACGGCAGGCGATCTCGCCCCGATTGGCAATCAGAATCTTGTTGAACATTTATGTGACCTTTGCAAGACCGGAGAAAAAGCGGGAGATCCGGCGAAACGACGCCTTGAAGAACTTGATCAGCAGCCATGTCATGACCACCATGAGCACGACCACGATGGCCAGCAGCACGCCGAACAGCAGCGGGTGGTGCGTGGACAGCCACAGGGCACCGACCACCATGCCGTCCTCGGTCAGGCTCGCCAGCAGATTGGAAAAGGGTTCGGGCGAGGCGTTGATCGCGGCGCGGCTGGTGGTCTTCGCGGCCTGGCTGGTGGCCGCCAGCGTACCGCCCAGCAGTGCGGCCACGGCCGTCATGGTGCCGCCATCGGCCCCGAACACGGCGGCCGCCAGCGCGGCACCGGCCGGGATGCGGATCACGCTGTGCACGATGTCCCACAGCGAATCGACGCCGGGAATCTTGTCGGCAAAGAACTCGACGAACAGCATGAAACCGCTGGCCGCCAGCATGGCCGGGTGCTGCAGCAGCTGCAGGCCGCCGGGTAGTTGAACCCAGCCCAGCGCGCCGGCCAGGCCGACCAGAAACACCACCGCATACAGGCGCAAGCCGCTGGCCCAACCCAGCGCCGCGGCCAGCGCGAGCAGGCTCGGCACGGTCAGATGGCCAGCGGCCTGTCCGACGCCTGTCGCCGCCGTGCCCGCGGCATCGGCCGCGTGGCTGCCCAGTGGCGCCAGCCACGATGTGGCAGCCTGAAGAATGGATTGCAGTGTGTTTTCCATGGTGTGCACCGAGCTGGGTTCAGCCCACCAGCCAGCCCGGCTTGCGCTTGCCCAAGAACGACTGCAGGCCTTCCTTGCCTTCGTCGCTGGAGCGGATATCGGCGATGCGCTGCGCCGTGTCGGCGCGCAGTTCGGCGCTCAAGGGCGCGCCGGCCACATCGCGCACCAGCCGCTTGCAGGCCCGCGCCGCCTTCGGGCCGTTGCCTACCAGGGTGGCCACCAGCTCCGCCACTTTCGCATCGAGTTGGTCGGCGCGGCACAACTCGTGCACAAACCCCAGGGCGTGCGCTTGCACTGCGCTGAAGCGCTCGGCGGTGACCATATAGCGGCGCGATGCCTGCTCGCCCAGCGCGCGCATCACATATGGGGCAATCGTCGCGGGCAGCAGGCCGAGCCGGGCCTCCGACAGGCAGAACGTCACCACATCCGCCGCCACGAGCACATCGCAGACCGCCGCCAGCCCCATGCCGCCGGCATAGCAATCGCCCTGAAGGCGGCCCACGATGGGCACAGGACACTGGTACAGGGTCCACAGCATATCGGCAAGCTTTTGCGCATCGGCGCGGTTTTGTTCCCAGTTGTAGTCGGCCATGGCGCGCATCCAATTGAGGTCCGCGCCCGCGCAAAACGCCTTGCCGTGTGCGCCCAGCACGATGACACGCAGGTCCTCGTCCTGCGACAGCGCCGCGAACGTCTGTGTCAATTCGGCAATGACCTCATCATTGAAGGCATTGCGGACCTCGGGCCGGTTCAGCCAGACCTCGGCCACATGGAGCGAGGGGCGGCGCAGATCGAGAAGGCTGGATGTTTGTGTAGTCATGGAGGGTTCAATAGCGTTTGGCCACTTCTTCGAGCATGACCTCGGTGGCGCCGCCGCCAATCGCCAGCACGCGCGCATCGCGCCACAGGCGCTCGATCGCGGTCTCGCGCATATAGCCCATGCCGCCGTGGAACTGCTGGCAGGTTTGCACCACTTCGTTGACCAGCTCGCCGCTCAAGGCCTTGAGCATGGAGACCTCCTGCACGATGTCGCGCGCCTGGGTCACGCACCAGGCGCAGTGGTACATGAACGAGCGCGCGGCGCGGGTTTTGGCATCGAGCATGGCCAGCCGCTGACGAATCGTCTGCTGCTCCCACAGCGTGGCGCCAAAGGCCTGGCGCTGGCGCACGTAGTCGAGCGTCAGCTTGAGCGCCTGCGTGGAGTGGCCGACCGCCATGGCCGCCAGCGCGATGCGTTCGGTCTGGAAGTTTTTCATGACCGAGTAAAAGCCCTTGCCCTGCTCGCCCAGCAGGTTCGTGGCGGGAATGCGCACGTTGTCGAGCACCAGTTCGGCCGTATCGGACGAGAGCCAGCCGGTCTTCTTGAGCGCGCGGCCGACGCTGAAGCCAGGAGTACCTTTCTCGACGATGAACATGGTCATGTCGTGGCGCGCCGTGCCGGTCTTGGCGGCGATGAAATACAGGTCGGCATGCACGCCGTTGGTGATGAACATCTTGGTGCCGCTCAGCACCCAGTCATCGCCTTCCTTGCGCGCCGTGGTGCGGATGCCCGCCACGTCCGATCCCGCGCCGGGCTCTGTGATGCCCACTGCCGTGATCAATTCACCGGACGTGACGCGGTGCAGGTATTTGTCCTTCTGCGCCGGGCTGCCCGCGTGGTGCAGGTGCGGGCTGGCCATGTCGGTATGCACCAGCACGGTGATGATGAAGCCGGCAAAAGTCGATTGCGAAAGCGCTTCGGCAAATACCAGGTTGGTCAGCGCGTCCGCATCGCCACCGCCATACCGGCCCTCGTACATCAGCCCCAACAGGCCGGCCTGGCCCATGCGGCGCAGCACGTCGCGCGGCACCATGCCAGCCTCTTCCCAGGCTGCGCCATGGGGCTCGACTTCGCGTGCAACAAAGCGCGCGACCTGGTCGCGTAGCAATTCATGCTCGGGCGTGATGTAGATGTTGTCCATGCGCCCGGCCTTACATGCGGAACACGCCGAACTTGGTGTCGGGAATCGGCGCGTTGAGCGTGGCCGCCAGACCCAGCGCCAGCACGCGGCGCGTATCGGCCGGATCGATCACGCCGTCGTCCCACAAACGCGCACTCGAATAGTAGGGATGCGACTGGCGTGCAAACTGGTCGAGCAGCGGCTGCTTGAAGGCGGCTTCTTCCTGCGCGCTCCAGTCGCCGCCGCGCGCCTCGATGCCATCGCGCTTGACCGTGGCCAGCACACCGGCGGCCTGCTCGCCACCCATCACGCAAATGCGCGCGTTCGGCCACATCCAGAGAAAGCGCGGTGAATAGGCGCGCCCGCACATGCCGTAGTTGCCGGCGCCGTAGCTGCCGCCGATGATCACGGTGAATTTCGGCACCTGCGCAGTCGCCACCGCGGTCACCATCTTGGCGCCATGGCGCGCGATGCCCTCGTTCTCGTACTTGCGCCCGACCATGAAGCCGGTGATGTTCTGCAAGAATATCAGCGGCACCTTGCGCTGGCAGCACAGCTCGATGAAGTGCGCGCCTTTTTGCGCCGACTCGGAAAACAAAATACCGTTGTTCGCAACGAAACCCACCGGCATGCCTTCGATGTGCGCGAAGCCGCAAACCAGCGTGGTGCCATAGCGCGCCTTGAACTCGTGAAACTCGCTGTCGTCGACAATGCGCGCGATGACCTCATGCACGTCATAGGACTTGCGCGTGTCGGCGGGGATCACGCCGTACAGCTCGGCCGCGTCGTAGCGCGGCGCCACCGGCGCGCGCAACGCGGCATCCGTGCACTTGCGCCGGTTCAGGCTCGCCACGCACTGGCGCGCCAGTGCCAGCGCATGGGCATCGTTCTGCGCGAGGTGATCGGCCACCCCCGACAGGCGCGTATGCACATCGCCGCCGCCCAGGTCTTCGGCCGACACGATCTCGCCGATGGCGGCCTTCACCAGCGGCGGCCCCCCAAGGAAGATCGTGCCCTGGTTCTTCACGATGATGGTTTCGTCACTCATGGCCGGCACGTAGGCACCACCGGCCGTGCACGAACCCATCACGACCGCGATTTGCGAGATGCCTTGCGCACTCATGTTGGCCTGGTTGTAGAAGATGCGCCCGAAGTGGTCGCGATCGGGAAACACTTCATCCTGATTCGGCAGGTTGGCGCCGCCCGAATCCACCAGGTAAATGCAGGTCAGGTTGTTTTGCTGCGCCACTTCCTGAGCCCGCAAATGCTTTTTCACCGTCAGGGGGTAGTAGGTGCCTCCCTTGACCGTGGCATCGTTGCACACGATCAGGCAATCCACACCGCTGACACGACCAATGCCGGCAATCAGGCCGGCGCACGGCGCCGCATCACGGTACATGCCCATCGCCGCCAGCGGCGAGAGCTCCAGAAACGGCGTGCCCGGATCCAGCAGCATCTGCACGCGCTCACGCGGCGGCAGTTTGCCGCGCGCCACGTGTTTGGCGCGCGCGGCTTCGCCGCCGCCCTCCGCCACCTTGACGACCTGCAGCCGCAGGTCAGCCACCAGTTCGCGCATGGCGGCCGCATTCGCCTGAAAATCGGCAGATCGGGGGTTGAGTTGGGTCTCTAGCGTGCTCATTCGGTTTATCTGCCCTTGGGTGGTTGCGATTGTTTTCAGGCGGTCTTCTCGTCTGCCAGTCCGAGCTGCTCTTTCATCGCGTCGCGAATCTTGAACTTCTGGATCTTGCCGGTCACGGTCATCGGGAACGCGGTCACGAAACGGATGTATTTCGGCACTTTGTAGTGCGCGATCTGGCCCGTGCAGAACTCGCGTACTTCGTCCTCGGTCAGGCTTTGACCCGGCTTGACGATGACCCAGGCGCACAACTCCTCGCCGTAGCGCTTGTCGGGCAGGCCGACCACCTGCACATCCTGGATCTTGGGGTGGCGGTACAGAAACTCCTCGATCTCGCGCGGGTAGATGTTCTCGCCGCCGCGAATGACCATATCCTTGATGCGCCCCACGATGTTGACGTAGCCCTCGGGATCCATCGTCGCGATGTCGCCGGTGTGCATCCAGCCATCCTTGTCGATCGCCTCGGCCGTGCGCGCCTCGTCGTCCCAGTAGCCGTGCATCACGCAGTAGCCGCGCGTGCAGAACTCGCCGGACATGCCTCGCGCCAGCGTGGCGCCGGTCTCGGGATCGACGATCTTGATTTCGATGTGCGGTTGCACCGTGCCAACCGTGGACACGCGCTTGTCCTGCGGCGTATCGGTCGAGCTCTGGCAGCTCACCGGGCTGGTCTCGGTCATGCCGTAGGCAATCGTGACCTCGGACATGTGCATGTCGCCAACCACGCGCTTCATCACCTCGGTGGGGCACGGCGAGCCGGCCATGATGCCGGTGCGCAGGCTGGACAGATCGAACTCCTTGAAGCGCGGATGGTCGAGCTCGGCAATGAACATGGTGGGCACGCC
>SCRR01000233.1 GCA_004322085.1 Burkholderiaceae bacterium
TGCTCGGGGTTGACTTCGAGCACGGGTTTGACCTCGGGCATGCTCTGCCCGGCCTGCTTGAGCATGCGTGCGAGCTGGGTACTCATGCCGTGGTCCTGCACCACCAGACAGGCCGGGCTGTCCACCAAGCGGCTGGTCACGCGCACGTCCTCGGCCTTGTCCTTGAGCGCTTCCTTGAGCTTGGCCAGCACCGGCTTGAAGGCTTCCGCGGCTTCCTCCGCCGCCTTTTTCTCGGCCTCGTCCTGCAGCTTGCCCAGATCCACGGCGCCCTTGGCCACGGATTGCAGCGGCGTGCCATCGAATTCGTGCAGGTAGCTCAGCGCCCACTCGTCCACGCGGTCGGTCATCAGGAGCACCTCGATGCCCTTTTTCTTGAACACTTCGAGCTGTGGGCTGTTCTTCGCGCCGGCCAGCGTGTCGGCGGTGATGTAGTAAATCGCCTCCTGGCCCTCCTTCATGCGCTCCTTGTAGTCGGCCAGGCTCACGCTGGGCGTGTCCGAGCTGGTGGAGGCGTAGCGCAGCAGCTTGGCGAGACGCTCGCGGTTCGCAAAATCCTCGCCCAGGCCTTCCTTGAGCACGGCGCCGAATTCGGCATAGAACTTGTCGTACTTGCCCGCGCCGGCCTTGTCTTCCTCGCTCGCGTCGTCGGCCGGGTGGTTGTTCTTGACGAGGTCTTCGAGCATGGACAGCACGCGCTTCGTGCAACCATCGCGGATCGCCTTCACGTCACGGCTTTCCTGCAGCAGTTCGCGGCTCACGTTGAGCGGCAGGTCGCTGGAGTCCACCACGCCCTTGACGAAGCGCAGGTACACCGGCATCAAGGCCTCGGCATCATCCATGATGAACACGCGCTTGACATACAGCTTGATGCCGGCGGCCTTGTCGCGGTTGAACAGGTCCAGCGGCGCCTTGGACGGGATGTACAGCAGTTGCGTGTATTCGGTGCTGCCCTCCACACGGTTGTGCGTATAGGCCAGCGGCGCCTCGTGGTCGTGGCTGATCTGCTTGTAGAAATCGATGTATTGCTCGGGTGTGATGTCCTTCTTGGGCCGCGTCCACAGCGCGCTGGCTTGGTTCACGGTTTCCCACTCGTCGGTGGTGATCATCTCGCCGCCCTTGCCTTCTTCACCTTCCTTCCATTCCTCCTTCTGCATGAGGATGGGCAGGCTGATGTGGTCGGAATACTTGTTGATGATGCCCTTGAGCTTCCAGGCGCTCAGGTAGTCCTGCGCATCCTCACGCAGGTGCAGGATCACGCTGGTGCCGCGCGCAGCGCGCGTGAGGCTCTCCACCTCGAAGGCGCCGCCGCCGCTGGCGCCACCATCGCTGACCCAGCGCACGGCCTGATCGGGCGGCAGGCCAGCGCGGCGCGATTCCACCGTGATCTTGTCGGCCACGATGAAGCCCGAGTAAAAACCCACGCCGAACTGGCCGATCAACTGGCCCTGCTCGTCCGCCTTGGCCTTCTGGTCGCCGCTGAGTTTTGAGACGAAGTCCTTGGTGCCGCTCTTGGCGATGGTGCCCAGGTTGTCGATCGCCTCCTGCTGCGACAGGCCGATGCCGTTGTCGCTGATGGTCAGCGTGCGCGCGGCCTTGTCCATGCTCACGCGCACTTCGAGGTTGGGTGCGTCCTCCAGCAGGGTCGGGTCATTGAGCGCCTCGTAGCGCAGCTTGTCGCAAGCGTCGGAGGCGTTGGAGATCAGCTCGCGCAGGAATATCTCCTTGTTGGAGTACAGCGAATGCGTGACGAGGTGCAGCAACTGGGCCACTTCGGCCTGGAACGAGAGGGTTTGTTTGCTCATGGTGTTGTCAAGGTTTGAGAAAAGGAAGCTGCCCGCAGATAAGGGCACGGGCCCCGGATTTCAAGGTCCCGCCTCGGTCGCCGCAGGCTCAAAACCGCTCATGCGGCGCCAGGTAGCGCCACTGGCCCACGGGCAGATTGCCCAGCAGCATACGCCCGATGCGAATGCGTTTCAGGCCCACCACCTTGAGGCCGACCTGCTCGCACATGCGCCGGATCTGACGCTTCTTGCCTTCGGTCAGCACAAAGCGCAACTGTTCGGGATTTTGCCAGTCCACCTGCGCGGGCTTGAGAAGCTGGCCGTCCAGACTCAGGCCGTGGCGCAGGCGCGCCAGTTGCTCAGCGGGAAAAGCGGCCTGCACATCGACCAGCGTGTCGCCCAGACTCACGCGCACCAGGTATTCCTTGTCCATGACCGAGTCCTCGCCGATCAGCTGGCGCGCCACGCGACCGTCCTGCGTCAGCACCAGCAGGCCGATCGAGTCGATGTCGAGCCGCCCGGCGGGCGCCAGGCCGCGCAGCTGCGAGGGATGGAAGAAAAAGCGCGCGTTGTCATCGCGCCAGCGGTTGGGCGCCGTGACCAGGGTCACGGCCGGCTGATGGCCGTCTTCGGCCTGGCCGCTCACATAGCCCATGGGCTTGTTCAGCAGGATGGTGACCTGGGTGGCCTGCCGGCCCTGGGCCTTTTTGTCGATCTCGATGCGGTCGCTGTGTTTGACTTGCAGGCCCATGGGCGCGACCTCGCCGTTGACCCTGACCCAGCCCTTGTCGATCCAGTCGTCGGCCTCGCGGCGCGAGCACAGGCCGAGCTCGGCCATGCGCTTGTTCAGCCGAGTGGTGCCGGCGCTCGATGCGGCCACGCGAACGCCCGGACCAGTGGCCTTGAGCGCGGGCGGCGCGGTGCGGCGCGACATGGGGGCGGGTTTTCTGGAATCGATCATATGCTATTGTTTTAGAAGCAACTTGCGCAATCACCACAAGGGCTACGCGTCATTTTCTCTCAAATCACGCTGAAGCGCAGAGCCGGTAGATCGAGCACACGCAAGCCGCCGTACTCGACCGCGATCATGCCCTGGGCCTGCAACGCCGCCAGCGCTTCGTTGACACGCTGGCGCGACAGGCCCACCAGATAGGCCATTTCCTGCTGCGTGATGCGCAGCACCTCACCGACACCGGGGTAGAGCACCGCGTTGAACAGCGCCGCCAGGCTGCGCGCCACGCGCAGGTCGGGGTTGGTCATGCGGTCGATCTCGCGCGCCGCGATGAACTGGCCCAGGCGCTCGTTGAGCTGGTTCATCACAAAGCGATTGAAGCCGATGGAGTGATCCAGCAGCCAATGAAAGGTATCCACCGGCAAGCCGGCGATCACGCTGGCGCGCAGCGCCTGGATGTTGTAGCGGTACGGTTCGCGCTTGAGCGCCGTGCCCTCGCCGAACCAGCCGCCCGGCGGCAGGCCGGTGAAGGTCATGGTCTGCCCGCTCGCGTCGTCACTGCTCATCTTGAGCAGACCTTCGACGACGCCAAGCCAGTAGGTCACCGGACGGCCCACGCGGCACACGTAGTCCCCG
>SCRR01000446.1 GCA_004322085.1 Burkholderiaceae bacterium
CCATGTCGGTACCGACATAGCCGGGTGACACCGTGTTGACGGTAATGCCGAATTTGGCGTTTTCCTGCGCCAGCGAGATCGAGAAGCCGTGCATGCCGGCTTTGGCGGCGGCGTAGTTGGCCTGGCCGTACTGCCCTTTCTGACCGTTGATCGAGCTGATCTGCACGATCCGGCCCCACTTGCGCGCGCGCATGCCCTCGATCACCGCGCGGGTTACGTTGAAGCAGGAGTTGAGGTTGGCGTTGATCACGTCCATCCACTGCGCGTAGTCCATCTTGTGGAACGTGGTGTCGCGGGTGATGCCGGCGTTGTTGACCAGAATATCCACCGGGCCGCATTTTTCCTCGACTTTGCGGACCATGGCCTCGCATGCGGCCGGATCGGTCACGTCGCCCTGCACCATGCAGACCTCGACACCAGCGCTGGCCATGGCCTTGCGCCAGCTCTCCGCCTTGTCCGGATCACGGTAGTTGGTGGCAACCCGGTGCCCTTGGTCCGCCAGATAGCGGATGATGGCGCTGCCGATGCCGCCGGTGCCACCGGTAACCAATGCCGTGCGTTGTGTCATGTCGCGAATCTCCAGTGAGGTGAAGCGTGGTGCGGGGCATGCTGTCATCCGCGACCACGATCTTGCCGTGTGGCGTGGCGAGCGGCTGATGCCGGGGAGGCCGTCGGACTTTGGCCGGTCGATCTTCGAATCCGTATACGGTCCATATTTCCGTCGATTGCCGCCCCACGGAACCACGATGGGTCGGCGAATCGCCGAAAAGCTGCCGCCGTGCAGTCGAATTTTCGCCTCGACCATCAGAGTCCGACAGTTTGCTGACTTCCTTTATAGCGCTTCAGTCAACGGAATGACCGCTGCAATGCGATAAAAGTGTCGGAGAAAAGCCCTCAAGTGCGGCAACGAGGAGGGTTTCGACATCGTGTGCCCTGGCTGGAAACGGCCGTTGCAGGAAGGCCAGCGCGCGGCGCAACGCCGGTATCGGGTCGGTTGGATCAAGCGGCCATGCCCGGGTGGATTTGGAAAGCTTGCGACCGTGCTGGTCCTGTACCAGCGGCAGGTGCCGGTAGCGCGGTGTGGACAGGCCGAGACAGCGCTGCAGCCAGATCTGGCGAGTCGTGGAATCGAGCAGGTCGGTGCCGCGGACGACTTCGCTGATACCCTGAAAGGCATCGTCCACCACGCAGGCCAGCTGGTAGGAATAGAACCCTTCCGCGCGGCGTATCACGAAATCCCCGACGCGCTGGCGCAGACTCTCGCGCTGCGGTCCATGCAGGGCATCGGGAAAACT
>SCRR01000234.1 GCA_004322085.1 Burkholderiaceae bacterium
GGCTCGCGCGCCAGCAGCGCCGGCAGGTTCGCCTCGATCCAGCCGAAAAATGCCATGTCGGCAATCGGCCCGTACTTGATGATCTCGGCCAGGCCGGCGGCCAGCTCGCGCTTGGGGAGCGTCTGCAATGTGTCCAGGTCGCACACCACCAGCTGCGGCTGGTGGAACGCACCGATCATGTTCTTGCCCAGCGGATGATTGATCGCCGTCTTGCCGCCCACCGAGGAATCGACCTGCGCCAGCAGCGTGGTCGGCACCTGCACAAACGGCACGCCGCGCATGTAGCTCGCGGCGGCGAAACCCGTGATGTCGCCAACGACGCCGCCGCCCAGCGCGAACAGCACCGTCTTGCGGTCGCAGCCGTGTTGCAGCAAGGCGTCAAAAATCAGGTTCAACGTGGCCCAGGTCTTGAACTCCTCGCCATCCGGCAGCACCACGGTGTGAATCACGCCATAGCGGCCGGCCAGCGAGGTTTGCAGACGCCGCGCATACAGGGGCGCGACAGTGGTGTTGGTCACGATCAGCGCCGCGCTGGCGCGCGGCAGCGCGGCCCAGGTCGCCGGGTTGTCGAACAGTTGGGAACCAATGACAATCGGGTAGCTGCGCTCGGCCAGGCGGATTTGCACCTGCACGGAGGGTATGGTCGTGGTGACGGGAGTAGCTTCCATAGGCTCCAAGTTTAGCGACCGCTGCAGCGCCATCAGCAGGGTGGGTCACCCGGAAGCACTAACGCGACGGCACGATACCGGCCAACTCCAGTTGCATCACGATCATGTTGACCAGCGTGGCCACCGAGGGACGGCCAGTTTCGATCACGAAGTGCGCGGCCTCGCGGTACAGGGGGTCGCGCACCGCATACAAGTCACGCAGGCGGCCCAATGGATCTTTCACCTGGAGCAGCGGCCGGTTCTGGTCATGCCGCAGACGGCGAAACACTTCATCGGGCGCGGAATGCAGGTACACCACGTGCATGCGCATGTACAGCCGCTCACGGTTGCCCGGACGCAGCACGGCGCCACCGCCTGTGGACAGCACGCCGGCATGGGACTGCGTCAACTCATCGAGCACGGCTTCTTCCACATCGCGGAAGCTCTCCTCGCCCTCGCGCTCGAAATACGCCCGGATCGAGCAGCCCAGGCGGCGCTCAATCACCGGGTCAGAATCGATAAACGGGAGCTGAAGCCGCCGCGCGAGTTGCCGCCCGACGGTGGATTTTCCGGAGCCGGGGAGGCCGACGAGCGCTACACCCTGCACAGCATCGTCAGCGTGCCGCGCTCCGGTCAGTGATCACCTTGGGCGTGATGAACACCAGCATTTCCTGCTTGTTGGAGACACGCGAGTTGGTCTTGAACAAATTGCCCACCACCGGAATATCTCCCAGCAGCGGTACCTTGTCGGTATTGTTGGTCTCCGTCAGCGTGTAGATGCCGCCGATCACCACGGTGCCGCCGTTTTCAACCAGCACCTGGGTCTTGACGTGCTTGGTGTTGATTGCAAAACCGGCCGAGGTGGCCTGGCCCACGGAGTCGTTGCTCACGTCCAGGTCCAGAATGATGTTTCCTTCGGGCGTGATCTGCGGAGTCACTTCAAGCGAAAGATTCGCCTTCTGGAACGCAATCGAGGTGGCGCCGCTGGAGGTCGCCGTCTGGTAGGGCAGCTGGGTGCCCTGCTCGATGATGGCCTTGGTCTGGTCGGCCGTGACGACCCGTGGACTGGACACCACCTTGCCTTTGCCGTCTGCTTCGAGTGCCGAAATCTCCAGGTTCAGCATGCGCGATACGCTGGAATTGAACAGCGAGATCGCGAACGCGGCAGGGGAATTGCTGTCATTCGAAGTGGCCGGCAAATTGACGAAGTTGCCGTTATTGAACAGCGGATTGGTGGCGGTCGTGGTCGATGTCGTGATGCCACCGGTATTGGTCACCGAATAGGTCGTAGAGCCAACGCCGTTAGTTGTCGCAGGTGTGGTGCCAAAGGAAGACCTCCCGTTGATGATGCCCCCCCCAACCTGACACCGAGTGACTTGCTGAAGGTATCGGTCGCCTCGACAATGCGCGCCTCGATCAGCACCTGGCGCACCGGAATATCGAGCTTGGTGATGAGCTGCTGCACCTGGTCCAGCTTGGATGCGATGTCGGATACGAACAGCTGATTGGTGCGCGGCTCGGCAATCACGCTGCCACGCGGGCTCAGGATGCGTGCGCTGCCAGTGCTGCCAGCGCCACCACCGCCACCGCCACC
>SCRR01000235.1 GCA_004322085.1 Burkholderiaceae bacterium
CCGATCTGCTCCATGTTGATGGTGAAGCTGATGATGTCGGTCCAGCGCCGGCTCTCGGCCTCGTCGAGCGCCTCGCGCGGGATCTTCGTCATGTAGTACTTGATGGCCGAGTACAGCTCGTCCACTGTGTCGTCCATCCTGCGCAGCTCTTCGGCCAGCCGCAAGTCATCGGTCTTGATGACGGTGAGCATGCCGTTCATCATGGTCTCCACCACGTCGGCCTGGTGCAAGGCCTCGCGCGCGGCGCAGGAAATGGCCAGCGAGGGCATGGACAGTGCCGAGGGGTCGAGGTGGCGCGGGCGCATCTGCGAGGCCGATGTTTCGGGCTTCTTCGGCAGCAAGAGCGCGACGATGCGCGCGACCGGTTGCGTCAGGCCGATGAAGGCCACGCTCATGATGATGTTAAAGCCCAGGTGGAACAGCACCACGCCATGCGTGGGGCTGGGCAGCACCGGTTGTACGTGGCGCAGCCACAGGCCGACGCACGGCGCCATCAGCGCCACGCCCAGCATCTTGAACAGCAGGTTGCCGATCGAGACCTGCCGCACCTCGACGGCCGACTTGGCGGTGGTGAGCACGGCGGCCATGCCGCTGCCCAGGTTGGCGCCCAGCACCAGGCCCAGCGCCACGTCCAGCGAGATCATGGTGGAGGCGGCCAGCGCCGCGATCAGCAGCACGACGGCCAGGCTGGAATAGGCCATGACCGCGAGTACCATGCCCAGGATGATTTCGGTCAGCAGGTCGCTGCCGACCGAGCTCAGCAGCACGCGTACTGCGGGGGTGGCCAGCAAGGTTGCCGCGGAGGCCATCACGAGCTGCAGGGCCAGCAGGATCAGCCCCAGTCCGATCAGCACCCGGCCGATGCGCCCGGCCAGCGTGTCCTGACGCGTGAGAAACAGCACCACGCCGCTGAAGATGAACATGGGCGAGAGCCACGACAAATCGAACGAGAACAGCACCACCATCAAGGCGGTGCCGATGTCGGCGCCGCGCATCACGGCCAGCGCAACCGGCAACGTGATCAGGCCTTCACCGACGAAGGAGGAGGTCATCAGCGAAGTGGCCGTGGAAGACTGCAACAGCGCCGTCACACCGATGCCCGAGAGCGCCGACGTGAACCGGTTCCCCATGCTGCGCGCCAGCACCTGCCGCAAATTGCTGCCGAACGCGCGCAGCACCCCGGTGCGCACGAGCTGGGTGCCCCAGACCAGCAGGGCGACCGCGGCGAACAGGTTGAGCAGGTCCTTCATGGCGGATTATCTGCCGCGTCGCACGCGCAGCAGTTCGTCCAGAATGAGGCAGGCCGCACCCAGCGTGATGGCGCTGTCGGCCAGGTTGAAGGCCGGGAAATGCGCGCCGTGCCAGTGAAAATCCATGAAGTCCACCACATAACCGTGCATCAGCCGGTCCAGCACGTTGCCCACGGCGCCGCCCAGAATGCAGGCCAGCGCGAACGAGAACAGTTTCTGGCCTGAGTGCGAGCGCAGCAGCCACACGATCACCAACGCCGCCACCACGCCGATCGCGGTAAAGAACCAGCGCTGCCAGCCCGACGCCGCTGCCAGGAACGAGAATGCAGCGCCGGTGTTGTGCACCCGCACGATGTTCAGAAAGCTGGTGATCGTAGTGCCGTCGCCCAGCTGGTAGTAGCCCATGATGAGCACCTTGCTGAACTGATCCAGTATCAACACGACCAGGGCCAGGGCCAGCCAGGGAACGACGCTGGAGGATGATTTTGCGAATGTATTCTTCGCCATTACGCAAACTTCCGCACTTCACCCGCGCCGAACAAGTTGCTGGTGCAGCGCCCGCACAGCGTGGGGTGCGCCGGGTCGTGGCCGACGTCAGAGCGGTAGTGCCAGCAGCGCTCGCATTTGGTATCAAAAGTGGCTGTAGCCCTTATCTGCAATTCACTGGACGCTACTAGATCAATAGCGGATGTGATGAATACGAACTTCAGATCGTCACCCAGGCTGGCCAGCAGGGCGTGGTCTTGCGCCTCCACGCCGAGTGACACAATGGCCTGCAACGACGAACCCACCTTGCCGTCAGCGCGCAAGGTCTCGATGTCCTTGTTCACCGCGTCACGCAGCTCGCGGATGCGCGACCATTTGGCCAGCAGCGCGGTATCGGGCGGTGGCAGTTTGCTGTAGGTTTCCATGAAGATGGATTCGCTCGTTCCCACCAGCTTCCACGCCTCCTCGGCGGTGAACGACAGAAACGGCGCCATCCAGCGCAGCATCACCTGGGTGATATGCCACAGTGCGGTTTGCGCACTGCGCCGCGCCAGCGATTTCGGCGCCGTGGTGTAGAGCCGGTCCTTCAGGATGTCGAGATAGAACGAGCCCAGGTCTTCGCTGCAATAGATCTGCAGTTTGGAGACGACCGGGTGGAATTCGTAGACCTTGTAGTGCGCCAGGATGTCGGCCTGCAGCTGCGCGGCGCGGGCCAGCGCGTAGCGGTCGATCTCCAGCATCTGCGCCAGCGGCACCGCGTCGGTCGCGATGTCGAAGTCGCTCGTGTTGGCCAGCAGGAACTTCAGCGTGTTGCGCACGCGCCGGTAGGTGTCGACCACGCGCGCGAGGATCTTGTCGTCGCCGGCGATGTCGCCCGAATAGTCGCTGGCGGCCACCCACAGCCGGATGATTTCGGCGCCCAGCTTCCTGGACACGGTCTGCGGGTCGATGCCGTTGCCGAGCGACTTGCTCATCTTGCGGCCCTGGCTGTCCACCGTGAAGCCGTGCGTCAAGAGGCCGCGGTACGGTGCGCGGCCTTCCAGCGCGCAAGCGATCAGCAGCGAGGAATGGAACCAGCCGCGGTGCTGGTCATGGCCCTCCAGGTACAGGTCGGCCTCGGGGCCGACCTCGTGGTGGTTGTCAGGGTGTGTGCCGCGCAGCACGTGAAAGAAGGTCGAGCCCGAATCGAACCAGACCTCCAGGATATCGGCGCTCTTGGTGTAATGGGGCGCGTCGGCGGCACCGAGGATTTCCTCGGCCGTGACGCGGCTCCAGGCTTCGATGCCGCCTTTTTCGACGATATCGGCGGCCTGGTCGAGGATCTCCATGGTGCGCGGGTGCAGCTCGCCCGAGTCCTTGTGCAGGAAGAACGGAATCGGCACGCCCCAGCTGCGCTGGCGCGAGATGCACCAGTCGGGGCGGCCCGCAATCATGTCGCGCAGGCGCACCTTGCCGTTTTCGGGATAGAAGTGGGTCTGCTCGATCGCGTCGAGCGCGAGCTGGCGCAGCGTCTTGGGCGCCTTGTCTTTGGTGAACACGCCCACGCCTTCGTCCATGCGGACGAACCACTGGGCGGCGGCGCGGTAGATCACCGGCGTCTTGTGGCGCCAGCAGTGCGGATAGCTGTGGCTGATGGTCTCGGTCGCGAGCAGCCGCCCCGCATCGCGCAGCGCCTGGATGATGACCGGCACGGCCTTCCAGATGTTCTGGCCGCCGAACAGCGGAAAGTCGGGCGCATAGCTGCCGTGGCCTTGCACCGGGTTCAGGATGTCGTCGTAGGCCAGGCCGTGCGCGACGCAGGAGTTGAAGTCGTCCACGCCATAGGCGGGCGAGGAATGCACCAGGCCCGTGCCGTCGTCGGCCGTGGCGTAGTCGGCCAGGTAGACGGGCGACAGACGCCGGTAGCCGTACTCACCATTTTCTCCCTTCACGTCGTACAGCGGATGCTCGAACTCGAGCCCGCCGAGCCGTTTGCCGGGCACCGTGGCCAGTACTTGGCCATTGAGCGCATAGCGCGTCATGCACGCGTCCACCAGCGAAGCCGCCAGGATCAGCAGGCCGCGCTCGGTATCGACCAGCGCATAGTCGAGCTCGGGGTTGAGGTTGATCGCCTGGTTGGCGGGAATGGTCCACGCGGTGGTGGTCCAGATGACGGCAAACGCGTCTTTGGACAACGCAGGCAGTCCGAACGCCGCCGCAAGCTTTGCAGGCTCGTGCGCCTTGAACGCCACGTCGATGGTCTGCGACTTCTTGTCGGCATACTCGATTTCAAACTCGGCCAGCGAGGAGCCGCAGTCGAAGCACCAGTACACGGGCTTGAGTCCGCGATAAACGAAGCCGCGCTCGATCACGCGCTTGAAGGCGCGCAGCTCACCCGCCTCGTTGGCAAAATCCATCGTCTTGTACGGATGGTCCCACTCGCCCAGCACACCCAGGCGCTGGAACTCGGCCATTTGCAGCGCGATCTGCTCGGTGGCGTAGGCGCGGCTTTTGGCCTGCATCTCGTCGCGACTGAGCTTGCGCCCGTATTTCTTCTCGATCGCGTTCTCGATCGGCAGGCCGTGGCAGTCCCAGCCCGGCACGTAGAGCGCGTCCATGCCCTCCAGCTGGCGCGCCTTGACGATCATGTCTTTCAGGATCTTGTTGACCGCGTGGCCCATGTGAATCTGGCCGTTGGCGTAGGGTGGGCCGTCGTGCAAGATGAATTTCGGCGCACCGTGGCGCGCGTCGCGCAGGCGGTGGTACAGGCCATTCTCGTTCCATTCCTTGACCCAACCCGGCTCGCGCTTGGGCAAGTCGCCGCGCATCGGGAACGGCGTGTCGGGCAAGTTGAGCGTGCTGCGGTAATCGGTTTTGGCTACGGGGTCGGGGGTCTTGTCGGTCATGGCCATGCCTCAATGATGTCGTTCCGACGCGCGGGCCGGAATCGGGAAATGGGTTGCGGGAGTGAATTGCGACGCAGCGCTCGCAAGGGCGAGCCCGGTCAAATTCGGTCGCGTGTGGTCTGGCGATGCGTCTGGCCGTGCATCGACGCGAAAAAAGCGCGCGCATCCAGGCAGTCGCGCGCGATGCCTGACTTCAGGGCGTCGAGGCCGTCGTACTTGAGTTCTTCGTGCAGTTTGTGCAATAGCTCCACCCGGATGATTTTACCGTACCCACCCTCGCGCCCCAAGGCGGAGGGCCAGTCCAGGCAATGCGTCTCGAGCAGGACCCGGCCGCCGTTCACGTCGTGCGGATCCAGCGATGGCCGAATGCCGAGGTTGGCGACGCCCGGCAAGGGCGCGTCGGACAGGCCATGAACCTGCACCGCAAAAATTCCGCTGGCCGCCGGCTTCCAGTGCGCAAAGCGCAGGTTCAAGGTCGGAAATCCGAGGTCGCGCCCGAGTTGGCGCCCGTGCACCACATGGCCGCTGATGCTGTAGGGGCGCCCGAGCAGGCTGGCAGCGTCCAGCATGCGGCCCTGGCCCAGCGCCTCGCGCACCGCCGAGCTGGAAACGCGCAGGCCGTGCACCTCATAGCTGTTCATGCGTGCCACTTCGAAACCTGCGGCCGCGCTGGCGGCATCGAGCATGGCGTAGTCCCCCGCGCGTTTGGCGCCGAAGCGGAAATCGTCTCCCACCAGCACGTACTTTGCCCCCAAACCACGCACCAGCACGTCGTCGATGAAGGCCTGGGGCGGCAGGGAAGCGAGCCGTGCGTCGAACCGCATCACCACGGTCTGGTCGACGCCGCAGCGCGCCAGTTCGGTCAGCTTGTCGCGCAGCGTGCCGATGCGCGCCGGCGCCAGCTCGGGTTTGTGCAGCAGGGCGGCGAAGTAGTCGCGCGGGTGCGGTTCGAAAGTCATCACACAACTGGGCACGCCGCGGTGCCGTGCCTCGTTGCTCAAGAGCGCCAGCATGGCCTGGTGGCCGCGGTGCATGCCATCGAAGTTGCCGATCGTCAGCGCGCACGCGGCAGCGATGCCAGGGTAGTTGAAACCACGAAAAATCAGCATGGCGTGTTATCGTTTTAATAGCGTAGCGTCCCCGCCCAACATGGGATTGACGCTAAATGGTCATGAAAAGAGTATATTGTGACTCAGCCGGCCCGCAGGCGCCATGCCGCGATCGACTTGGGAAATGATGATTCCGCCCAGCGGTGTTCAAAGTTTGTCTGGAGGCGTGTTTTGAAGGTCTTGAAGCTGTCAGCCCAGGGGTTGCCCCAGTCGTGGATTTCGCTGGAACAGGCTGTGATCCACTATGCCGCGCGCGACGTGCGCTGGGAAGTGGGGCGCGAGGTGGCCGTGTTTCATGGTGGCCACAATGCCGTTTCGGGCGAGCAATCCATCATCACCGTCAACAGCATCATCGGCACGCGGGGCGTGCCCAATATCAACCCGTTCCACCTCAAGCCCGGCCTGACCAACAGCAAGCTGTTTGCGCGCGACCGCAATATCTGCGCCTACTGTGGCGGTGCGTTTCATGAAGAAGACCTCACGCGCGAACACATCATTCCGTTTGCGCAGAACGGCATTGACAAGTGGATGAACGTGGTGACCGCGTGCCGTGCCTGCAACCACCGCAAGAGCAGCCGTACGCCCGAGCAGGCCCATATGCCGCTGCTCTACACCCCGTATGTGCCCAGCCTGTGGGAAGACTTCATCCTGCGCAATCGCCGGATTCTGGCGGACCAGATGGAGTTCCTGATGGCGCATCTGCCCAAGACCTCGCGCCTGTACAGCTGATGCGCGCGGGCACGCGGGCCTGCGTGCCCAGCGCCACTTTTCAGTTCGTCAGTTCCAGCACTACCGCGTTGCCCTGCGCGGCAGGCCAGGTGCGCCCCGTGATGCGCTCTCCGTCAAGGACGGCGGTAATGGCCCGCAGGTCCTTTGATCCGGTCTTGATGGTCGAGCTCGAAACACCGGCGACCCCCGTGGGCGGGACGCCGGGCGGCGGCGTGTGGCCGTCGAAGCTGATCTTGTCGCGCACCGCATCGAAATAGCCGCGCGGACGCTCCAGCGTGATGACCGAGCCGGCGTCCCGGTCATCGGCGGCCAGGCGCACCGGGTGCATGTCCACAATGCGGCTGGAGCGCGGGAACGGGCTGCGGTAGATGTGGGTGGTGGCGTAGCCCGGCGCACTGATGGCGAATTCGTACGGCACGCCGGCGACCGCCGTGAACGGGCCCCAGCGGCCGTCTGCCGTGATGGTTTGGCTGTAGCGGGCCGGCCCGACGCGCTCGCCCGTGGCCGGGTCGGTCGCGTACACGGCCAGTTGCGCGCCAGGCAGCGGCAGATTGTTGCTGAAGTTGCCGGACGCCGGGTCGTTCGAATTCACGCCCAGCCCGGTGATCTCGCCACTCAGCACGGGTGCGGCCTGCACCACCGGGTCCAAAGTGCTGGCCGCATGGCCGGTGATGAAGTTGTACATCGCCCCGAACGCAGCAGGCGAAAAGGCGGTACCTCGGTGATCGACCCCCGGAATCACCACGTTCGTGGCGCCCTTGAGGGCGGGGCCTTCATACGTGACACCCGTGGGCTTGCCCTTGGCGCCGATCCAGAGCCCATCTGGCTGGGCGTACTTGTCGTTGTGGTCGGAGCGGATGGTCAGCCATTTCACGCCGGGCGTCACTTCGTCGCCGCTCATCTCCTTGGGCGCATTCAGTCCGGTCAGGAACGGCCCGGTGCCGGAGAACTCATTGCCCTCGTTGTAGCCCTTGATGGCCCAGACGCCGTGGTTCGGTGTGCCACCGAGAATCGCCTCGCTCACGGTCTTGTCGCCGCCGCCGTTCTGGATGTAGTTGCGAATCGCGTTGCCGCCGCGCGAGTTGCCCACCAGAATCACTTTGCCGGCGCCGGTGGTCTTGAGCACCCTGTCGACGGCGGCGCTCAGGTACGCCATATTCTCGGCCGTTGAAGAGCGCCCGGCCTGCGGCTTGCTGTCGTTGTCGCGTGCCAGAGGGTAGGGAATATTGATCGCGGTCAGGCGATCGGCCGGCCAGCCGTTCGACTCGAAGCGCCAGATCGTGGTCTGCCACAGTGCAGCACTGTCGCCGTTGCCATGCACGAAGACAATGGGCGTCGCATTCCACTGGGTCGGC
>SCRR01000236.1 GCA_004322085.1 Burkholderiaceae bacterium
CCGCGTACAGTGGGGCGCACGCCGGCCAGGAACAGCGCCTCACAGGCGTAGATGTTGCCCACCCCCACCACCACCTCACCGGCCAGCAGGATTTGCTTGATCGCCGCCGTGTGCCGCTTCAGCCCCGCATGAAAAGCCCGAAGATTGAAATCGGCACTCAACGGCTCCATGCCGAGCCTGCCAAGCAGCCGCACTGCCATGGGCGCGGCCTGATCGGCCGCGAAAACCACGGCGCCAAAGCGGCGCGGATCGTGCAGGCGCAGCACGCCGCGGTTCGTCACCAGATCAAAATGATCGTGAGGGCCTGCTGGCGGCTGGCTGGCGGCGAAACGCAGGCTGCCTGACATTCCCAGATGCAGCAGCAACAAGCCCCGATCAAGGTCGAGCAGCAGATACTTGCCCCTGCGGCGCAAACCCGCCACGGTGCGTCCGGCAAGTTGCGCCGGGTCGCACCCAAGCGGCCAGCGCAACGGCTTGCCCAGACGTACGTCCTCAATGCGCGCGCCGGCAATTCGGTCGACAAGACTCAGCCGGGTGACTTCGACCTCGGGTAGTTCAGGCATGGATACGGAGGATTAACAAGCTTGGATTATTATGGTTCGGATGAAGCGATTTAACCGCCTTGCAAGCCGCCTTGTAGTAACTGTAGTAGCCGCCATGGCGGCGGGCGCCCTGGTGGCACGGGCTGAAAGTCCCGCCGACAGCAAACCAGCGCCGGCGCCCGTCAACTCGGCGATGGGTGCGGACTTGTTCTACCAGGTTTTGCTGGGTGATCTGAAAGTAGAAGAAGGTGATCCCGGCGCAGGCTTCTCCCTGTTTCTCGATGCTGCGCGCAAAACCAATGACGCCCAGTTGTATCAACGCGCCGTCAATATCGCGTTGCAGGCGCGCTCTGGCGAGTCGGCCTTGCAGGCGGCCCGTGCCTGGCAAAAAGCCCAGCCCCAATCGCGCAAGGCGACCCAGCTGGTGCTGCAGATCCTCATCGCGCTGAACCGGGTCGATGACAGCGCCGTCCCGCTCAAGACCGCGATTGCGATGACTGCACCGGACGAACGCAATAGCGTCATATCGGCCATTCCGCAAATCTATGCGCACACGCCCGACAAGAAATTGGCAGCCACTGTGGTGGAAAAGGCGCTGGATGACTACTTGACGCAGCCCGCAACGGCCGCGGCGGCATGGACCACGGTGGGCCGCATGCGGCTGGCGGCCGACGACACGGCAGGAGCCCTCGATGCGGCGCGCCGCGGGCAGGCGCTGGACCCACAATCCGAAGGCCCCGCCATGCTGGCCCTTGAGATGACGGGTCCCAAGGTGCCGCAGGCCGAGCCCATCGTGCTCGCCTACCTTGCAGGCAAACCCGCGCCCGAGGTGCGCATGGCCTACGTGCGCGTGCTGCTCAATGCGCAGCGCCTTCGCGAGGCCGGGCAGCAATTGCAGATCTTGACTACCTCGCAACCCGGCTTCGCACCGGCCTGGCTGGTCCAGGGCGCACTGCAGGAGCAGGACAATGACATCAGCGCTGCCGAAGCCTCGCTCAAGCATTACGTTGACTTGATCAAGACGCAAAAGCCGCGTGACGAAAGCGACCGCGGACCGGTGCAAGCCTACCTGGCGCTATCCCAGATCGCGGAAAAGCGCGGCGACTATCCAGCGGCCCAGGCCTGGCTGGACCAGATTGACAACGCCAAGGATCTTCTCGCTGTGCAAAGCCAGCGCGCCTCGATTCTGGCCAGGCAGGGCAAGCTGGACGATGGGCTGGCGCTGATCCGCGGCACGCCCGAGCGCACACCGGCCGACGCCAGGGCCAAGCTGATGGCGCAAGTGCAACTGCTGCGTGACAACAAAAAATACCAGGCTGCCTACGATTTGCTCGGTACCGCGTTGGCGCAGGACCCGAGGGACCCCGACCTGATCTACGACCAGGCGATGCTGGCGGACAAACTGGGCCGTCCGGACGACATGGAGCGGCTGCTGCGCCAGTTGATCGTCATCAAGCCCGACGACGCACAGGCCTACAACGCCCTGGGCTACTCGTTGGCGGACCGCGGTGAGCGTCTGCCCGAGGCCAAACAGCTGATTCAGAAGGCGTTGCAATATGCGCCGACCGATCCCTTCATCATCGACAGCCTGGGCTGGGTCGAGTACCGCATGGGCGACAAGGAAGAAGCCGCACGTCTTCTGGAGGGCGCCTACAAGACCCGGCCCGATACCGATATCGCAGCGCATCTGGGTGAGGTCCTGTGGAGCCTGGGACAGCGCGAGCGCGCCCTCTCGGTCTGGAAGGAGGGGCATGTTGCCGATTCCGACAACGAAACGCTCAAGGCCACCCTCAAGCGCCTGCGCGTCAAGCTGTGAGGTGGTACCTCCGGCCCGCGTGCTGGTTACCCCTGATTACTATATTATTCATAGCTGGATGCGCAGTCCCCATAAGGGCTACGGATCAAAATCATCAAAAAAACTCATTCTGGAGCGGCCGCCTCGCTTTAACGGTTGCCGCCGACCAGGCGCAGTCGTTCTCGGCTGGTTTCGAGCTCAAGGGCAACGCCGGTGCCGGCGAACTGTCGCTCTACAACCCGTTAGGCAACACGCTGGCCATGCTGGTCTGGGGGCCGGGTTCGGCTACGCTGCGCTCGGACAACCAGACGCGCAGCTTCGATTCCCTTGACGATCTGGTTCGTCACGCGACCGGCACGGTGATTCCCGTGGCCGCGCTGTTCGACTGGCTGCAGGGCATCAACACACCTGTACCGGGCTGGCAGGCCGACTTGTCGCAACTGGCCCATGGCAAATTGGTGGCGCGCCGCTCGCTGCCCCCGCCCCCAGCCGAGTTGCGGCTGGCGCTGGAGCAGCAGGCGCCGCAATAATCACGCGATGAAGGCGCTATACGATATTCCGGCCCCGGCCAAACTCAATCTTTTTCTGCACATCACGGGGCGTCGATCCGACGGCTACCATCTGCTGCAGTCGGTCTTCATGCTGATCGACTGGTGCGATACGCTGCACTTCGAATTGCGCCGCGACGGGCTCGTCAGCCGTGAAGATCTGGGCCCCGCCTTGCCCCCCGACGATCTGACGCTGCGCGCAGCGCGGGCGCTGCAAGCCTTTGCAGCCGTGCCGCCCGGCGTGCACATCGCGGTGCACAAACAAATACCGGTCCAGGCTGGCATGGGAGGCGGCTCCTCCGATGCAGCTTCCTGCCTTTTGGCACTGAACCGTTTATGGGATATTGGTTTGCCACTATCAAAGTTGGAGCATATTGGTCTGCAACTTGGCGCCGATGTGCCGTTTTTCCTGCGCGGACATAACGCCTGGGTGCAGGGCATTGGCGAGGAAATAACCCCCCTGACGGGTGAATCGCAATTGCCGGCGGCCCGATTTGCGGTTCTCAAGCCACAAGCCGGCCTGGAAACACGCCCCATTTTCGAAGCAGACGACCTCAAACGGGATACCCGCACTGCTATAATCTCAGGCTTTGCTGCGAACCCGTTTGGCTTTGGCCAGAATGACTTGCAGCCGGTTGCCCAGAGGCTTTGCCCCGAGGTCGCGCAGGCACTTGAGTGGCTTGCGGCGCAAGGATTACGGGGCCGGATGACAGGCTCTGGCAGCGCGGTGTTTGCGCAATTGCTGCATGAGACGGACCTCACGCCCCCGGCACAAGTGCCCACGGGCTGGGCGATGCGGACCTGTAGCAATTTGGATGTTCATCCTCTGGTGGGATGGGCACCCAGCGACGATTGATCGGTGGACGTTTGAGATCCTGAGGATTTCAGCCGTCGACCCGTGTAGGGGAGTCGCCAAGTTGGTTAAGGCACTGGATTTTGATTCCAGCATGCGAAGGTTCGAATCCTTCCTCCCCTGCCAAATACGTTAGACGTACAGGCACAAAACTTAGATCGCTGGGACGCTCATGCAGGCTCATCACCCTGATTTCATGATTTTCACGGGCAACGCCAATCCTGGCCTGGCCGCAGAGATCGCGCACCATCTGGGCATCAAGGTCGGCGCAGCCAGCGTGGGACGCTTTTCCGACGGCGAAGTCAACGTCGAAATCAATCAGAACGTGCGCGCCCGCGACGTCTTCGTCGTGCAGTCCACCTGTGCACCGACCAACGAGAACCTGATGGAGCTGATGATCATCGTGGACGCGCTCAAGCGCGCCTCGGCCGATCGTGTCAGCACCGTGATTCCGTATTTCGGCTACGCACGGCAGGATCGGCGCCCGCGTTCGGCGCGCGTGCCCATCAGTGCCAAGGTGGTGGCCAACATGCTGCAAGCCGTGGGCGTGGCCCGCGTGCTGACCATGGATTTGCACGCCGACCAGATCCAGGGGTTCTTTGATATCCCGGTCGACAACATCTACGCCTCGCCGGTGCTGCTGGGCGACTTGCGCCAGCAAAAGTACGAGGACCTGATCGTGGTCTCGCCCGACGTGGGCGGTGTGGTGCGCGCGCGCGCGCTGGCCAAGCAGCTGGGCTGCGACATGGCCATCATCGACAAGCGCCGGCCCAAGGCCAATGTGAGCGAAGTCATGCACGTGATCGGCGAGATCGACGGGCGCAATTGCGTGGTCATGGACGACATGATCGACACGGCCGGCACCCTGGTCAAGGCGGCCGAAGTCTTGAAGGAGCGCGGGGCCAAAAAGGTCTACGCGTATTGCACGCACCCGATTTTTTCCGGCCCGGCGATCGAGCGCATCACCAACAGCCCGGCGCTCGATGAGGTGGTGGTCACCGACACCATTCCCCTGAGCGTGGCGGCCAGTGGCTGCGGGAAAATCCGCCAGTTGTCCGTGGGACCGCTGATCGCGGAGACGATCCAGCGCATCGCAAAGGGCGATTCGGTCATGAGTTTGTTCTCGGATCAGGAAACACTTTTCTGATCGGAGCAAAAAGCGGGTCTGCAGGTTGCAGATCCTTTTCAACCGGAGTCACACTGGTCGCGGTGGACTCTTACAGGAGTGAGTTATGAAATTCGTCGCCTTTGAGCGCGCCAAGCAGGGTACGGGTGCGAGCCGCCGTCTGCGCATCACCGGCAAAACGCCCGGCATCGTTTATGGTGGCAGCGGTGAGCCGCAGATGATCGAGCTCGATCACAACGCGCTGTGGCATGCCATCAAGAAGGAAGCCTTCCATTCCACCGTGCTGGACATGGAACTGAACGGCCAAACCAGCAAGGTGCTGCTGCGCAACGTGCAGATGCACCCGTTCAAGCAGCTCGTGCTGCATATCGACTTCCAGCGCGTGGATGCCAACACCCGGCTGCACATGAAGGTGCCGCTGCACTTTGCGGGCGCCGAGGAATCGCAGGCCGTCAAGCTTGAGAATTGCGTCCTCAACCACGTGATCTCCGAGCTGGAAGTCTCGTGCCTGCCGGGCGACCTGCCCGAGTTCATCGACGTCGACCTGAGCGGCCTGAAAAAGGGCTTGTCGCTGCACGTCAATGACATCACCTTGCCCAAGGGCGTGACGGTCGTCACGCATGGCAAGGAAAACCCTGTCGTGGTGTCCGTGGTCACGGTGGCAAGCGTCGAGGAGGCAGCGCCCGACGAGGCCGCCACCGCCGCGGCACCAGCCGCTGCAGATGCGGCTGCAGCCGCAGCCCCCGCTGCTACGACGACGGCGGCCAAGGCCCCGGCTGCTGGCGCAAAACCGCCGGCTGCCAAGAAATAGGCCTGTCGCGTCATGGCAAACGGCCCACTTCGGTGGGCCGTTTGTCTCTCAAGAGTGCCTCCATAATTGGGCCTCATGATCAAACTGTTTGTCGGCCTTGGGAATCCGGGCGCCGAATACGAAGCCACGCGACACAACGCCGGGTTCTGGTGGATCGACGCGCTGGCGCGCGAACTCAAGGTGTCTCTTGCCCCCGAAAAGAGCTGCCACGCGCTGCTCGCGCGCACCACATTTGAGGGCCAGTCCCTGTGGCTGATGAAGCCACAAACCTTCATGAACCTGTCGGGCCAATCCGTGGCCGCGCTGGCACGTTTCTTCAAGATCCAGCCTGCTGAAATCCTGGTCGTGCATGACGAACTGGACCTCGCGGCCGGCCAGGTCAAGCTGAAACTGGGCGGCAGCCATGCGGGGCACAACGGCCTGCGCGACATCCATGCGCGGCTGGGCTCGCCCGATTACTGGCGCCTGCGCCTGGGGATCGGGCATCCGGGCGTCAAGTCCGAAGTGATCAACTGGGTCCTTAAAAGGCCGTCGGTGGAACAACGCATTGCCATCGATGAATGCATCAGCCGAAGCCTGAAGGCAGTACCGCAACTGGCCCGTGGCGAAATGGACAACGCAACCCTGATCGTGCACACCAGCAAGCCACCGCGCCCGAAACCACCGCGGTCCGAGAACTGACGGGTCGGTGGCCGAATGACCTCATCGGGACATCCCGGCTCGCAGACGCCACCGTTGATGCAGTCGTCGGTACTGATCGACGCCATGACGCTATCATCAGTTCCCGATCGCAGCCCCGCAAGTTTCCGTACTGCCTCGATGCCGACCTGACGCCCCCTCTCCTGACATGAGCCTTTTCCTTATCAAGCGCTTCGTGACGCTGCTCGCCACCTTGGTGGGCACTTCCATCGTAGTGTTCCTGGTGCTGGAAATCCTGCCGGGCAACGCCGCGCAAGTGCTGTTGGGACCCGACGCGGCGCCCGAGGCTGTGCAGGCGCTGACGATCAAACTGGGCCTGAACCAGCCGGCGCTGGAACGCTACGGGCACTGGGTCAGCGGTTTGCTGGTCGGCGACCTCGGCCAGAGCTATGCGTACAGCACACCGGTGCTGGACCTGATACGCGAGCGCCTCACGCTCACCGTGCCGCTGGCGCTGCTCGCAATGACGCTCACCATCGTGCTGGCACTGCTGGTCGGCGTGACCGCCGCGGCGCGCCACAACAGACTAGGCGACGTCGGCCTGATGAGTCTGACCCAGGTCGGCATTGCGATCCCGAATTTCTGGTTCGCGATCCTGCTGATCCTGCTGTTCTCGGTCAAGCTGCACTGGTTCTCCGCCGGCGGTTTCGACGGCTGGGGCGACGGCGTCGCTCAGGGCCTCAAGTCGCTCCTGCTGCCGGCGCTGTCGCTCGCCGTGGTGCAGGCCGCGATCCTGGCGCGCTTCACGCGTTCGGCCGTGCTCGAGGTGATGCGCGAAGACTTCGTTCGCACGGCGCGCGCCAAGGGCGTGTCGCAACGCGCGGTGCTGTGGACCCACGTGCTGCGCAACGCGCTGATCCCGGTGGTCACGGTCATGGGCATGCAATTCTCCGAGCTGCTGGCCGGTACCATCGTGGTGGAGAACGTGTTCTATCTGCCCGGCCTGGGACGCCTGATCTTCCAGGCCATCGGCAACCGCGACCTGATCGTGGTGCGCGACTGCGTCATGCTGCTGGCCGCCATGGTGGTCATCGTGAATTTCGTCGTCGATATCCTGTACGCCGTGATCGACCCGCGCATCAAGGCATCCGACATATGAACGCCCACGCGATCATCCCGGGCGCCGCGGCGCCAAAGGCACCCGGCTTCTGGCGCCGCGCGATCCGGCATCGCAGCTTCGCGATCGGCGCCGCGCTGACGCTGGCGCTCCTGCTGGCCGCCGCGTTGTCGCTGGTGTGGACGCCATGGTCGCCCTACGACGTGAACATGGCCGCCAAGCTCCAGGCGCCATCGGCCAGCCACTGGTTCGGCACCGACGCCTATGGGCGCGACGTGGCCTCGCTGCTGCTGGTGGGCGCGCGTGCCTCGATCCTGGTGGGCGTGATCGCGGTCGGCATCGGCCTCACGGTGGGCGGAGCGCTCGGCCTGCTCGCGTCGGCGCGGCGCGGCTGGGTCGAGGAAGCCATCATGCGGCTCACTGACTTCTCGCTCGCATTTCCCGCCATTCTCTCGGCCATCATGCTGACGGCGGTGTTCGGCGCGGGCATCGTCAACGCGATCATCGCGATCGGCATCTACAACATCCCGACGTTCGCGCGCATCACGCGCGCATCGGCCAATGCGATCTGGTCGCGTGAGTACGTGGCGGCCGCGCGCGCTTGCGGCAAGGGCCCGCTCGCGATCACACTGCGGCACGTGCTGCCGAATATCTCGGCCATCCTGATCGTGCAGATCACGATCCGCTTCGCGATCGCGATCCTGGCCGAAGCGGCATTGTCCTACCTGGGCCTGGGCACGCAGCCGCCACAACCCTCCTGGGGCCGCATGCTCAGCGAGGCGCAAACCATGATGTTTCAAGCTCCCCTGCTCTCGGTCTTCCCGGGCCTGGCGATCGCCTTGGCCGTGCTCGGGCTGAACCTGATG
>SCRR01000237.1 GCA_004322085.1 Burkholderiaceae bacterium
GCCATGCCCACCACTCATCTGCTGTATTTGCACGGCTTTCGTTCCTCTCCGGAATCGGTCAAGGCGCGTCAGGTCGGCGCGCGCGTGCACTCGCAACACCGGGAAGTGACGTGGTGGTGCCCCCAGTTGCCGCCTTCGCCACGCGAGGCGATCGCCATGCTGATGCACGGCATTGCCGGCTGGCCGCGCAAATCCATGGCCGTGGTGGGTTCCTCGCTCGGCGGCTTCTACGCAACCTGGGTGGCGGAGCAGACCCAGTGCAAGGCGGTGCTGCTGAACCCGGCCATTGATCCGGCGCGCGATCTGCAAAAGTACGTGGGCGAGCAAACCGCATGGCACAACCCCGACGATCATTTCTTCTTCAAGCCGGAGTTCGTGGACGAGCTGCGCACGCTCGAATCTGGCCCACTGGCGCGGCCTGACAACTATTTCGCCGTGATCGCCAAGGGCGACGAGGTGCTGGACTGGCGTGAGATGACGGCGCGCTACCGCGGCGCGCGCATCCGGTTGCTGGAGGGCAGCGATCACGCCCTGACCGATTTCGAAGCCCAGATCGACGAGGTGTTCGAGTTTTTGCAATTGGCCTGAGCCCCCGGTTTTACGGGGACAATAGGGTCCATGTTTTTATTGTTTGAAGAAGCCGGCAAATTCCACGCCGGGCGCGTGCTGTCCGAGGTGGAATCGTCCGCACAGGTGGAGCTGGACAGCGGCAAGCGCGTCAAGGTCAAGGCGGCCAATGGGCTGCTCCGGTTCGACAAACCAGCGCCGGCCGAGCTGCTGCGCCAGGCACAGGCGCTCAGCGAGACCATCGAGCTCGACCTGGCCTGGGAATTTGCGCCCGCAGACGAGTTCGGCTTTGCCGAGCTGGCGCGCGAGTATTTCAGCAGCGATGCCGCCAAACCGGCGACCTTGGAGCAGCAGACCGCCACACTGCTGCGCCTGTTCGAAGCACCGCACTACTTTCGCCGCGCCGGCAAGGGCCGGTTCAAGAAGGCGCCGGCCGACATCCTGCAGCAGGCGCTGGCCGGCATCGAAAAGAAGAAGCAGTTGCAGGCGCAAATTGCCGCTTGGGCCGCCGAACTCGGCCAGGGCCAGTGCCCGGCGCCGATCCGCGAGCAGCTCTACAAGATCCTGTTCCGGCCCGACAAGAACGCGCCCGAATACAAGGCCGTGGTCGAGGCGTCGCGCGCCACCCACAGCGCGCCGCTGGACCTGCTGCAGAAGGCCGGCGCGATCGATTCGCCCTACCAGTTCCACTGGAAGCGTTTTTTGTTCGACAACTTCCCCAAGGGCACGGGCTTCCCCGCCGTCACCGCGCCGCAGCCGCCGGACGACCTGCCGCTGGCAGCTGTGCAGGCGTACTCGATCGACGACTCGCAGACCACCGAAATCGACGATGCGCTGTCGGTGCAGGGCCTGGGCACGGGCAGCGTGGTGCTGGGCATCCACATCGCTGCGCCAGGCCTGGCCATCCAGCCCGGTGGCCCACTCGATCAGCTGGGCCGCAACCGGCTGTCCACGGTCTACATGCCGGGCTACAAGATCACCATGCTGCCCGACGAAGTGGTGCAGATCTACACGCTCGACGCAGGCCGCGCTAACCCCGCCGTGTCGCTGTACGTGACGATCGACGAAACCACGCTGGAGATCACTGCCACGGAGACCAGGATTGAGCGCGTGCCCGTCAGCGTGAACCTGCGCCACGACCAGCTCGACCACATCGTTACCGAAGAATGGCTGGCCGATCAGTCGATTCATGTTGAAAACACGCCCCATCCCTTGCTGGGTCTGCGCGAGCAGCTCTCATTTTTGCACCGCCTCGCGAAAAACCTGAAAGCCCGGCGCGAAGTGGTGCGCGGCAAGCCCGAGACCTTCAACCGCCCGGACTACAACTTCAGGTTGGTCGGTAATCGTGGCGCCGAGCCGGACGGCAGCGAACAGGTGGAGATCGGCACGCGCCAGCGCGGCGCGCCGCTGGACCTGATCGTGGCCGAGGCCGCCATCATTGCCAACAGCACCTGGGGCAACTGGCTGGCCGAGCTGGGCGTGCCCGGCATCTACCGCAGCCAGGCCAGCCTGCTGCCCGGCGTGAAGGTGCGCATGGGCACCAAGGCGCTGCCGCACGCGGGCATCGGCGTCAAGAGCTACGCCTGGAGCACCTCGCCGCTGCGCCGCTACACCGATCTGGTGAACCAGTGGCAGATCATCGCCTGCGCGCGCCACGGCCGGGCGGCGGCGCTGGCGGCGCCGTTCAAGCCGAAGTCCGCCGAACTGTTCTCCATCATCTCCAACTTCGACGCGACCTACGCCGCCTACAACGATTACCAGCGCGGCATGGAACGCTTCTGGACGCTCAAGTACCTGCAGCAACAGGGGATCACCGAGCTGACCGGCGTCGTCTTCAAGGAGGGCCTGCTGCGGGCCGACGAACTGCCTCTGGTGCTGCCCGTGACAGGCGCGCAAACCCTGCCGCGCGGCGCGGCCGTGCGCGTGCGCCTGGGCGCGATCGACGAGATCACGCTGGACGTGCACGCCAGCGTGATCGAGCGGCTGGACCCCGCGCCGCAA
>SCRR01000238.1 GCA_004322085.1 Burkholderiaceae bacterium
GCAGGATACGCTGCGCATCACATCACAGGAGCCAGGCATGAAGTGGGAAGG
Organism: Burkholderiaceae bacterium; assembly: GCA_004322085.1. Lineage (GTDB taxonomy): Bacteria > Pseudomonadota > Gammaproteobacteria > Burkholderiales > Burkholderiaceae_C > Rhodoferax_A. The sequence continues at coordinate 52 of SCRR01000238.1, forward strand.
CAACCGCGAATCGGACAACGTGGAAGACCGCCGGGACGATGGTGGCGGCGGTGGCGGCTTTCTGGGCGGCGGCGGTCTGGGCGGGCGACACATCGGTATTGGTTCCATCGTGATCGCGCTGGTCGCGTCGTACTTCTTCGGCATCAGTCCGATGACGGTGCTGAGCCTGCTCAGTGGTGGCGGCGCGCCCGTGACGCAGACCCAGCAGGCGCCAGCGCACGCGCCACCGGCCGATGACCGCATGGCGAAGTTCGTGTCCACCGTGCTGGCTGACACGGAAGACGTCTGGACCGACATTTTTGCCAAGGCCGGCGGCACCTACACCGACCCCAAGCTGGTGCTGTTTCGCGGCGCGACGCCCACCGCCTGCGGCCAGGGTGAATCCGCCATGGGCCCGTTTTACTGCCCCGTGGATCGCAAGGTGTATATCGACCTGGACTTCTACCAGACCCTGAAGAACCAGCTCGGCGCGCCCGGCGAATTTGCCCAGGCGTACGTGATCGCGCACGAGGTCGGGCATCACGTGCAGAACCTGCTGGGTATCAGCGCCAAGGTCGACGAGATGCGCAGCCATGCAAGCCAAGCCCGGTCGAACGCCCTGAGCGTACGGCTGGAGTTGCAGGCCGACTGCTTTGCCGGCGTCTGGGCCAACCATGCGCAGACGTCGCGCCAGATCCTGGAAAACGGCGACATCGAGTCCGCCATGAACGCGGCGGCCAAAATCGGCGACGATGCGTTGCAGAAGGCTGCCACCGGTCACGTAGTGCCCGAAAGTTTCACGCACGGCACCAGCGCCCAGCGCACGCACTGGTTCAATGCCGGGCTGCAAAGCGGCAGCGTGAAAGACTGCGATACATTCAGCGCGCGCGGCCTGTAGCGAGGCGTGCCAGCCGGGGAAATCGGCCCTTATATCGCAAAATGCGACAATAGAGGGCTAAATGACCCATTCCTTTTCAAATCTATCGCTGGCCGAGCCGCTGGCACGCGCCGTAGCCGAACTGGGCTACGAGTCCATGACACCCATCCAGGAACGGGCCATTCCGGTCGTTCTGCAAGGCAAAGACGTGATGGGCGCCGCCCAGACCGGTACCGGCAAGACCGCGGCCTTTGCCCTGCCGCTGCTGCAGCTCATGCTCAGGCACGAGAACACGTCGACCTCGCCCGCGCGCCACCCGGTGCGTGCGCTGGTGCTGCTGCCCACGCGCGAGCTGGCCGACCAGGTGGCGCAAGCCATCAAGGTCTATGCCAAATACACCAGCCTGCGCGCCACTGTGGTGTTCGGCGGCATGGACATGAAGCCACAGACACTCGAACTCAAAAAAGGCGTCGAGGTGCTGGTGGCCACGCCAGGCCGTCTGCTGGACCATATTGAAGCCAAGAATACGGTACTGAACCAGGTCGAATATGTGGTGCTCGACGAGGCCGACCGCATGCTCGACATCGGCTTTTTGCCCGATCTGCAGCGCATCCTCTCGTACCTGCCCAAGCAGCGCATCACACTGCTGTTCTCGGCTACCTTCTCACCCGAAATCAAGCGTCTGGCCAGCAGCTACCTGCAAGATCCGGTGACGATCGAGGTGGCGCGCTCCAACGCCACCGCCCCGAACGTCGAGCAGCATTTCTATAGCGTCAACCCCGACGACAAGCGCCGGGCCCTGCACCAGGTGCTGCGTCAGAACGGCATCAAGCAGGCTTTCGTGTTCGTGAACAGCAAGCTGGGCTGCGCCAGGCTGGCGCGCTCGCTGGAGCGCGAGGGTTTGAAAACCACCGCGCTGCACGGCGACAAGAGCCAGGACGAGCGCCTGAAAGCGCTCGAAGCGTTCAAGAGCGGCGAGGTGGATCTGCTGGTCTGCACCGACGTGGCGGCGCGCGGCCTCGACATAAAGGATGTGCCCGCGGTGTTCAACTTCGACGTGCCGTTCAACGCCGAAGACTACGTGCACCGCATCGGCCGCACCGGCCGTGCGGGCGCCTCAGGCCTGGCGGTGAGTTTTGCCGCTGGCGGCAACGACGTGCGGCTGGTGGCCGATATCGAAAAGCTGATCAAGACCAAGATCGAGCTCGAACCGATCGAGTTCGATGAAGACGCGCCCAGGATCCGCGACCAGGGCCGCATCAACGACGGCCGGCGCGCCTGGCGCGACGCCGGCGAGACTGGCGATCCACGCGACGTTCTCGATGCGGCGCCCGCCGCTCGTACGCCGCGCCCGCAACGCACCGTGCGCGCGGCGCGTGATCCGTTCTTCGACCAGCCCTACCAGAGCCCAGCCAATGACGCCGCGCCCGCCTGGGAAGCGACCAGGGCGCCTGGCTCGCGCAGCGGCGTCTCGGCCAACATCAAGCCCAAGCGCAAGGTGGCGGCGCTGTTCAAGTCGCAGTGATTGGGCCGGTCGGCAAACTCGCCTGACCTGCTCACCCCGGCACCTGCGCCTGTTCGCACGTCACCTGAATCAGCTCGCCGCTGACATGCCCGCCCGATGCGGCGCCCGCGGTATCCAGTCGCAGCGCGCTCAAACACCCGCCCCAGACGCACCCGGTGTCCAGCGACAGCACGTCCGGCCGCGCCAGCCAGCCCAGGGTGGACCAGTGGCCGAACGCCACCGTCACATCCGCCGTGTGCCGCCCCGGCGCGTCGAACCAGGGCAGGTAGCCTGCGGGCGCGGCCCCGGCGCCCTCCTTGGTCGCGAATTCCATGGTCCCATCGGGCGCACAAAAGCGCAGGCGCGTGAGCGCATTGACGATCACACGCAGCCGCGGCGCACCGGTGAGCGCGTCGCTCCAGGCAGCGGGCTCGTTGCCATACATCTGCGGCAAGAACCGGTGCAATTCGTTGCCGCGCAGCACGGCTTCCACCTCGGCCGCCAACGCTATTGTGTTAGTAGCGCTCCATGCAGGCAAGACACCGGCGTGGACCATTAAAAGTGGTTGACCCGCAATCGTTTCGAGCATCGCCAGACGCTGCTGGCGCAGCCACTCAAGTAGCGCGGGGCGATCTGGCGCACCGAGCACACCGCCCAGGGTGTCATTGCGGTGCAGCGGGCGCACACCCTGCGAAATGGCCAGCAAGTGCAGGTCGTGATTGCCAAGCAGGCAGCGCGCCGCGTCGCCATAGCGCATCATGCGGCGCAACACGCCCACCGAGTCGGGGCCGCGGTTCACCAGGTCGCCCAATTGGTACAGGGTGTCCCGGCTCGGCGAGAAATCAATTTTGTCGAGCAGTCGCTGTAGCGCAGAGTCGCAGCCCTGCACGTCGCCAATCAAGTAAAGTGCCATGGTGTCGATTCTCCACGCTGATTCATGGATTTCCTGCTGATCGCGCTGTTGACCCTGCTCAACGGCGTGTTTGCAATGTCCGAGCTGTCGCTGGCGTCCAGCCGGAAGGCACGGCTCGGAGTGATGGCGGAGAGCGGCGACAAGGGCGCGCAGGCAGCGCTCGACTTGCTCGACGACCCGACGCAGTTCCTGTCTTCGGTGCAGGTCGGCATCACCTCGATCGGCATGCTCAACGGCATCATCGGCGAGGCAGCGTTCAGCTCGGGTGTCTCGGTCTGGATCCAGACCCTGGGTGTACCCGTGAGGGCGGCCGACATCAGTGCCACGGCACTCGTTGTGGCAGTCATTACCTACGTCACCATCGTGTTCGGTGAACTCGTGCCCAAGCGCATCGGCCAGCTTTATCCCGAGGCGGTGGCGCGCTGGGTCTCGCGTCCCATGACCTGGGTGGCCAGCGCGGCCAAGCCGTTCGTGCGGCTGCTGGCCGTCAGCACGCAAGCCGTGCTCAAGCTGCTGCGCGTGGACAACGCTGCGTCCCGGGCCGTGACCGAAGAAGAAATCACGGCCAGCCTGGACGAAGGCCTGGACGCCGGCGTGATCGAGGAGCATGAGCACCAGATGGTGCAAAACGTGTTCCGCCTGGACGATCGGCCTTTGACTTCGCTGATGGTGCCGCGCACCGATGTCGAGTGGCTAGATGCTACAAATACAGTAGCACAAAGCCTAAAAGAGGTGGGCGCTGGAGGCCAGAATTGTTCACACTCCTGGTACCCGGTATGCCGTGGCTCGCTGGACCATGTGGTGGGCATCATCAGCGTGGGCCGGCTGCTCGAACTCGGTGCCGATACCAGCGGCACGATCGAGTCGCACGTATCGCCGGCCTCGTTCCTCCCGGAAACGCTGAGCGGCATGGAATTGCTGGAGCAGTTCCGCGCCAAGTCGGGCCGCATGGTGTTTGTGGTGGATGAATACGGCGTGGTGCAGGGCCTGATGACACCGCGTGATCTGCTCGAGGCCATCACGGGTGAGCTCCAGCCCGGCGCCCAGGACGAGGCTTGGGCGCTGCTGCGCGAAGACGGCTCCTGGCTGCTCGACGGCCTGATGCCGGTCGGTGAACTCAAAATCCGGCTCGATATCCGCGAACTGCCCGAAGAGGACCGCGGCCGCTACAACACCGTGGCCGGCCTGCTGATGTCGGTGTCGGGCCGATTGCCCGTGACGGGCGAGCGCATTGAATGCGCCGGCTGGATATTCGAAGTGCTGGACCTGGATGGAAAACGAATTGACAAGGTATTGGCAACGGAAATAAGCGCTTCTCCCGAAAGTTAATCGGAATCGTGATTGGATAATTGAATGATTTTTAATTTAAATACCGAAAGTAGTATGAAGTTTTGAATGCCTTCGGCTATTATCCAGACTTCATTAACTATGACATGTATTCAAGGTATCGATTATGTCCACCTATAAAGAACTCCTGAAGCAGCGTGAAGTCCTCGAACAGCAAATCAAGGATGCCCGACAGCGAGAAATTGCCCAGGCCGTGACGCAAGTGCGTTCCCTGGTTGCTGAATTCGGCCTGACGGCGCAAGACGTGTTTCCGTCGGGCAAGGCGCGCGCCGGGAGTGTGCATGCCAAGGTGGCGGCTAAATACCGTAATCCAGCCACGGGCGACACTTGGACCGGCCGCGGCAAGCCACCAAAGTGGATTCAGGGCCAGGACCGGGCCAAGTTTGTGATCGGTTAACGTCACTATTTGGTAGAGAACAGGCGACAAACTGCCAAAAAATTCATGTAAAAAATGAAAAAATGGCCCATGAATACGCCCATGGGCCTTTTTCACGTGCAGTGATGTTCAGTTTGAGCTCATGAGGGAATGTTTCGTCCTATAAAGTACTGAATCAAGAACGTCAATATCGGCGCGGAGGGCGTGTTCTGATCGGGATTTGGGTCGCCCGGAGCAATCCGGCTCTTAAGCGGTAGCCGCGCAAACGACAACTGCCGCGAGGCGCGTCGAGGGTTTAACCGTTAGCCTGGGCAGGGCACGGGCCGCGGGCACAACGCGCTGGAAGTGGTCCGAGAGTTCGGGTAAACGTAGCACATTGCTACGCCGGCCAGGTACTGGCGGCCTTATGAGGTGGTCGCATATTGGCATTAGTTCAATGGCTTTTGGGCGCCATGTTGAAATACCTCTCATGTTCTTCGCCTCCAAACTCCTGTCTTTCGCCACCCAGCCACTCGCTTGGGTCGCACTGCTGTTCGCCGTGGCCCTGCTGTGCATTCCACGCAAACGCGTGCTGGGTTTGGGGCTGGGTTGGACGGCGCTGGCGCTGCTGGGGTTGTTGGGCTGGTGGCCGCTGCCAGACGCTGTGCTGCGTGCGCTGGAGGTGCAATATCCGCCGCCAGCCTGGACCGCGTCGCCCGAAGCGCCCGAGTGGCAGCGCTACGCCGGCATGGTGGTGCTGGGCGGCGCGCTGGAGCCGGCCTGGGTGCGCGCCGGCAATGGCCAGGCGGCGCTCAATGACGGAGCCGAGCGCATGACGGTGCCGGTGGTCCTGATGCGCCAGCACCCGCAACTGCGCCTGCTGTTCACGGGCGGAGAGGGCGAGCTGCACACCACGGGCGAGCCCGATGCGGTGCAGGCGCGCGAGTTTTTCGAGGGCATGGGCGTGCCGGCGCAGCGCATGCAATTCGAGGGGGCCTCGCGCACCACCTACGAGAACGCCGTGCTGAGTGCTGCGATGCCGGGCGTGGACAAGACGCGGCCCTGGCTGCTGGTCACCTCTGCCTGGCACATGCCGCGCGCGCTGGCCGCCTTCCGCGCCACAGGCTGGAATGTGACACCCTACCCGGTGGATTACCGCACCGGCACCCGTACACCATGGACAGAGTATTCACTGGCCAAGAGCCTGTGGCGCTGGCAGATTGCACTGCATGAATGGGTCGGGTTGCTGGCATACCGGGTGGCGGGGCGCGCCTGAAGTGTTGCCCCACCCTGCGCGGGAATGGCAGGGGGATCAACCGTCCACTGTCCTGCCGATCTCGGGCCAGTGGTGGTGCAGGTAAATCCACGCCACCAGCCCGACGCCCATCATCAGCAGTGACGCTGTCGCCATCGCCACGGTCGAGTGCATCACCAGCGGCGCGATCACGCCGGCCACCACGCCGTTGGCGGTCGAGCCGATGAAGGCCTGCAGCGACGACGCCATGCCGCGCCGCTCGGGGTACAGGTCCAGCACCAGCAGGGTCACCACCGGCACCATCAGGGCCCAGCCAAATGCAAACACGGCAATCGGAAAAATGGCC
>SCRR01000239.1 GCA_004322085.1 Burkholderiaceae bacterium
GAGATCTCGCCCACCTGCGGCAGCGCGTCGAGCCGCGTCCAGGCGGCACGGTAGCGCTGCGGGGTGAAGCCGAGCCGGTTCATGCCGGAATTCATCTTGAGAAACACGCGGTGCGGGGCCTGCGTCTTGTGCATGGCAAGCATCTCGATCTGCTCGTCGCAGTGCACGGTGTGCCACAGGCCCAGGCGCGAACACAGTTCCAAGTCGCGCGGCTCGAACACGCCCTCGAGCAGCAGGATGGGGCCGCGCCAGCCCAGGGCGCGCACGCGCTCGGCCTCACTCAGGTCCAGCAACGCGAAGCCGTCGGCACCGCGCAGACCCTCAAAAACGCGCTCGATGCCGTGGCCGTAGGCGTTGGCCTTGACCACGGCCCAGACGCGCGAGTCGGGCGCGGCCAGACGCGCGCGCGCCAGGTTGTGACGCAGGGATTCGGTATGGATGGTGGCATGAATCGGACGGGGCATGGCGGTGGCGGCAAAGCGGGATCAGCGGTCATTTTCGCACCGGGGGCATGCTATAACCCATTGTTATTTGGAGGCATCACAAATCATCCCGCATCAGACTCACTGATGCCCTGACCAGCAGTTCATGAAGCGCGGCTTTTACACGATCATGGCGGCGCAGTTTTTCAGCTCGCTGGCCGACAACGCGCTGTTTGTGGCCGGCGTCGAACTGATCCGCAGCGGCGGCGGCGCCGAATGGCAGCGCGCTGCATTGGTGCCGATGTTTGCGCTGTTCTACGTGATCCTGGCGCCGTTCGTCGGCGCTTATGCCGATGCGCAGCCCAAGGGCAAGGTCATGTTCATCAGCAACGCCATCAAGATGCTGGGCTGCCTGCTGATGCTGGTGGGCACGCACCCGTTGATGGCCTATGCCGTGGTGGGGTTGGGCGCGGCCGCCTACTCACCGGCCAAGTACGGCATCCTGACCGAGCTGCTGCCAGCCTCGCAACTGGTCAAGGCCAATGGCTGGATCGAGGGACTCACGATTGCCTCCATCATCCTGGGCGTGCTGCTCGGCGGCCAGCTCGTGGGACACCGGCTGTCGAGCGTGCTGCTGTCGTTCGACTTGCCGCACATCGACACCGGCATCAACACACCGGCACAGGCCGCGATCCTGGTGCTGATCTTTGTCTACGCGGTAGCGGCCTGGTTCAACCTGTGCATCCCGCTGACGGGGGTGGAAATGCGCCCGATGTCGCGCAGCTGGCTGAGTCTGGTGCCCGACTTCCTGAGCTGCAACTCGCGTCTGTGGCGCGACAAACTGGGCCAGATCTCGCTCGCCACCACCACGCTGTTCTGGGGCGTCAGCGGCAACCTGAAATACATCGTGCTGGCCTGGAGCGCGCTGGCGCTTGGCTACAGCACGACGCAGGCGTCCTCGCTGGTCGGCGTAGTGGCGATCGGCACGGCAGTCGGGGCGGTCGTGGCCTCGATGCGTATGAGGCTGGACACCGCCACCCGGGTGATCCCGCTGGGCATCGCCATGGGAGTGCTGGTGATCCTGATGAACTTCATCCACAACGTCTGGGTGGCGGCGCCCTTCCTGATCCTGCTGGGCGGTCTGGGCGGCTTTCTGGTGGTGCCCATGAATGCGCTGCTGCAGCACCGCGGCCA
>SCRR01000240.1 GCA_004322085.1 Burkholderiaceae bacterium
GGGCGAATCGTCGGATTCCGGTTCCGGCTGGGCCCAGAACATGCGGTCCGGCAGCACGTTGCCCATGCCAGGCCGGAAGCCACCATCGAGGCAGCGGTCCAGGTAGCTCAGTGCCTCGCTGGTCGCTGCGGCTAGATCGCTGCCGCTCGCAATCAAGGCCGCGAGCGCAGCCGCCAGCGTGTCGCCTGCGCCACAAAACGTAGCCTCGAATCGCTCGAATTTTTCACCGCCGAGCACGGCTTGCGGCGAAGCCAGCACGTTGTCGATGAACTGGTCCGGCAAGGGGATGCCGGTAACCAGCGTGTACGCCACGCCCATCGCGCCGGCGGCCTTCGCAATGTCGCGGGCGCTGGGGCTTTGGTCGCCGTTCCAGTCCGGCAATAACCAGCGCCACAGCGTGCTGTGGTTTCCAACCAACACGGTGGTCTGCGGCAAAAGCAGTTCGCGAAAAGCATCGAGGTACAGATCGATCTGCCCCTCGTCCCACCACGACAGGTTCGGCATATAGGCCACAAGTGGTACATCGGAGTAGTCGGAAGCGATCTCGGCGATGGCGCTGACGCTCTCAGGACTGCCCACAAAGCCGACCTTGATGACCTGCACCTGGATGTCTTCGAGAATGGTTCGAGCCTGCTCGGTCACGGCCTCTTCATCAAAGGCAAAGTGCTCGAAGATCTCCGCCGTGTCTCGTATATAGGCGCCTGTCACGACCGACAGGGCGTGCGCACCGACCGATGCGACGGCGCTTACATCGGCCGCGAGGCCACCAGCACCACTGGGGTCGCTTGCATTGAATACCAGGACACAGGCCGGACTTGAATCCTCGTCCTCGTCGGTGACTTCTGTGGCGGAGGCGGTGGGCAAATTCCGGGGCTTGTGATTTGTCATGGGTCAGGGCTCAACTTATATCGACCGATGATGCCAACTCCGTCACAAAAAGCCTAGATACAATTGTTGCATTCTATTCGAAGGCCCTTTAAGCTGTGACTGACTTTAAAACGTATATGTGCCTGATTTGCGGGTGGATTTATGACGAAGCGGTTGGTGATCCCGACCATGGCGTGGCGCCCGGAACGGTCTGGGCCCAAGTCCCGATGAACTGGACCTGTCCCGAGTGTGGAGCGCGCAAGGAAGACTTCGAATTGGTTCAAATCTAGAGCACGCTAGTTATACGGTTATCGACCACGGTCGTTGAAATAATAGTTCAGGAGTAGCTGCCAATGTCCACGACCGGGTCGGGCTTCAAGGTTCTGGTAATCGATGACAGCAACACCATCAGGCGCAGCGCCGAAATCTTTCTCAAGCAGGGTGGCCACGAAGTGGTTCTGGCCGAGGACGGTTTTGATGCACTTGCCAAGGTCAACGACCATCAACCGCAACTGATTTTCTGTGACATCCTGATGCCGCGTCTTGACGGCTATCAGACCTGCGCGATCATCAAGCGCAACGCCAGGTTCGCCGGCGTTCCCGTGGTCATGCTGTCGTCCAAGGACGGCGTGTTCGACAAGGCCCGTGGCCGCATGGTGGGATCGCAAGACTACCTGACCAAACCGTTTACCAAAGACCAGCTGTTGCAGGCCGTGCAGCAGTTCGGCGAAATTTCTTCGGGAGTGATTGATGCCGATTCATAAAGTGTTGGTGGTGGACGATTCCAAAACCGAATTGATGGTTTTGACCGCCATGCTTGAAAAAAATGGCATGTCCGTCAAGACCGCCGAGAATGCCGAGGAAGCTTATCGCCGACTCGCCCAGGAGAAGCCGGACCTCATTCTGATGGACGTGGTAATGCCCGGCAAGAATGGATTCCAGGTGACTCGCGCGATCTCGCGCGATCCGCAATACGCTGATGTGCCCATCATCATGTGCACCAGCAAAACCCAGGAAACGGACCGGGTTTGGGGCATGCGCCAGGGTGCGCGGGACTATGTCACGAAGCCGGTGGATGCGGGCGAGTTGATGGCCAAGATCAAGGCCTTGAGCTGACCCCTGACCCGCATGGCCAATCGCGAAGCCCTCAGGCAATTTCAGAGTCATTTGGCGAACCGCTTGAGCACGGCTCGCACCACCGGCGTTGCTGCCTCCTGGCTGGCGGTCGAGGCTGCCGATGTGCGGTATCTTTTTCCGCTGAACCAATCGGGTGAGATTTTCCCTTGGGCCAACATGCAGCCCGTGCCGTACACGCAAAGCTGGTTTCTCGGGGTCGCCAATTTGCGCGGCGGCCTCTACGGTGTGATCGATCTGGGAGGCTTTGTCGCGGGCATGGCCCTCGATTCCCGCGCGGAGTCGGGCCGCGATCAGGCCCGGCTGGTGGCCCTCAATTCGGTGCTGGACGTCAATTGCGCGTTGCTGATTGACCGCCTTGTCGGACTTCGCAGCATGGACTCATTCATTGACTCGGCGCCCGCGCCCGATACGGCTCCGGGTTATTTCGGAAGCGGTTACACCGACGCCGATGGTGCGCACTGGCAGGAAATCAACCTGCAGTCGCTCTCGCAACAACCCCGATTCCTGAGCATCAGCGCTTGAATGTCTTCGCAAGGCCTCACTACCATGTCCTTTGTCAACTCCATTGAAAACCAGTTCCAGACCCACTCACGAGCGGCGCCAGACGTCACGTTGTCGGGCGCCATGGGCGCGGATCGTGTCGAGGCCATGGCGGCGTCGGAGCGTGGGCACGCTGACGACTTCGGCGACAGCCATTTGCCGCCCGGGGAGGTGGATCTGCCACTTTCGGGCGCGGATCTGCTGAGCGTTCCCCTGTTGGGACGGCGCACATCGGCCCAGCACCTGCGCATCCTTGCGATATTGCTGGGTCTTGCATTGGTGGCGCTGGCGCTGGCAACCTTCTTCGCAATCAATCAGGCGAACAGGGTTGCCCAGCAGGTAGCGGCAACCGGTCAATCCCTGATGCAGTCGCAGCGTCTGGCGAAGTCGGCCGCACAAGCGCTGCTGGGTAGCGAACCGGCGTTTCCAGAGCTGAAGGACAGCACCGACGTCTTGACAAAATCGGTGCGGGGGCTCAGGGCTGGCGACGCATCGATGCAACTGGCTCCCGTGACCGCGGCTAACATGGCGCAGGTTGAAAAAATCGCGCCTGTGGTGGAGCGTACCGGCAAGAACGCCCAATTCATCCTGAGCCAGAAAAGCCTTCTGATCGAGATCGGCAACGCGTTGCAGACGATCAGCCATCAATCCGTCGATGCGCTGAACCTGGCGCAGAGCGTCGAGACGCTTGAGCTGGAACAGCATGCGCGCACCCTGGAGCTTTCGGCCGCCAGCCGGCTTGTGATGTTGTCACAGCGTATCGGCAAGTCCGCGAATGAGTTTCTGACCTCGAAAGGGCTCAACCCGGACGCAGTGGTCCAGCTCGGCGCGGATTTGGATGCTTTCAGGGACACTTCGAAGGGCTTGCTGGATGGCAGCGCTCTTCTGGGGTTGCCTGGAACGAACGACCCGCAAACCCGGGCGCAGATATCCGCCCTGATCAAGGTGTACGGGAAAATGCGCGCGCAGGCTGACACGATTCTGGGAAGCGTTCGGCAACTGGTGACCGCGCGCGAGGCACAGGTGTCCATCAATTCCGACAGCGAACCTCTGCGCCGTGAATTGGAAGCTCTGCAAAGTCGCCTTTCGTCCCAGAGCGGACTCGGCTTGGGTTCTGTGGCGGCGCTCATCTTGTCCGCACTCCTGGCGTTGATCAGTGCTGGCGGTCTGGCTTACGTTCAGCTCGAAGACAGTCGCCAGCGCCAGGGACTGGCGGATCAGCAACGGATGGAGGCAGAGCGCCAGGAGCAGGAGGCCAAGCGTGTCAATGACGCCAATCAGGCCGCCATTTTGCGGTTGATGAACGAATTGCAGACAGTGGCGGAAGGCGACTTGACGCAGGAAGCCACCGTGACCGAGGACATTACCGGTGCCATCGCCGATTCCGTCAACTACACCGTTGAGGAGTTGCGTTTGCTGGTGGGCAACGTGCAGACCACGGCATCACGGGTCGCCCAGACTACCGCGCAGGTGGAGAACACGTCTGCTGAGTTGTTGACGACCTCTGGCGAGCAATTGCGCGAGATTCGTGAGGCCGGGCAGTCTGTGCTGGACATGGCGGGCCGGATCAACAAGGTTTCCTCGCAGGCGCAAGAATCGGCCTCGGTGGCACGCCAATCCCTGCAGGCCGCCGAGTCTGGACTGGTGGCAGTGCAGAACGCCATCGGGGGCATGAACTCGATTCGTGACCAGATCCAGGAGACATCCAAGCGAATCAAGCGGCTGGGTGAGTCATCGCAGGAGATCGGTGAAATCACGGAGCTGATCTCGGACATTACCGAGCAGACCAACGTACTGGCCCTGAATGCCGCCATCCAGGCGGCGTCGGCCGGCGATGCCGGTCGCGGCTTCTCGGTGGTTGCGGAGGAAGTGCAGCGCCTCGCGGAACGTTCGGCGGATGCGACGCGCCAGATTGCCGCACTCGTCAAAGCCATTCAGACCGACACGCAGGATGCCGTGGCCGCCATGGAGCGTTCCACGCACGGCGTGGTGGAGGGGGCGAAGCTGTCCGACAATGCGGGTACAGCCCTGTCCGAAATTGACCGCGTGTCGCGCCGGCTGGCCGAACTGATTGAGCAGATTTCGCATGCTGCCCTGCAGGAGGCCACCTCCGCCAACGTGGTGGCAGGCAACATTCAGCATATTTTTGTGGTGACGGAGCAGACTGGAGAAGGCACGCGTTCCACGGCGCAGCAGGTGCGCGAGTTGTCCCGCATGGCAGAGGAGTTGCGCCAGTCCGTGTCACGATTCAAGATTGGCTGATTCCGGCAGGCCCCCTACCTGTCATTGCCCGAGTAGATCCCTCCATGCAGTACAACCAAGCCGACTCAGCAGCCATAGCGACTGATCCCGACCAGGCAGCCCATGATCTCGGACCGCTGGCGTGGGTGCTGGATGAGATTCGCAAGTCGCTGGACGGTGCAACCCGCTCGCTCAAGCGATTCGTGCGTGAGGTGGATACCGCGCGGGGTTCCAATCTCGCTGAGATTGACACAGGCCAGTTGCGCATCGCACGCCAGCAACTGCACCAGTCGGTGGGTGCGATGGAGATGGTGGGCCTGGCAGCGCCAGCCCATATGCTGAGTGCCATGGAGGCCGCCGTACAACGATTTTTTCAACACCCGGAGTTGTGCAACGAAGAGGCGACGACCAAGGTCGAGCGTGCCGGATTCGCGCTGGCAGACTATCTGCAGGCAGTCTTGGGTGGCAGGCCGGTATCGTCGGTGGCGCTCTTTCCCCAATACCGCGACGTGCAGCTGCTTGCAGGGGGAGACCGCGTGCACCCAGCGGACCTCTGGCCGGTGCAGTGGCGCTGGATTGATCTGCCGCTGGCGCCGGGCCGGCAACCGCGCGCCTACGACGCCGCAGCGCGCAGCGAGGTCGATGCGGCGGTACTGAATATCATGAGGAGCGGTGACAGAGCGGCGGCGCACGGCATGAGCGAACTCAGTCTGAGCCTTGCAGCGGCCCAAAAGGCGCCACATCCGGCGTCGTTCTGGACAGTTTGTGCCGCTTTTTTTGAAGCGCTGGCACTGAAGCTGGTTCCGGTGGATATTTATGTCAAGCGAGCCGCCTCGCGCATCTTGCTTCAATATTCCACTCTCGCGCGTGGGGAGCAGAGCGTGTCCGACCGCCTGGCGCAGGACCTGCTTTTTTTCTGTGCGCAGGCCGTACCTGTCCGCCCCGATGATGCACCTGCGTTGTCGGCCGTTCGAAGGGCCTACGGGCTGGCGACGACTGAACCGGTCAACTATGAAGTGCGCCAGTTTGGCCTCCATGACCCGGCGGTGCTCGTCCAGGCTCGCAAGCGCGTCGAGACGGCCAAGGAAAGCTGGTCAGCGTTGTCTGGCGGGGATGTCGCCAAACTGCGGACCGTAGCCGACCAGTTCAATCTGGTGAGCGAGTCGCTGATCAAGTTGCATCCCGTCAGCGAACCGATGGCACAGGCCTTGGTGAATACGGTCGACGCCACGGTTCGCTCAGGCAAGCCCCCGGCGACCGAGCTCGCGATGGAGGTGGCTACCTCCATCCTGTATCTTGAGGCGGCCTTTGAAGATATTGAAGTCGGCGAGCACGAGCTTGGCGCCAGGACCGCCCGGTTGGGCAACCGGCTCGAGCGTGTGCGCAATGGCGGGCAGCCAGAGCCGCTGGAGCCGTGGATGGAGGAACTGTATCGCCGTGTGAGCGATCGCCAGACCATGGGCACCGTCGTGGGCGAACTGCGCACGTCGCTATCCGAGATTGAGCGAGCGCTCGACCAGTTCTTTCGCAATCCATCAGACAAAACGGTGCTGCGGGAAGTCCCCGGCCAGTTTGCCCAGATGCGTGGCGTTCTCTCGGTTCTGGGGCTTGAGCAGGCGTCGCATGCGGTGCTCCGCATGCGTGACAGCAGCGAGCAGATGCTTGTCAGCGGGGTTGACGCAGGGCCCGCGCACGACGTCGGAGCGTTTGACAAGCTGGGTAACAATCTGGGGGCACTCGGGTTCCTTATCGACATGCTGAGCTACCAGCCAGCGCTGGCGAAGAAGCTGTTTATCTTTGATGAAGCGGCGGGTGAGCTCAGACCGCTGATGGGGCGGTCCGTGCCGCCAGAGGCGGCCGAGCCGGCTGCGCCGTCCGCCAGCCGCGACTTGTTGTCGCAGGAATTGCGTTCGGTCGTGACCGATGCAGGCCCGGGGCTGGCGCATGCAGACCTGACGGCCCGGCTCGATACGTTGGCTGCTCGCGCTGCACTGGCCGATCAGCCGGGTCTGGCCAGATCGGCCCGCAATGCATCGGCTGCGATGTCTGCCCGGGACGGCGATGCGGCTGCGGATGCAATGGCAAAGCTTGCTGCCGCCGCGAGGCCGGCGCCTGTGATCGATGCGCCTGCGCTGGCCGAGCCTGCAATTGAAGAGGATGATCTGCGCGGCATTTTCCTGGACGAGGCGCGTGAGGTGTTGCAAAGCGGTTCGGCGGCGGTCGCGTTGCTCGTATCTGAAAGCCCGGATCAGGAGCAGCAAACGACGCTGCGCCGCGCTTTCCATACCCTCAAGGGAAGCTCGCGAATGGTAGGGTTGAACGAATTTGGCGAAGCCGCTTGGGCGATGGAGCAGTTGTTCAACACCCGCCTGGCCGACCACACGCCGGTTGACGATGCGCTGCAGGGTTTATCGCGTGACGTGCTGGTCGCATTTGAGCGGTGGGTGACGGCGACCGCGACCCGGCACGACACAGCCTGGCGAGCCGCGACCTTTGTCGCTGCGGCCGATGCATTGCGCACGCGAGGCCAGCGTCTCGCATTGGTGCTGCCTGACGACGCCGCGACCGCTGCACCACCGACGAGGCCTGTGGAGCAAGCGGATTTCCAGAGCACCCGAACCCCGCAAGACGGGGTCGAAATTCTTTCGGTCGCGTCGGCCCGCGCGCCACTGACTGAATTCGGGGATATCGACTTCGCCGGTTTGGTGTCGGTCTCGGAGGCGACGTTGCCAGCGCCGCTGGCGAACGAACCGTTTGCGTTCGACCTGGATCACCTGTTCTCTGGCGAGCCCTATCGGGAGACTCAACCGCCCGCACCAATCGCTGCAGAGCATGCGGACGCCGCTGTGCCTGATGCGCAGGCTCAGCAGGGCGCAGTGTCGGAGCATGAGCCGGCTTCGGCGATGGATGCTGCCGAGTCTCAATTTGGCGACCCTGCGCCATCGCTAGAGTCGGAAGCTGAAGCTTCGATCGGTGCGGTCAGTGAAGAGCCGGTCAAAGTGATCGGTACGTTACGTATTGGTATCCCGCTGTTCAATGTTTATCTGAACGAGGCTGACGAGTGGTCCCGCCGGCTGGTCACCGAGTTGGCCGAGTGGTCCATGGAGCTGAACCAGCCACTTCCAGACTCCACCGTGGCGCTGGCGCACTCGCTTGCAGGCAGCTCGGCCGCCGTGGGTTTCCATGCGCTGTCGGACCTCGCGCGCAGCCTGGAGCACGCGTTGCTGCATGTGCAGCTGCAGGCTCGCGGAACGTCTTGGCAGGGCAAGGTTTTCGTTGAAGCTGGCGAAGACATTCGACGCTTGCTGCATCAGTTTGCTGCCGGCTTTCTGAAGGACGCCAGCGAGGATGTCTTGCTGGCACTCAGGGGTGTTCTCGCTGCGGAGTCCCCCATCGAGCCCGGCATTGGAGGCGCGGCGCAAGAGCCCGTTCTGCGGGATGTCGCACCCGCCACCAACGTGGTGGAGTTGGGGCGTATGGGTCCTGTCTCTGCGCCTTCGGAGACCCCCGGCGAGACCCTGACCGTTACGCAAGAACGGCATGACGATATTGATGCCGTCGATGCGGTCGATCTCGATCTGTTCCCGATTTTTGAAGAAGAAGCGACAGAACTGCTGCCTCAATTGGGTGGGGCCTTGCGCCAGTGGTCTGCCCGTCCCGCCAATCAGGGTGCGCGCGGCGAAGTGCTGCGTACCTTGCACACGCTCAAGGGCAGCGCACGCCTGGCTGGCGCGCTGCGGCTGGGCGAGATGGCGCACCTGCTGGAGTCCGAGATCGAGCATCTCGGTACGGACGACCTGCAAACGCAGCAGCTTGAGCCGTTGCTGGGGCGCTTTGATGCGATGCAGGGTATTTTTGATCGCCTGCGCGAAGGGTATGCGGCAGCCGAGTCTGCGCAACTATCGCCAGTAGCAACACCGAACGGGGAGGTTTCGCCGCCGGTTTCACCGTTGACTTCGCCTGCCGACGAATCGGGAATTGCCCCAACCCCGCAAAGGCGAGGCCTTGTTGTGGCCCCCGCGACCAACTTGCTGGCGCCGCTGCGCCATGCTTCCAACCAGACCGTGCGGGTGCGATCGCAGCTGCTCGACCGGCTGGTGAACCAGGCTGGGGAGGTCATGATCACGCGCACGCGACTGGAGTCGGAAATTGACCAGTTGCGTGGCGCTCTGGGCGACCTCACGGGTAACCTGGAGCGGCTGCGCCAGCAGTTGCGCGATATTGAGTTGCAGGCAGAAACGCAGATGCAGTCGCGCCTGGCGCAGACCAAGGACTCGCAACAGACCTTTGACCCCCTGGAGTTCGATCGCTTCACCCGGGTGCAGGAGCTGACGCGCATGATGGCCGAGTCGGTGAACGACGTTGCCACTGTGCAGCGCAGCCTGCAGCGCACGGTTCAGGCTGCTGAAGATGATTTGAATGCGCAGGCGCGCCAGACGCGCGAATTGCAGCGTGACTTGCTGCGCACGCGTATGGTGGAGTTCGAGAGTATTTCTGACCGCCTGTACCGGGTGGCGCGACAGGCGTCCAAGGACACCGGTCGTCAGGTCAAGCTGGACATTATCGGCGGCTCCATCGAAATGGATCGTGGTGTACTGGACCGCATGACTCCCGCGTTCGAGCATTTGCTGCGCAATTGTGTCGCGCATGGAATCGAAGACCCCGACGAGCGCCGACACCTTGGCAAGGATCCGGTGGGCACCGTCACGATTGGCCTGCAACAGGCAGGCAATGATGTCTCGGTGGAGTTCCGCGACGACGGCGCGGGGCTCGATCTCGCCGGTATTCGCGCCAAAGCGCTGGCCCAAGGCCTCATGACGGCGCAACAGACGCTGTCGGATGACGACGTCGCTGCCTTCATTTTCATGCCGAACTTTTCCACCGCAACCCAGGTGAGCGAGCTGGCCGGGCGTGGCATCGGCATGGACGTTGTGCGTGCCGAAGTCAATGCGCTGGGTGGACGCATTGAAACTTCGACCGTCACGGGCAAAGGCGCTGGCTTCAAGCTGGTGTTGCCCTTGACCACGGCCGTGACGCAGGTGGTCATGCTGCGCACGGGAGACCAGTTGATTGGAGTACCGTCCAACTTGGTGGAAATCGTGCGCCGTACCAGCGCCAAAGAGGTGCAGCAGGCTTACAACGTCGGCTCGTTTGAATTTGCGGGCGAGTTGGTCCCGTTCTTCTGGTTGGGCGCGCTGTTGCAGTCGTCCCGGCGAAGCAGTGAAACGCAAGGCAAGACCCTGCCGGTGCTGGTGCTGCGCAGCGCCGCGCAGCGCGTGGCGCTGCACGTCGATGAAGTGCTCGGCAACCAGGAGGTCGTTGTCAAAAACCTCGGGCCGCAGCTGTCGCGGCTGCCCGGGCTGGCCGGCATGACCGTGCTGGCCTCGGGGGCCGCCGTGTTGATTTACAACCCGGTGGCGCTGGCATCCGTGTATGGCGAGCAGGCACGGCTGCTCAGTGCCGACCAGGCCCAACCCGATGTGCTGGAGCATGCGGGCCCAGGCGCACCGCAGGGTGCGGCCGCGCTCGCACTGCCGCCGCAAATTCCGTTGATACTGGTGGTCGATGATTCCATTACGGTGCGCCGCGTGACCCAGCGTCTGCTGCAGCGCGAAGGCTATCGGGTGGCGCTTGCGGTGGACGGTTTGCAGGCGCTGGAACGACTGGCCGAGGAGCGTCCGTCGATGGTGTTGTCCGACATTGAAATGCCACGCATGGATGGCTTTGATTTGGCACGCAACATCCGGGGTGACCAGCAAATGCACGACTTGCCGATTGTCATGATCACCTCACGCATTGCAGAGAAACACCGGGAGCATGCCAAGGAGCTGGGCGTGAATCACTACCTTGGCAAGCCGTACTCGGAGGAAGAGTTGCTGAGTCTGGTGCGGCGTTATTGCGTCGCAAAGGTGCCGGCGTGATCGACGTGAGGTCCTTGTCTGCAAAACCCTTTTTGCTATAAATCTGATAGTCACTGTCTGAGAGTCGAGTAGCGAAGCAACGTTCGTGCGCTCGCTCGTGCATGATCGACCATACCCCTGCCGGATTCGTGCAATCCCGTCGCAGGCAGCCCACCGTGATGACGCCATAGTGCAGATGGACGCGCAGGTCACGGAAGCTCTTGATAGCCGGAAAATAGTGGGCCTCGCGCTAACATCTTTTCCGGCACCAGAGGCTCCTGAACAATGCGTGGCCCGCGCACTGCGTATTCGGCGTGGTTTGTGATCGAGTCCCCAGGACCATGAACACGGCCGGGCCAACGCGCGACGAGGGTAAAATTGTCGCCATGCTGCCGGATTCCGCTCCCATCAACCTGACGCATCATTTTCTGATCGCCATGCCGGGGCTGCGCGACGCGACGTTCGGTAAAAGTGTCATCTACCTTTGTGAGCATAGCGAACGCGGCGCGCTGGGTTTGATCATCAACAAACCCAGCGACATCGATCTCAAGAGCCTGTTCGACAAGGTCGAGTTGTCACTGCTGCGCGACGATCTGGCCCGGGTACCGGTGTTCCATGGTGGGCCCGTGCAGACCGAGCGCGGGTTTGTGCTGCATGAAACGATGCAAGTGGGCACCACGGACTCCAGCGACACCGTTTATGCCTCCACCATGTCGATTTCGGGGGGGCTGGGGATGACGACCTCGAAGGACGTGCTGGAGGCCTTGTCGATGGGCGCCGGTCCGCGCCGTGTGCTGGTCTCGCTAGGGTACTCGGCGTGGGGCGAAGGCCAGCTCGAGTCCGAGCTGGCCGAAAACAGCTGGCTCACGGTGGAGGCAGACGCCGCCGTGATCTTCGATACCCCGGTGGAGCAACGCTACGATCGGGCGCTGGCGCTGCTCGGCCTGCAGGCCTGGATGCTGTCGCCGCAGGCGGGGCACGCATGAACACGTTGGACCAAACCGACGTACCCCCTCATCTGCAAACGTTTCTGGCTTTCGATTTTGGACTCAAGAGAACCGGTGTGGCCGTTGGCAACCGGCTGCTGCGTAGCGCGCAGGCGCAGGCCACCATCAAGGCAGAAGGCGCTGCGCGTCTTGTCGCGGTGCAGGCGCGCATCGACGCATGGCGACCCGATGCGCTGGTGGTCGGCGTTCCTTTCCATCCGGATGGTGTGCCTCATGAAAACACGGCGCGAGCCCGCAAGTTTGCGCGTCAGCTGCACGGTTGCTTCGGGCTTCCAGTCTTCGAGGTCGATGAGCGCTACAGCACCACCGAAGCCCTGGCATCAGGCGCGAAAGACGCGGACGCGGAGGCCGCGTGCATCATTCTGGAACAGTTTTTGAGAGGCATTTCATGAACACTTCGAGCGGTGCAGAGCCACCCGGGGGCGCTCCCGCGCCGTCGCAGGGCGGTGCGATGCGTTCGGCGACGGGCGCAGGGGCGCTGCTGCTCGATGCCGAAGCGCTGTACCGGGAGTTGGTGCGCGGCGTAGGCTCGTTATGCGGCCCGCAAACTCGCCTGGTGGGCGTCACCTCGGGCGGAGCGTGGCTGGCGCAGCGACTGCGAAATGAATTGGACTGGCTTCACGAGCCCGGCGTGATTTCGTCGACCATGCACCGCGATGACTTTGCGCAGCGCGGCTTGTCTTCCGGTGGGCAGACGGTGCTGCCATTCGATGTGAACAGCGCCGACATCATCGTGCTCGACGATGTGCTCTATACCGGCCGCACCATCCGTGCGGTCCTCAACGAGCTTTTTGATTACGGCCGGCCGGCCCGTGTCAGGCTCGCCGTCCTCGTTGATCGGGGTGGGCGCGAGTTGCCGATCCATGCGGATTTTGCAGCGGCACGTGTCATCCTGCCCGCGGCGCAGTCGCTGTCGCTGGCGCGCGACGACGCCGGCGCGTTCAGCTTTCACGTGGAGGACCACTGACCGTGCCGTACCAACGCAATCCGCAGCTCAACCAGAACGGCGAGCTGATTCATTTGCTGTCCATCGAAGGGCTGCCCAAGAGCATCCTGACGCACATCCTCGATACGGCGGCGAACTTCGTCAGTGTGAACGACCGCGAGGTCAAGAAAGTCCCGTTGCTTCGCGGCAAGAGCGTGTTCAACCTGTTTTTCGAGAATTCCACGCGCACGCGCACCACGTTCGAAATTGCGGCCAAGCGGCTGTCCGCCGATGTCATCAATCTGGATATTTCGCGTTCCTCGGCGTCCAAGGGTGAATCGCTACTGGACACCATCGCCAACCTCAGCGCCATGGCGGCCGACCTGTTCGTGGTGCGCCACGGCGAGTCGGGCGCGCCCTACCTGATTGCCCAGCATGCCGCCCCGCATGTCCACGTGGTCAATGCAGGCGACGGGCGCCATTCGCACCCGACGCAGGGCCTGCTGGACATGTACACCATCCGGCATTTCAAGAAGGATTTCTCCAATCTGACCGTGGCCATCGTCGGCGACGTGCTGCACTCGCGCGTGGCGCGCTCGGACATTCACGCGCTGACCACGCTGGGCTGCGCCGAAGTGCGCGTGGTCGGCCCCAAGACGCTGGTGCCGGCGGACATGGCGCCCATGGGCGTGCGCGTGTGCCACACGCTCGAAGAAGGCATCCGCGACTGCGACGTCATCATCATGCTGCGCCTGCAAAACGAACGCATGAGCGGCGCGCTGCTGCCATCGAGCCAGGAGTTCTCCAAGAGTTATGGGCTGACCACGGCCAAACTGCAGTTGGCCAGGTCCGATGCCATCGTGATGCATCCCGGACCCATCAATCGCGGGGTGGAGATCGACTCCGCGGTGGCGGACGGCAAACAAAGCGTGATCCTGCCGCAGGTGACCTTTGGTATCGCGGTGCGCATGGCGGTCATGAGCATCGTGGCTGGCAACGAGGCATGAGCGCCGCGGCTGGCCGCCCCAAGCAGCCTCGTACCGCAGTGTGAAGCACAGGGGTTCTCCAATGAGCGGTAACGCAGGCACATCATGAAGATATTGATCAAGAACGGCCGGGTCATCGATCCCGCCACCAATTTCGACGAAATATGCGATGTAGCCATTGCTGCTGGGCGCATTTTGGCTATTAAAAACATAGCAACCAGCTTTATTCCCAATCGTACCCTGAACGCGTCGGGCTGTATCGTTGCGCCCGGTTTGGTGGATCTGGCGGCACGCTTGCGCGAACCCGGGCACGAGCATGAAGGCATGCTGGAGTCTGAAATGGCCGCGGCCGTGGCGGGTGGCGTCACCAGCCTGGTGTGCACGCCCGATACCGAGCCGGTGCTCGATGAGCCCGGTCTGGTGGAGATGTTGAAAATGCGCGCCGAAAAACTGCACCAAGCCCGCGTCTTTCCGCTGGGTGCCTTGACGCGTAACCTGCAGGGCGCGGAGCTGACCGAGATGGTCGAGCTGACCGAGGCCGGCTGCGTTGGCTTTGGCCAGGCCGAGGTGCCGCTGCCCAACACGCAGGTGCTGTTGCGCGCGCTGCAATACGCGAGCACGTTCGGATTCACCGTCTGGCTCAGGCCGCAGGAACTGTACTTGGGCACCGGCGTAGCGGCGAGCGGCCCGTTGGCGACCCGCATGGGTTTGCCGGGGGTGCCTGTGGCCGCCGAGACGATCGCACTGCACACCATCTTCGAGCTGATGAAGGTGACCGGCGCGCGCGTGCATATCTGCCGGCTCAGCAGCGCCGCTGGCGTGGCGCTGGTGCGTCAGGCCAAGGATGAAGGTTTGAGCGTGAGCTGCGACGTCAGCATCAATTCAGTGCACCTGACCGATATCGACATCGGCTACTTCGACAGTCGGGCCAGGCTGAGTCCGCCACTGCGCCAGCAGCGCGATCGTGAGGCGATCCGCGAGGGCCTGGC
The DNA here is from genome assembly GCA_004322085.1 of Burkholderiaceae bacterium. GTDB lineage: Bacteria > Pseudomonadota > Gammaproteobacteria > Burkholderiales > Burkholderiaceae_C > Rhodoferax_A. Next base: position 14,593 of record SCRR01000240.1, read on the forward strand.
CGACGGCACCATCGATGCCCTGGTGTCCGACCACACGCCGGTTGACGAGGATGCCAAGGCCCTGCCTTTTGCAGAGGCGGAAGCGGGAGCCACCGGTCTGGAGTTGCTGCTGAGTCTGGCGCTCAAGTGGGGTCAGGACAGCGGCGTGGGGCTGGTGCGCGCGCTGGCGGTGGTGACCAGCGAGCCGGCACGGGCGCTGGGCGTGGCGCTGGGAACCTTGCAGGCCAGCGCGGGCCAGCTGGTGGCGGGCGGCGTCGCCGATGTCTGCATCTTCGACCCCCAGGACGAATGGGCTGTGCAGCCCGATGCACTGTGCAGCCAGGGCAAGCACACCCCGTTCTCGGGTTACACACTGCCGGGGCGCGTGCGCTGCACCATCGTGGGCGGACAGGTGGCGTTTGAAAGGTTTGAACCAGTGGGGTAGCGCCAGCTCGGGGTTGTCGGTGACTGGACGCTGTGCTAAGGTGGCTCGCAGCATGATGAGCGATCACGACATCCATTTCTTTCGTGAGGGAACACACACCCGGCTTTATGACAAGCTTGGGTGCCAATTGAACGAAGAGGGGGCTTCCTTCGGAGTCTGGGCACCGAATGCTGACGCGGTGTCGGTGATTGGAGACTGGAATGGCTGGGATCCGTGCGCGCAGCCGCTAGAGCAGCGCTCGGACGGTTCCGGCATCTGGCAAGGGCATGTCGCCGCAGTGGTGCGCGGCCACGCGTACAAGTATCGCGTTGTCTCAAGCGGTGGCGGCTTCGTGACTGACAAGGCCGACCCGTACGCGTTCCATGCCGAACTGGCACCAGCCACGGGTTCGCGCGCGTGGAAACTTGACTACGCCTGGGGCGACGCGCACTGGATGGCCGGGCGTGCGGCCAGGAACGCGCTGGACGCGCCAATGTCCGTGTACGAGGTTCACCTGGGCTCATGGCGACGCAAGGATGGCCATTTTTCCGGCTACCGCGAGTTGGCCCATTGGCTGGCCGATTACGTGATCGAGATGGGCTTTACCCACGTTGAGCTTATGCCGGTGACCGAGCATCCTTTCTACGGCTCCTGGGGCTACCAGACGACCGGCTATTTCGCGCCGACATCGCGCTACGGTACGCCGCAGGACTTCATGTACTTCATCGATCACCTGCATCAGCGCGATATCGGCGTGCTGCTCGATTGGGTACCCTCGCATTTCCCGACCGATGCGCACGGGCTTGCATTCTTTGACGGAACGCACCTGTACGAGCATGCCGACCCGCGCCAGGGTTTTCACCCGGAGTGGAATTCGGCCATCTTCAACTATGGCCGCAACGAGGTGCGCAGCTTTCTCCTGTCGTCGGGTCTGTTCTGGCTCGACAAGTACCACATCGACGGTTTGCGTGTTGACGCGGTGGCGTCGATGCTCTACCTCGACTACGCGCGCAAGCAGGGGGAGTGGATTCCGAACCGGGACGGTGGTCGTGAGAACCTCGAAGCGGTTGGATTCCTGCGCCGCCTTAACGAAGCCGCCTACCGCGACTACCCCGATACGGTGATGATTGCCGAGGAATCGACCGCCTGGCCGATGGTCTCTCGGCCGACTTCAATGGGCGGCCTGGGCTTCGGCATGAAATGGAACATGGGCTGGATGCACGATACCCTGGCCTACATGAAGGAGGATCCGATCCACCGCCGGTATCACCATCACATGCTGACGTTCTCGCTGGTCTATGCATTCAATGAGAATTTTGTCCTGCCACTGTCGCACGACGAGGTCGTGCATGGCAAGGGCTCGCTCATTGGCAAGATGCCGGGAGACGACTGGCAGCAGTTCGCCAACCTGCGCGCTCTGTACGGCCTGATGTGGGCGCACCCGGGCAAGAAGCTGCTCTTCATGGGTGGCGAGTT
>SCRR01000241.1 GCA_004322085.1 Burkholderiaceae bacterium
ATATGACGTCGCGGTCATCGGCGGCGGTGCCACCGGTCTGGGTGTCGCGCTCGATGCCGCCGCGCGGGGCTTCAAGGTGGTGCTGGTCGAGTCTTACGACTTTGCCAAGGGCACGTCGTCGCGCGCCACCAAACTCGTGCATGGCGGCGTGCGTTATCTGGCGCAGGGCAATATTTCATTGGTGCGCGAGGCGCTGCACGAACGTACCCGGCTGCTGCACAACGCCCCGCACCTGGCGCATCCGCTGCCGTTCGTGATGCCGTCTTACAAGGTGTGGGAAGCCCCCTTTTATGGCGCCGGCCTGCTCGTCTATGACGCGCTCGCTGGCCAGGCGGGCTTGGGCAAGACCGAGTTCCTGGGCCGTGAGAAGACGCTGCGCTACCTGCCGACCGTGCAGCCGCGGGGCCTCAAGGGCGGTGTGAAGTACTGGGACGGCCAGTTCGACGATGCGCGGCTGGCGCTGGCGCTGGCGCGCACGGCCGCAACACAGGGCGCGTTGCTGGTCAACTATTGCGCAGCGACCGGACTGATCCACGAGGGTGGCAAGGTGGTTGGGCTGATGTGCGAGGACCAGGAGACCGGACGCCGTTACACGCTGCGCGCCGGTTGCGTGGTCAATGCCGCAGGCGTCTGGGTGGACGAACTGCGCCAGCAGGATGGCGCGGCGATCGGGCGCGCCACCCAACCCATGGTGGCGCCCAGTCAGGGCGTGCACATGGTGGTGGACCGGGCATTCCTGCCGGGTGAGCACGCGCTGCTGGTGCCCCGGACAACCGATGGCCGGGTGCTGTTTGCCGTGCCGTGGCTGGGCAAGGTCATTCTGGGCACAACCGACACGCCGCGTCATGATCTGGCGCGAGAGCCCGACCCCTTCAGGGAAGAAGCCGAGTTCATCCTGCGCGAAGCGGCGCGCTATTTGAGCCGGGCGCCGACCCGGGCCGATGTGAAAAGCATCTGGGTCGGTCTGCGCCCGCTGGTCAAGCCGCCCGATGACGACGGCGACAACACCAAGGGTCTGAGCCGGGAACATACCGTGCTGGTCAGCCGCAGCGGCCTGGTGACCGTGACGGGAGGCAAATGGACCACCTACCGTGCCATGGCGGAAGACGTGTTGGAGAAATGCTTCGACGCCTCACTGTTGACAAGGAAAAAATCAGGAGTGACCGCTGACTTGCTGTTGGTGGGCGGCGATGGGGTGGCCCAGGCGAAGCGCCCCACGATCAGCGATCCGCCCGGGCTGCACGCTTATGGCAGCGAGCAGGACGCCGTGTTGTCCCTGCCTGGCGCAAAGGTGCAACTGGGCGGCGGTTTGAGTGAGGCGATGGTGCGCTTTGCGGCACGCCATGAATACGCGCGAACCGTGGAAGACGTGCTGGCGCGGCGCTCGCGGCTGCTGTTTCTGGACGCGCGGCTGGCGGGCTCGATGGCCGAGGCGGCGGGCGCGATCCTGACGCAGGAAACCGGAATCGACCCGCAAGTGGAGCCGTTCCTGGCGTTGACGCGTCATTACGTCAGGCTGCCAAGCTAGGATTGTTTGACGCGCTGTAAAAAGTTTGGCATAATTGCAGGCTTCGCTTTAAAACGCGAAGCTTCTGCCCAGCAAAAGCGCCGTGAACGGTTCATGGCGCGATCGACGGGCCCAAGACTGATCGGGATGTTTTTGGTCGTCAAAAACCCCCGGTGCAAGTTGGGAATAATGAAATGATCCAGACTGAATCACGGTTAGAAGTTGCCGACAATACCGGCGCGAAATCCGTCCTTTGCATCAAGGTGCTGGGCGGGTCCAAGCGCCGCTATGCGAGCGTCGGCGACGTCATCAAGGTGAGCATCAAGGAAGCTGCTCCGCGCGGGCGCGTCAAAAAAGGCGAGGTCTACAGCGCGGTGGTAGTGCGTACGGCCAAGGGTATTCGCCGTAGCGACGGCTCCCTGGTCAAGTTCGACGGCAATGCCGCCGTGTTGCTCAATAACAAGCTGGAGCCCATTGGCACCCGCATCTTCGGACCGGTGACGCGTGAATTGCGCACCGAGAAGTTCATGAAGATCGTGTCCCTGGCTCCCGAAGTTCTGTAAGGACT
>SCRR01000242.1 GCA_004322085.1 Burkholderiaceae bacterium
TACGGCAGCAGACCCGCCAGCACCTTGAGCAGGGTCGATTTGCCTGCGCCGTTGGGGCCGACGATGCTGGTCCAGCGAGCCTGCGCGATGACCAGATCGATCCCGTGCAGAACCTGGGCGCTGCCGAGCCTGGCCCCGATGGCTCGGGCACCGAGCGCCGGGGAAAGGATGGCCACCGGGATGGCGGTCATGACATCTGCCCATAGCCGGTGCGCCGGTACATGAGCCACAGCAGGTAGCTGCCGCCCAGCACGGCAGTGAGCACGCCGACCGGAAGTTCCTGCGGCGCAATCAGGATGCGCGCCAGGATATCGGCCGCCAGCAGCAGCACGCCCCCCATCAGGCTGGACAGCAGGATCAGGCGCCCATGCGTGGTCTTGACGACCGAGCGCACCAGGTGCGGCGCCGCCAGTCCGACGAAGGCGATCAGTCCCGTTTGGGCCACCGCGGCACCGGTGGCCAGCGCCAGTACCAACACCAGCGCTGCGCGCATGGACGGCAGTGGCAGGCCCAGACTGAGCGCAGTGGCTTCACCGAGCGCCAGGCCGTCCAGCGCATGGCTCAGCATCCAGGCCACCACCATGCAGGCCAGCCATGTACCTGCCATCAGCGCACACGAGCCCCAACCGACAAAGGCCGTGCTGCCCAGCATGAAGGCCTGCAGGGTTGCCTGCACTTCGGGCACGAGCAGCATGACCAGCGCGGCCAGCGCACCGAGGACCACACTCACAATCACACCGGCCAGCAGCAGGCGCAGCGTGTGCTGCACCCCCTGGGCCAGCAACAACGTGAGCAACACGGCGGCCACGGCGCCGACAAACGCGGCCCCGGTCAAGCCAAGGCGCACCACCCATTGCGTGGCCAGCGGCGACGCGCCGAACAACACCATGGTGCCGGCCACACCGAGCGATGCGCCCGAAGCGCTGCCCAGCAGATATGGATCGGCCAGCGGGTTGCGGAACAGGCCCTGCGCGACCGCGCCGGCGAGCCCCAGCAAGGCCCCGGAGAGCCACGCGCCCGCGGTGCGCGGCAGCCGGATATCCCACACGATCTGCCGCGCCACACTGTCGTGGCCGGCCCCGAACAACTGGCGCAGGCTCTCGAGGCCGGTGCTGCCCGCGGCACTACCGAGCAACAACAAGGTCACGCTGACCAGCAGCAGCCCCAGGCCCAGCGCGAACGCTCTGCGTGCCGGGCCGCTCGCGCCACGCACCGCCCCGCTCCCGACGCGCACCGATTCCGTCATGGCGCCTTGTCCTGCAGGCACTGCGCCATCAGGCGAGCGGCCTGCGGCATGCGCGGGCCGGGGCGAATCAGCACGTCCATCTGCTGCGCGTCGAAGATGCAGAGGCGCCGCTCGCGAAGGGCACGCATGCCGGCCCAGCCGGGGCGCTCCGCGAGGTTCGCCGCGCTGCGCTCGCCGACCATGATCACATCCGGGTCGGCGCGCACCACGAATTCCGGGTTGAGCTTGGGGAACGGCCCCAGCGCGGCCGGCACGATGTTCCTGGCTCCCAGCCGTGTCAGGGTTTCGCCGACGAAAGATGAGGCGCCAGCCGCATAGGGCCCGCCATTGACCTCGAAATAAACCCGCAGGCCGCGGGCCCGGGCCGGCAGCGACTGCGCGGCCGCCGACACCCCGACATCGATGACGCGCCAGACGCGCTGCGCATCGGACAGCGCAAGCAACTGGCCCAGCTTGTCCAGCACGCGACGCACACCGGCGTAGCTGTGCGGCTCCAGCGCCACCACCTTGAGGCCCAGCGCTTCGAGCTGCTGGCTGGCACGCGATGAAGTGGCCAGCAACACCACGTCGGGGTGCAGCGCGACGACGGCTTCGACATTCGGATCGAGCCCGCCACCCACTTGCGGCAAAGCGCGCACGGACGCGGGGTAGTTGGAATAGCGGTCGACGCCGACCAGACGCGCGCAAGCGCCGAGCGCGCACAAGCTCTCGGTCAGCGAGGGCAGCAGGCTCACGATGCGTTGCGGTGGCTGCGCCAACGTGACCGTGACGCCTCTGTCGTCGGTCACCTGGAGCGCCGACGCCGCCTGCGTGCCCCCTAGGGCGCAGCACAGCAGCACGAGCGCGAGCAGCTTCTTCACCCAGTTCATGCAACGCCTCCCGTGCCGCCATGCCCCGCTTGTCCCCACGCCATGATGATGCGATGCAGGTGCGCCACGCCGTCGCTCAGGGCGGCCGGGCCGGGCTGCAGGATGTCGGCCGACTTGACCTCGAACAACTGGCCGTCGCGCACCGCGTTCACGTCCTGCCAGCCCGCGCGTGCCGCCACCTTCTCGGGCCGGAACTTCTTGCCGCACCACGAGCCGATGATGATGTCGGGATTGCGCCGCACGACCTCCGCGCCGTCGGCAATGATGCGGTTCTTGCCGCCCGCCTGCAGTGCCAGTTCGGGAAAGCAGTCGTCGCCGCCCGCGATACCGATGAGCTCCGAGACCCAGCGGATCGCGCTGATGTGCGGCTCGTCCCACTCCTCGAAATAAACGCGCGGGCGCCGCGGTAGTGCTGCAGCGGCCTGCTCGATGGCCCGCAGCTTCTCCAACATGGCCTGCAGCAACGCCTGGCCGCGCGCCACCTGACCCACCATCGCAGCGACCTGCTCAAGCATCGAAAAAATCTCGGCCACACTGCGCTGGTTGAAAATGGTGACCTGCACGCCGCGGCGAATCAGCTCGGCCGCGATGTCCGCCTGCATGTCGGAAAAGCCGAACACGCAATCGGGCTTGAGGTCCAGAATCTTGTCGATCTTGGCGTTGATGAAGGCGCTGACCTTGGGCTTTTCCTCGCGCGCGCGACGCGGGCGCACCGTGTAGCCCGAAATGCCGACGATGCGCTCCTCTTCACCCAGCAGGTAAAGCCACTCGGTGGTTTCCTCGGTCATGCAGACGATGCGCTGCGGGCCGTGCTGCCACTGAATATTCAGGATACTCATGAGGCCATTGTCTCCGCCCCGGCGCGCCGCGTGAACAGCGCCGCAGCGGCCTTTGGGTTGGACGCGAACCACGCATGGAAGTAGCTGGCCTGGATGCTGCCCGCCTGGTACAGCGCCTCGCCCGCGTCGGGCGCCGCCTTGCACCCGGGCTGCGCGGTGCGGGCGCTGGCCGCCAGCGGCGTGGCAAGGGTCGAGTAATGAAAGGTGTGGCCACGCAGTACATGGCCATCAATGGCAAGTTGCTGCGGCCCGAGCGCCGCCAGCCGCGCCTGCATGGTGACCACACCGGGCAGCAGGCCCCACTGGGCATACGCTTGGCCGCCCGCCGTGACGAGCTCATCGAACAGCGCCATCATGCCGCCGCATTCGGCCCAGACGGGTTTGTGCTGCGCCATATGCGCAGCCAGACTGGAGCGCAGGCTCCGGTTGCGCTCCAGCTGCTCGGCATGCAGCTCGGGGTAGCCGCCGGGCAGCCACAGCGCGTCGCACTCGGGCAGCGCGGCGTCCGTCAGCGGCGAGAAGAACACCAGCCGCGCGCCCAGCGCCTGCAGACAATCCAGATTGGCCGCGTAGATGAAGCAGAAGGCCGCGTCGCGCGCCACGGCCACCGTCGTGCCTGCCAGCGGTTGAGATGTCGCGTCCGGCATTGCATCGGGCACACCCGCCTCGAAGCTCACGGCCCAGCGCGCGAGTGCATCACCTGACATCTGCCCCAGCGGCGTGCCCGCCAGCGCGTCGGCGGCCGCATCGAGCCGGGCCATCGCGTCGCCCACCTCGCTCGCCATGGTCAAACCCAAGTGCCGCTCGGGCAACATCAACGCAGAGTTGGCCAGCACGGCCCCAAGCCATTGCGCGGGCTCCCGCAAGCCGGCCCGCAGCATGTCGGCATGGCGCTCGCCCGCAACCCGGTTCGCCAGCACGCCAGCCCAGCGCAGGCCGGGACGGTAATGCTGCAAGCCGAACGCCAGCGCGCCGAAGGTGCCGGCCATGGCCACGGCGTCGACCACCGCCAGCACCGGCAGATCGAAACGCCGCGCAAGGTCGGCTGCGCTGGGCTCGCCGTCGAACAGACCCATCACGCCCTCGACGATGATGAGGTCGGCCTGTTGCGCGGCCCGGTGCAGCCGCTGGCGGCAGTCGGCCTCGCCGGTCATCCACAAATCGAGTTGGTGTACCGGCGCGCCGCTGGCCAGCGCCAGCCAGTGCGGGTCCAGAAAATCCGGCCCGCACTTGAACGCCCGCACGCGACGCCCCTGCCTTGTATGCCAGCGCGCGAGTGCGCAGGCTAGCGTGGTCTTGCCCTGGCCGGACGCCGGGGCGGCGACCAGGATGGCGGGACAGCGGGCGGTGTCAGACATACCGGTCAGAAATACAGATTGAATCCAGCCGCTACTGCGGCGCCCATTTCAGCCCCGCGTAGAAGGTGCGGCCGGGGGTTGTATAGGTATAGGCCAACTGGTAGTTCTTGTCCGCCAGATTGTCGACACGGGCCAGCAGCGTCCAGTCCTTGCTCAGGTGGGTGCTGGCGTACAGGCCAAGCAATGCGTAACCGCCCAGCGGCTGCAGGTTGGCCGCATCGTCATAACGCCGGCTGGAGAACTGGGCCTCGGCGCCCACCGTCCATCCGGCGACTTGGGTATCGGCGCCCAGTGTGCCATGCCGGCGCGCGCGCCGCGCCAGCAGGTGGCCCGTGCCCAGGTCGCGCGGGTCCTGCACATCCAGCGACGCATGAACGTTCAACAAACCGAACTGCTGGCCGCCCGAAATGGTCACGCCCGAGTACTCGGCCTGTGCGGTGTTAGCGTAGCAGCCAAAGACGAATGCGCACGGGCCATGGGCCGCAAAGCTGATCAGGTTGCTGACGCGGTTGCGGTACGCCACGACATTGAAGTTGCCGGCGCCCTGCCTGTAATGCAGGCCGAGCTCCAGGTTGTGACTGATCTCGGGCTCCAGATTCGGCACCCCATACTGGCTGAACAACTGGTACAGCGTGGGCGCGCGGAACGCCGTGGCGGTCGAGGCGGTGGCGCGCCACTGCGGCGTAATTGCGTAACCATAAGCGGCGCTGCCACTCGTGCGCCCGCCGAACGCGCTGTCGTTATCGCGGCGCACGTTGAGCTGCAGGGTCTGCGGGCCGGCATGATAACCATAGCCGAGGGCCAGCCCATTCTGCGTTCGATTTCCATCGATGGTGGTGCTGAACGGATCCAGCGCCGGGTTGAACAGATGGTCTTCGCGACGTTCCAGCGCGGCGGTGAACAGATGTGGGCCCACACGGTACTCGTTCTGGAACAAATAGCCGTGCAACTGGGTCTCGGCCAAATAGGGCGACGGAGTGCTTTCGTAGCGGCTGGTCGAGCCGGTGACCGACAGCTTCGTACTGTAGGCCTCGGTCCACTGCGATGACCAGGTCAGGCCGGCCGTACGCAGGCGCTCCAGGTTGCGGTCGTCCGCCGGCTGCAAGGGATCATAAGAGAGGGCGTCGTAGCCCGAATTCAGGTCGTTCGCCAGCAAGGTGGCATCCAGGCGCTGGGTCCGGTTGATTTGAAATCCCAGCCTGGCGTGCGCCGACGTGGAGCGGAAGCCGTCCAGGTCCGGGTTGTGGCTGACACCGGTTCGCGAGTCGAAGCCGTCGCTCTCCTCATGCGCGATGCCCAGCGAGTAGTCGAAGGCGCCACCCTCACCAGCCGCGCCACTGACGCCGGCCTCCACCTTGCGCGTGTTGTAGGTGCCGTAGCCGATACCCACATACGGCGCCGCCTTGCCCTCGCCCTTGCGCGTGAACAGCTGGATCACGCCGCCGATGGCATCCGAGCCATAGACTGCGGCAGCCGGGCCGCGCAGCACCTCGATGTGGTCGATCTG
>SCRR01000430.1 GCA_004322085.1 Burkholderiaceae bacterium
CCGCATCTACGGTATGCATGAGCAGTCCGACGGTGATGCGTTAGAGATCACCAGCTTGGACGTTCTGAAGACCTTCGCCGAAGATCAGCTGGTGGCAGTATCTCTCGCTGAGTTCGATGACTTCATGCGGACGCAGCAGGTCCAGGCGTCGGGTGAAGCCCAGCGACCGTACGTGGACACACTCTGGCGGTCCATCAACGAAGCGGTGGAGAAGATCGCCGCTGTGAGCTACGCCCACGCGAAGCTGTACGGCATGTCGTCCACGCTGATGGTGCCCGGCAGCGACAAAAGTGGGGAGTACAAGGCGCTGCCGCTGGCGGAGATGGATGCGCAATTCGCCCGCGAGCTGGCCCATACGATCCAGCGCTTCACGAACATGCCCGAAGAGGCGATGACGGCTTTGCGCCAAACGCTGACAGGGCTGATCGAGCATGGGCACGGCATCCTGGCCGAGCAGACGATCAGCATGGCGCGTCAGTCGCTGAAGGAGGCGGCCGAGCAGATGCGTGGGGCTGACCCCACGGTGGATACGGACGCGATCGAGCGCAGCCGTATCGAGGATGTGGGCGAAAAAATCGGTGGTGCACGCAAGGATTACGCGAAGCGGGCGATGACGGTCGACGATCTGGAGATCATGACCCAGGGTGAGCGCGACACGCTGGTCAACAAGGGCAACGTGTGGGCACCGCTCGATTACGAGGCGATGCGCGAGAGCGGCGTCACCGCGCAAGCAGCGATGGCCATCAAGGTGCTGAAAGACACCTTGTCCACCAGCCCCGATCGCGGGCGCAGCGGCGACACGGACGCGCTGTACATCCAGGCCATCGGCCTGGCGCGCGATCACCTGGCCGACGTGAAGACGCTGGCCGACTTCCGGACGGCCCTGGCGGCGCTGTACGAAGCCGGGCTGGATCGGCCCAATGAGTCACGAAGCTTCAAGGTCTGGTCCACCCCGGTTCAGTTCCAATGGGGCCGGAAGGCGGCCAACTCCATCTACGAAGGAGGGATCGACCGCTACGGCTACGGCGCGCCCCTCCCCAGCGCGGTGAGCCGCGCGATTCGCAAGTACGTGGGATCGGTGGAGGACGAATCCGAAGGAAGTTGGAGCCACCTGATCCGTGGCGGCAAGTCGCTGACGCCGGAAGAGAAGGCGCAGCGCGACACGAAGGCGAAACAGAACGAAGAGCTGCATCGCCCGCACCTGGACAAGGTGGTGCGCGAGGGCCAGGACTGGCGTCACGGCCGCGATGTCGCCGCGGAAGACCTCCTGGCACAGTTCGGGTTCCGGGGTGTGGAGTTCGGCAACTGGCTGCCGCAGGACGAGCGGCAGCAGACGGTCAATATGGCCTACGACAGTCTGATGGATCTGTCGCAGGCGCTGGACCTGCCGCCGAAGGCGCTCTCGTTTGGTGGCAGGCTCGCCGTGGCCTTCGGCGCACGCGGCACCGGCGGCAAGGGCGCCGCGCTTGCACATTTCGAAGGGGCGCGCGAGGTCATCAACCTCACGCGCATGAAAGGTGCGGGCACTCTGGCGCATGAGTGGTTCCATGGGCTGGACTGGCACATGGGAGACGGCAAGAGCTTTGCCAGCGACCTGAGCCATCGGGTCGGTACGTTCGGTGCGGCGATGGTGCCGGTGAAGCAGGGCCTGGTGCGCCAGGGCATGACGATGGACGAGCTGGACGCAGCGACGTCGACGAACATCGACAAGACGGTGAGCAACATCGCCGGCTGGGCGTCGTCGCCACAAGCTCCCCGCGAAGCTCTGGCCGATCTGGTGAAGATCGAGGCGGATGCGCTGCGCGAGAAGTTCTACGACATCGCCCACAATGTGGTCCACCAGCATCGCAACGATCCGGACTTCGCCAAGACGGGACTGGATGCCTACGGGTACGGCGCGATCACTGCAAACAGGGTGCGGGAGCAGGTCGACAGCTTGATGGAGCACCTGAAAGACCGGCATCCAGAGAAGAAGGTGTTCTCCCAGTACAAGTCGCAGATCCGCGCCAACGTGTCGTTCCTGGTCGCGAACATGGCGGCGAGCGCGACGGTCGATGCCTTGCGGGATCTCAACATGCCGATGCCGCAAGGCTTCTCGCACGCGAACGCCCGCGACACACAGTTCCTCAAGGATGCCAAGAAGCTCGACGAACAGCGTGGCTCGCCGTACTGGGCAACCCCGCGCGAGCTGTTCGCGCGCGCGGGCGCGGCGTACGTCAGCGATCGCCTCGAAGGCCTCGACGTGCGTAGCGATTACCTTGTCTACGGTTCCGATGAGGCGCGTCATCTCACCAACGAACTTGGCAACCCGAACCC
>SCRR01000018.1 GCA_004322085.1 Burkholderiaceae bacterium
GCGCCGGCACTACCGGGTCTTGCGGGCGCCGGCCGTGCGCGCCGGACGCACCGCAGCCAGCGCGGCTTCACCCAGTTCCCGCGGCGTCATGGCAAAGGCGTCCGCCATGCCCTGCGCCGCCCGCGCACCCTGCATCCGGGCCAGCATGTCGTCGAACTGGCGCGTGAGTTCATCGAGGTTGGGTTCGGCCGCCTGTTCGAGCTTGAGGTAGCGGTCGACCGACATCAAAACCATCGCGGGCTGATCGTGGCGGGTGATCACGACCGCGCCGTTGGCCATCACCGTGCTTGTGACCTTCTGCATGCCGGCGACGAGGTGGGTGGCGGAAACCGAGGCAAAGTCGCGGGCCAGGCGCTGTAGCGCCTCTGGACGGGAAGTGATGGCGTTCATCGTACGGGCTCCCAAAATGACCAATATGGCCATTTTACGTATTTTATGAATATCTGGCCATAGGGTCGTGCGACGGGTTCAGTGGCCTCTGGTCTAGCCAGCCTTGAGCTCAAAATCGTGGATCACCACGCCGTCTGTGCCCTCTACCGGACGCCGCCAGGGCGCGGCCCTGATAAGCCTCCAGGGCGCCGCCTCTCTGCAACGCCAGAATGGTTTGGCCAACGGATGCGTGCGGCCCCGGGGCGCGCCAGGCCGGCTCACGTCACATGGCTTCGCCATGCGCGATCGTGCCCGAACGCTGTGCGATGAGCGCTTGTGCGCGCACCGCGGCGCGAGTCAAATCGGAATGGAGCACAGGCGTCGCGCGGGCGTAGCTGATGCCCGCCTCACCACTTTGCGGATTGTGGGCAGCGGCCACGGCCCCGGCCCGCACTTGCGCCGCCGGGACGGTGGAGTGGAACACGTGCGCGGAGGTTGGACTGGCCTCACCGGCCTGGGCGCCAACGGCGGCCATGGAGGCAAAAACACCAGCGATGAGAAGTTGAGATGCGTTCATGATGATTCTCCTTTTACGACTCATTAGATGGAGTTCCTCACGTCGCTGTTCCTTGACTTCGCCTCCGAAAAACGCACGCGCTACGCCTCGAATCAGAACGCCGAAGGCTACTGACCGATTTCCTTGAACGACTGCAGCGCGGACAGGGCCGGGAACTCGCCCGTGCGCTTGCCCTTCATCGCAGCAACAGCCTCGCGCACATGGTCGTTGCTCCAGATCGCGCCCTGCACCCAGCCCATTTGTTTGAGCGCATCGTCGACCGAATGGTCACGGCTGTAGTGGATGACCTGCTTAGTGCCCCAGATGGCAACCGGCGGCTTGGCGGCGATCTCCGTCGCGCACTGCAGCGCGGCGGCCAACATCGCGTCCTGGGTGTCGAACACCTCGTTGACCAGTCCATAGCCCAGTGCCCGGGCCGCGCTCAGGCGTCGTCCGGTGTAGGCCAGCTCCTTCACCACGCCCAGCGGTATCAGCTTGGGCAGGCGCTGCAGCGTGCCCACGTCGGCCACCATGCCGATGTTGATTTCCTGGATGCAGAAGAAGGCGTCCGCCGTCGCGTAGCGGATGCAGCAGGCGGTCACCATGTCGACTGCGCCGCCGATGCAGCCGCCCTGGATCGCGGCGATCACGGGGATGCGCAGCGTCTCCAGTTTGGTGAAGGTGGCCTGCATGTCGGCCAGCAGGTCGAAGATGGCGGCGCGCCCCTCGGCGCTGCGGTCGTCCATCTGGATCGCGCCGCCGAAGGTCTCCAGCGCCATGCCGGCCGAAAAATGCTTGCCCGTGCTGGAGATCACCAGCGCGCGCGCCTGGCCTTCGCGGTGCAGCGTGGTCAGCA
>SCRR01000243.1 GCA_004322085.1 Burkholderiaceae bacterium
CGGTAGTTGCTCGTACCGAAAGGCCCGGACGGCGCGCTGAGCTCGACGTCGAGATACTGCGGCGTCGCCGCCACAGCGTGGTAGGAAAACAGGAGTCGAGTCGCAGTGGACAGCGGCTGGTCGAGCTTCTTGCCGATTCGCAGGTCCAGATCAGTTGCCCCGCCCACGGTGCTGGCGCGGCAGTATTTGGTGTTCAGGTGCAGGATCATCACGTCGCACCAATGACCAGCGCTGTCCAGCGCCGTGCTGACCGTGGCAAACGGGTAGTCGATCGCGGCGTAGAGGTCACCCTCGCTTTGCCTGGGGGTCTCGTTCGAGTCCAGGTACAGTGGCCCGCCAAACTGATTGCTGACCAACTGGGGGCCCAGAGCAGCGTACTTGGTGCGCAACCCGGAGGGGCTGAGTGCTTCGACACCACCGGCAACGCCGGTGCCTGCCAAGACCAGCAGCGTGCCGGCCAGCCAGGCCCGAACCAATGTCCACAAGCCGCAATGGCACACGACCCCGCGCAGAGTGTTCACCATCGCCGGTTTCTCCAAAATCGCGGAGCGGTGAGACATAATCCCAACCCGCACCCACGTACTTTCGATGCGCCTCGCCGGCGCCCCATTCCAGAGCGGAGACTCCCTTTGCTGTCCATCATACAAGCCGCAGGCTGGCCCATCTGGCCGCTCGTTTTCGCGTCCATCGTGGCTCTGGCCCTTGTCATCGAACGTTTTACCAGCCTGCAAGCAGCGAAAATCGCCCCGCCCCGGCTGCTTGATGAAGCGATCGCGGTCTCGCGCGGCGCCGTGCCGACGCCTGATGTCGTGACACAGTTGGAGCAGAACTCGGCGCTGGGTGAAATCTTGGCCAGCGGTCTGCGCGCGCTCAACGTCAACCCGCGCTGCAGCGAAGCTGACCTGCGAGCCACGATGGAAGGTGCCGGGCGCAGCGTCGCGCACCAGCTGGAAAAGTACCTGAGTGCGCTCGCCACCATCGCGTCGGCAGCCCCGCTGATGGGCCTGTTTGGCACGGTCGTCGGGATGATCGAGATTTTCGGCTCGCAGGCGCCCGGTGGCCTGGGCTCGGCTATCGGTGGCGCCGCAGGCGTGGGCAATCCTGCGCAACTGGCGCACGGGATCTCGGTGGCGCTGTACAACACGGCTTTCGGCTTGATCATCGCGATTCCGTCGCTGATTTTCTGGCGCTACTTTCGCGGCCGCGTTGACGAGTACCTGCTGACGCTGGAGCTCGCCTCCGAGCGCTTTGTGCGGCACCTGGCAACCTTGCGTCGCTGAAGGGCCCATCGTGAACTTCCGGCCCAAACTGCGGGACGAGCCCGAGATCAACCTGATTCCGTTCATCGACGTGCTGCTGGTGATCCTGATCTTCCTGATGCTCACCACCACCTACAGCAAGTTCACCGAGATGCAGCTCAAACTGCCGGTGGCCGACACCGAGGCGCAGCGCGACTACAAGAAGGAAGTCATCGTGGCCGTCAGCGCCGACGGACGCTACATGGTGGGCAAGACACCGATCGCGGGTCGTAGCGTGGAGGCCATGGCGGCGGCCCTGACCGAGGCGGCGCAAGCCGGCAAGGACACCGTCGTCATCATCAGCGCCGATGCCAGCGCGACGCACCAGTCGGTCATCACCGTGATGGAGGCGGCGCGGCGCAGCGGGCTGAACCAGATCACCTTTGCCACCCAGTCCTCGGCGAAGGCGGGTATCAAGTAGCGCGATGCGCGACGCCTTGTTGCGTGCCTGGACGCGGCGTGGCGCGCTGGCCCGGTTGCTGTGGCCGGCGTCGATGGCTTTTGCCGGCTTGAGCGCGGCGCGCCGCGCCCTGTATCGCGCCGGCGTGTTCAAGGCCCAGCGTGTCGGTGCGCGGCTGCCGGTGGTCGTGGTGGTGGGCAACGTGGTGGCGGGCGGCGCCGGCAAGACGCCCGTCGTGATCGCGCTGGTGCAGCATTGGCAGTCGCGCGGACTCGTCGTCGGCGTCGTGTCGCGTGGTTACGGGCGGCGCACCAGCGATTGCCGCGCGGTCCAGGGCGACAGCCCGGTGTCGGAGGTCGGTGACGAGCCCGCCTTGATCCGGCGTACCACGGGTGCTCCTGTCTTTGTAGCGCCCCGGCGCCTTGAAGCGGCCCGCGCGCTGCTCACCGCGCACCCCACGACCCAGGTCATCGTGAGCGACGACGGGCTGCAGCATTACGCGCTGCAGCGCGACATCGAGATTTGCGTGTTCGACGACCGAGGTGCCGGCAACGGTTTCCTGCTGCCCGCGGGTCCGCTGCGCGAGCCCTGGCCGCGCCCGGTCGATCTGGTGCTGCACAGCGGCTTGCATCCCGCCTTTGCCGGCTACACGGCGCACCGCGGCCTTGCGCAATTCGCCGTACGGCGGGACGGAACAAGACTGGCGCTGGCGCAATTGCGGGGCCGCCCGGTGGCGGCCGTTGCGGCCATCGCACGGCCCGAGGCATTTTTCAACATGCTGCGCCAACAGGGCCTGACATTGGCCCAGACCATCGCGTTGCCGGATCACTATTCTTTCGATAGCTTGACTCCAATACCTGACAAGGGCTGTACCTTGATTTGCACCGAAAAAGACGCACTCAAGCTGTGGCGCGGCCGTCCCGATGCACTGGCCGTACCGTTGCAATTTGAGCCCGAGGCGGCCTTCCTCACGGCGATCGATACGCTGCTCGATGCGAAGCTATCATCAGTCGATACAAGCACCTGAAACACCCGCGCATGGATATCAAACTTCTCGAATTGCTGGTTTGCCCCGTGACCAAGGGTCCGCTCGACTATGACCGCAAACATCACGAGCTGATCTCGCGCAGTGCCCGGCTGGCCTACCCGGTGCGCGACGGCATTCCGGTCCTGCTGGAGAACGAGGCGCGCACCCTGAGCGACGAGGAACTGGAGAAACTGCCGGCTCGCACACCGTTGGTCGAATGAGGCGGGAGATGCAAGCATGAGCTTTACCGTTCTCATACCAGCCCGGCTGGCCTCGACCCGGCTGCCGAACAAGCCACTGGCCGACCTGGGCGGCGTGCCGATGGTGGTGCGCGTCGCCCAGCGCGCCCTGCTGTCGGGCCAATCTGCCGTCGGTGGAGCGCCGTCCGTGCGCGTCGTGGTGGCGGCCGACAGCGCCGAGATTGTCAATGCTTGCACGGCCCATGGCGTGCAGGCGGTGCTGACGCGAACCGACCACCCCTCGGGCAGTGACCGGCTGGCCGAGGCCTGCGATCTGCTGGGGCTGCAGGACCAGGACGTCGTGGTCAATGTGCAGGGCGATGAGCCCCTGATCGAACCGTCGCTGATTGACGCCGTGGCCGAGCTGCTGCGCCAGCGCCCCGAGGCCGCCATGAGCACGGCCGCGCATGCGATCGACACGCTGGCGGATTACGTCAATCCGAACGTGGTCAAGGTCGTGCTGGACCGGCAGGGCCTGGCGCTGTATTTCAGTCGTGCACCGATTCCGTGGTGGCGCGATGGCGCCGCGCAAGGGGTCGCCCAGCTGCCGCAGGTAGTGCCACTGCGGCATATCGGCATCTACGGCTATCGCGCCGGTTTCCTGCGCGGGTTCCCCCAGCTGGCGCCAGCGCCCATTGAGGGCGCCGAGGCGCTGGAGCAGTTGCGCGCGCTATGGCACGGCTACCGCATTGCCGTGCATGTGACGCAGCACGCCCCTGGCCCCGGTATCGACACCCCAGAGGATCTGGAGCGCGTGCGCCGGCTCTTTGCCGCCTGACGACAAACGGCGGCGAACGCATCACCCCAGGCGAGCCCGCCACGCCTCGTGCGTGCTATTCTTGTTGTCAACGAAGCGTCGCGGGGCCCCGCGCAGGTTCCAGCCCCCCAGCGACGCCGCCTGGGATTACCAAATGCGAGGAGATTCATGAGACTAATTCTGTTGGGCGCCCCGGGCGCGGGCAAGGGCACGCAGGCCACCTTCATCTGCCAGAAATACGGCATTCCGCAAATCTCCACAGGCGACATGCTGCGTGCCGCGGTCAAGGCCGGCACGCCGCTGGGCCTGCAGGCCAAGACCGTGATGGAATCGGGCGCCCTGGTCAGCGACGACATCATCATCGGACTGGTTCAGGAGCGCATCGCCCAGCGCGACTGCGCCAAGGGTTTCCTGTTCGACGGCTTTCCGCGCACCATCCCCCAGGCCGATGCGATGAAGGCGGCGGACGTCAAGCTCGACTACGTGCTCGAGATCGATGTGCCATTTGAAGCCATCGTCGAGCGCATGAGCGGGCGCCGCTCGCACCCGGCCTCGGGGCGCACCTATCACGTCAAGTTCAACCCACCCAAGGTGCCTGGCAAGGACGACGTGACGGGCGAACCCTTGATCCAGCGCGAGGACGACAAGGAAGAGACCGTCAAGAGGCGGCTCGAGGTTTACAGTGCCCAGACTCGTCCGCTGGTTGACTATTACGCCGGCTGGGCCAGGACCGATCCGGCTGGCGCCCCCAAGTACCGCGCCATCAGCGGCACCGGCAGCGTGGAAGACATCACGGCGCGGGCGTTGGCTGCGCTGGCGAGCTGACGGATCAAGCCGGCATCAGCGCCAGCATCAGCGCAATGCGCGCCTTCACCGCGGACAGGCCCCGCGAATCAGCCATGGCGTCGCCAGGCTGCCCGAGCACCCGGCCGTTGGGGCAGCGACTGGCCCGCACGACCTTGACACCAGCGCCCTGAGCCACGAGCAGCGCAGCCTCCAGATCGTGGTGCAGCGTGCCATTGCCGGTGGCGGCCACTACCAGCCCCTGCACGCCCTGCGCC
>SCRR01000244.1 GCA_004322085.1 Burkholderiaceae bacterium
CCTCAACCGGGCTGGCCGATTTGGGACTGCAGGTAGTTTTGCAGTCCCACCTTGCCGAGCAACTCGATCTGGGTTTCAAGGAAATCGATGTGCTCTTCGGTGTCGCTCAGAATGTCCTGCAGCAGGTCGCGCGAGACGTAGTCGTGCACGCTTTCACAGTACGCCATGCCGGCCTTTACCGTGGTCTGCGCGCCCTGTTCGGATTGCAGGTCGCAGTTGAGGATTTCAGGAACGTCCTCGCCCACCAGCAGCTTGGCCAGGTCCTGCAGGTTGGGCAGGCCGTCGAGCACGAAGATGCGGTCCATCAACCGGTCGGCGTGCTTCATCTCGCCCATGGATTCCTCATGCTCCTTCTGCGCCAGCTTGTCCAGCCCCCAGTGCTTGAGCATGCGGTAGTGCACGAAGTACTGGTTGATCGCGGTGAGTTCGTTCTTGAGCTGCGCCTGCAAGTATTCAATGACTTTCGCGTCGCCCTTCATGGGATTCTCCAGTGACGGTTGTGGAACAGGTGATGAGATGCATTGTGCTGCGCCGACGGCACTTGCACAACCCATGTGCATCGGGCAGCAGGCTGGTAGCGGATGCGTTCGATAGGTGTTTGCAGTTCGCGCAGCACGAGGTCAGCGTGCGTGGCGCCCCCACAGCACATGCACCAGCAAGGCCAGCGGCACGGCGCAGCCCAGGCCCCAGTGCAGCCAGGCCGAGCCCTGCCGAAAAGCGCCTTCGCTGGCGTACCAGAGTGCATAGCCGGTGATCACCAGCAGTGCCAGCGTGACCAGGTTGAGCACACCGCTGGCCCGGTTGCGGCGCGCGCGCCAGGCCGTGCGCATGTGCAGCGGCAGCAGGCTGCCCAGCGCCAGCAAGGCCAGCAGGGCCGCCGCCGCATGCACGCGGATGCACCAGAGCTGGCCGCTGGTGCCGCTGGGCAATTCGTCGCCGCTGGGCGGGCCAGCCCATTGCAGGCCAAGCCAGGCCAGCCCACTGATCGTCAGCAGCCCCATCGAGCCCCAGACCAGCCAGCGCTGCCAGCGCGGCAGCAGAATGGGCCCGTGGGGCGGGTGACGATGGGGACGGGGATGGCGCATGGAACAAGGCGGTGATCGGGCGGGGGGCGGGCTCAGGCGGCCGCGCGTGTCGGACCGTCATGGTAGACCCACGCGCGGGCGCCGTGCCGCGCCAGTACCGGATGCCGTGTGTCGCCACTGGCTGCCACGAGTTTCGTGAGCGCATCGGCAGCTATGCATTTAGGAGCAACGACAGTCCAACTGGTGCTGGCATCCACCGGTTTTTTTGTAATGCCATGGCGCAGCGCGGGGGCTTCGAGCAGGTACGAGGCCGAGGTTGCGGCGGCCTGGTTGCGCAGGTGAGTGCAGGGCAGGGTCTGCGCAAGATCCCACGGTGCCCGCACCCGCAGCGGCAGGACCAGTGCGCCGAACACGCGCATGTCGCCGCCTGCATTGACCCAACCGCAAGCGGCCCCGGCGGCGCACAGGGCGGCCACGGCCTGGTCCACCGCGTGGCCCTTGGCGATGCCGCCCAGGTCGGCCTGCACCGGCGCGTGCCTGCGAACGCGCCGGTTCCCGCCATCGAGCTCCAGGTCGCGCCAGCTGCCCTGCGCGCTGCTGCTCGCGCAGACGTCGAACACGCCACCGGTCTGGCGGCTCAGCGTCAGGGCGAACGCCAGCACGGCGACGGTCTGCGCGTCGATGGCAAGCCAAGTGCCGGGCGCGGCCGCATTCAGCCGGCCCAGATCGCTGCCGGGCTCGTGTCGGCTCATGCAACGGTGCACCTGCAGGACGGCCGCAAAGGCAGCCTGGCTGGCCTGCAGGGCGGCGCCCTCATCCGCGGCCTCGCAGGCCACTTCGACCAGGGTGCCCAGCAGAGGTTTGGCGCGGCGCAGCATGGAATCTGACGCTGTGGCTCAGGCGGGCAGCAAGCCGCCCTCGCGCAACACCGCTAGCATTGCCACGATGCGTCGCACGCCGTCGGTCACATGGGTGCACGACAGCGTGGCGCCGCTGATCAGCGCGATGTCGTCACCGGTCTTGATCGGCTGCGCCACGGTTTTGCCGGTGAACTGGTGGCGCCACGCCGGCAGCCGGATTTCCGAGCCGTGGCTCTCGCGGTAGCTCAGCACCTCCACCCCGACAATCGCACCGCCGGCGTCTACCCCCACGGCGTAGCTGATGAGCTCGAACTTGCCCAGCACCTGGTCGACCACCACGCTGCCCAGGTATTTGTGCTGGGCGTCGAAGGCATGAGTCAGGCGCCAGCCGGCCGAGCGCGCCGCCACATGGCCGGCGCGGGCCACGGCCTGCAACTGCTCGGCGCTGAGCGTGTAGTCCTTGTCCTGCCACTGTGCGGCGGACGGGAACAGGAGCTGCCGCGCCTGCGCTGCCGTCAGGTAGTCGACCGCGAAGGCGGACCCGTGGGCGCCCAGGCCAGCTATTAAAACCGCAGCACCCAGTGTACGTGGGACAAGGGCTGAAGCGCATTTTTCCATCAGAATGACCAACCCAGGCCGAGGTTGAAGCGGTTGTTCAGGCTGTTCACCGAGAAGCGCTGGTAGTCGGCCTTGATGACCACCGAGGGCGACAGGTAGAAGTTGGCCCCGACCGTGGCGACCCGCTCATAGGGGTCGGCCGAACGCTCCAGCCCGATGGGGAAGGCGGCAAAGGCCTTGGCGGTATTGAAGCGCTCGTAGCGCGCAAACGGCTTGAGCTGGTAGTCGCCGCTGCTCCACAGCGTGTAGGCGGCCTGCACGTACATGCCATCGAACTTCGCGGGAATCGGGGTCGGGTCGGTCGCCGCAAAGGCCGCATTGAGCGGCCCGGTGCCGCTGATCGAGCCGCTGGCGTAGACGGCGGCCAGGTCCCACTTGCCCGGCGTCCAGCGCGTGTGCAGGTCCCACACGGTCACGGTCGGGTTGCTGGCGGTCAGGCCCTGGCCGGCCTTGCCGGTGAACAGTCCGGCGCCGACCAGCACGCCCGGCACGCCGCGCCAGTCGAGCGCGCCGAACACGCTCAGGTTGCGCGCCTTGGCCAGTTGCAGTTCCTGGTGCACGCTGCCCAGCGGCGACTGCTTGCCGTCGGTGGAGGTGGGATCCCACTTACTGATGTTGAAGCCAGTCGACACGCCGGCCTTCCAGGTCAGGCCCTGCTCGGTGGTGCCGATCAGCATGGCGCCGCCTTCGCGCCAGGTGCTGGGAATGATGGCGGTCTCGACAAAATTGCGCTCCACGCCGTAGTAGGCGGTGGGCTCGTGGTTTTCGTTGAGCAGGCCCATGGGCACCAGGAACAGCCCGCCGCGTACCGCCAGTGCGGGGTGCAGTTGGTGCTCGACGTAGGCCTGCTCCACAGCGGCCTCGCCGTGGTCGCCGGCCGAGGTTACGGCATGCTCCCACTCGAACTCGCCGACGAACTTGGTCTTGTCGTCAAAGCGATGCTGGAGACCGATGACGGCACGCCGCAGGTCGGCCTGGGTCGCCGACGCATTTTTCGTCGGGTGGTTGTAATTGATCTCGCCGTAACTGGTCAGCACGGTGGCCGGCGCGTGCGGCGCGCTCATGCCGGTGCCGGCCACGCTGGCGGCTGCGCTCTGGGCTTGCGCAGCGGTCTGGCTGGCTTGCTGGGCTGTGGCCTCGGTTTTGTTCTGCGCCGACTTGAGCTGCGTCACCTCGGCCTTGAGCTTGTCGATCTCGGCGCTCATTTGCTCCAGCTTTTGCAGCAGAGTGTCTTGGGTGGCGGCCTGGGCGAAAGCCGCGCCATGCAGGCCCAGGAGGGTCAGCGCTGCGCACAGTGGGATCAGTTTGAATTTTTTTTGCATGAAGAGGAATGGCCTGTTGTTGCTATTGAATTGATGGCTGGAAGCGACCCCGAGCGGGCGCTTTGGCTGAAAAGAATCCGAATCAGACGGCCTTGAGCGGCTTATGGTCGGAAAGGGGAGTTAGATTGCGCCTGCTAATGATAACGAGTTGCATTTGCGTTGACAAGTGCTGAATTTATTCGATTCTCAGCACAGGGCGCATAGCGGCCGGGCGACCGAGCGGCCGAGCGGCCGAGAGAATAGGCCTTTAGCTTCGAGCCTGTGATGAGCGCCCCGGGTTTTTAATACTCCAGCCGCTCCGGCTGGAGTTCCTGCAGGATGGTGGTGGCGATTTCTTCGATCGACTTGGTCGTCGTGGAGAGCCAGCGGATGCCCGCGCGCCGCATCATGGCTTCGGCTTCGCTGACCTCCATGCGGCAGTTCTCGATCGAGGCGTAGCGCGAATTCGGGCGGCGCTCGTTGCGGATCTCGCTCAAGCGTTCGGGTTGGATGCTCAGGCCGAAGATCTTCTTGCGGTGCGGCACCAGTGCGGGTGGCAGCTGGCGGCGCTCGAAGTCTTCCGGGATCAACGGGTAGTTCGACGCCTTGAGTCCATACTGCATTGACAGGTACAGCGATGTCGGCGTCTTGCCGCTGCGGCTCACGCCGACCAGGATGATGTCCGACTGTTCCAGGTCGCGGTTCGACTGCCCATCGTCGTGCGCCAGGC
The DNA here is from genome assembly GCA_004322085.1 of Burkholderiaceae bacterium. GTDB lineage: Bacteria > Pseudomonadota > Gammaproteobacteria > Burkholderiales > Burkholderiaceae_C > Rhodoferax_A. Next base: position 4,535 of record SCRR01000244.1, read on the forward strand.
TGAAGTTGATGGCGTCGATGCGGTCGTGGTAGGCCTTGCTTTGGCTGACGTCGCTGAAACGACCAATGCGATGGTTGGATTTGAGACCGAGCTCCAGCTCCAGCGGGCGCACAAAGGTGCCGAACATGTCCAGCAACATGCCTTCGCAGCCCTGCTGGATCACGTTGAGCACTTCCTTGCTCACCAGCGTCGTGAACACGATGGGTTTTTTGCCTTCGACCTCCGCCGTGTGGCTGATCTGGCGTACCGCTTGGTGCGCCTTGTCCACGGTGTCGGTAAAGGGCAGGCGCACGTGCCGCGGCTTCATCTCGAACTGCGCCAGGATGGCATTGCCGAAGGTTTCGGCCGTGATACCAGTCCCGTCAGAGACGAAAAAAACGGTGCGGGTGGGCATGGTCGACACGGATCGTGAGCTTTCAATGTTGGCGATGGCGATGGCGAAGGGCCTTGATGCGGCAAACTGGCGCCTACAATTACGCCACTTGTATGAATTCTCCCATGCGCCGCACTGACCCATTCCCAGAAAAGCAAAGTCGCGCCGTTCGCATGAGTGCAGCCGGGTTGCATGTTCGCGCCGGGCCGCACGCAGACCCGGTTTTAACTTCTGGAGCCTTCCCATGTCTGCACTTTTCGATAAGACCGCCTTGGTCGTACCGTTTGAAAACCTGAGAATGACCGACGTCGAGGCGGTGGGCGGCAAAAACGCCAGCCTCGGCGAGATGATCTCGCAATTGCCCACCGGCGTGCGTGTTCCCACCGGTTTTGCCACCACCGCACACGCGTTTCGCGAGTTTCTTCAGTTTGACGGGCTGGCCCAACGCATCAGCGATCGGCTCGCTACACTGGATACGGAGGACGTCCGGGCGCTGGCCGCTGCTGGCGCCAGCATTCGCGCCATGATCGAGGCCCAGCCTTTCCCTGCTGACCTTGAAAAGGCCATCCGCGATGCGTTCGCGCGCCTGAGCGCCGGCAACCCGTCCGCTTCGTTCGCGGTGCGCTCGTCGGCCACCGCCGAAGACCTGCCCGACGCTTCCTTTGCCGGACAGCAGGAAACCTTCCTCAACGTGGTCGGTATCGACGCCGTGCTGCACAAGATGCGCGAGGTGTTCGCGTCGCTCTACAACGACCGTGCCATCAGCTATCGCGTGCACAAGGGGTTCGCGCATGCCGACGTGGCGCTTTCCGCCGGTGTGCAGCGCATGGTGCGCTCGGATCTGGGTGCGGCCGGTGTGATGTTCACCCTTGATACCGAGTCGGGCTTTGAAGACGTCGTGTTCATCACCTCCAGCTATGGCCTGGGAGAGACCGTGGTGCAGGGTGCAGTGAATCCGGACGAGTTCTATGTGCACAAACCGATGCTGCGAACCGGCAAGCAAGCCGTGATCCGCCGCAGTCTGGGCTCCAAACTGATCCAGATGGTGTTTGGCAGCGATGAGGAAAGACGCGCCAGTGGCAGATTGGTCAAGACCATCGACGTGCCTGCCGAACAGCGCAACCGCTATTCCCTACTAGACGCCGAGGTGCAGCAACTGGCCCGGTACGCGCTGGTGATCGAGCAGCACTATGGATGCGCCATGGACATCGAATGGGGCAAGGACGGCACGGACGGCCAACTCTATATCTTGCAAGCGCGGCCCGAGACCGTGAAAAGCCAGCACGGGGACAAGGCCGAGCTGCGCTACAAGCTCAAGGGGCAGCATGGGGCGGCCGGCCGTACTGTCCTGGCCGAGGGCCGTGCCATTGGCCAGAAAATCGGCACCGGCCGGGTCCGGCTGGTGCAGGGTATCGGCGAGATGGACCAGGTGCAGGCCGGTGACGTGCTGGTGACCGACATGACTGACCCTAACTGGGAGCCCGTGATGAAGCGCGCCAGCGCTATCGTGACGAATCGTGGCGGACGCACCTGCCACGCCGCCATCATTGCGCGCGAATTGGGGATTCCGGCTGTCGTGGGCTGCGGCGATGCCACCGACCTGCTCAAGGACGGTACCCTGGTGACCGTCAGTTGTGCTGAGGGCGATACCGGATTCATCTATGACGGCCTGCTCGAAACCGAGGTCACCGAGGTGCAGCGCGGTGCCATGCCCGAAATCAAGACCAAGATCACGATGAACGTGGGTAACCCGCAGCTCGCGTTCGACTTCTGCCAGTTGCCCAATCACGGTGTGGGGCTGGCGCGCCTCGAATTCATCATCAACAACAATATCGGCGTTCATCCCAAGGCGATCCTGGATTATCCGAATGTGGACACTGATCTGAAAAAGGCAGTGGAGTCGGTGGCGCGTGGCCACGCCTCCCCCCGGGCCTTTTACGTGGATAAGGTGGCGGAGGGCGTGGCCACGATCGCGGCAGCGTTCTGGCCCAAGCCGGTGATCGTTCGTCTGTCCGATTTCAAGAGCAACGAGTACCGCAAATTGATCGGTGGCTCGCGCTATGAGCCCGAAGAGGAAAACCCCATGCTGGGTTTTCGTGGTGCGGCGCGCTACATCAGTGAAGAGTTCCGGGAGGCTTTTGCGATGGAGTGTGAGGCGCTCAAACGCGTGCGCAACGACATGGGCCTGACCAACGTGCAGGTCATGGTGCCGTTTGTACGCACCTTGGGTCAGGCCAAAAAAGTGACGACGCTGCTGGCCGAGCAGGGGCTCAAGCGCGGTGAATCGGGAGAGGCCGCCCTCAAGGTGATCATGATGTGCGAGGTGCCCAGCAACGCTGTTCTTGCCGAAGAGTTCCTCCAATATTTTGATGGTTTCTCGATCGGCTCGAACGACCTGACCCAACTCACGCTGGGGCTGGATCGGGACTCTGGACTGGAGTTGCTGGCGGCAGACTTTGATGAACGCGATCCGGCCGTCAGTGCGCTGATCGGGCGCGCGATCGCAGCCTGCAAGGCGCAGGGCAAGTACGTCGGGATTTGCGGTCAGGGGCCCAGCGACCACCCCGACCTGGCCCGCTGGCTGGTCGATCAAGGCATCACGTCGATCTCGCTCAATCCGGACAGCGTGATCGCCACCTGGAAGCAGCTCGCTGGCTCGTAGCAAGCCCCCAGACGGTCCAGCCGGCGCGACTGGCATGATCGCAGGCGCATGCTGAACCACACTCCACCAAGTCAACCGGGACTTGTCGCCCCGGGTCTGGGTGGCATGCGAATCGCCTTTCTGCTGCTTTGGGGCGTGGCGTCGTTTGGTATCGTATTTTTCGCGCGCGACCTGCGAGCCGTGGTAGCTGGCTGGCCTGTCAACTTCTGGTACTGCGCGCAAGGTGCCGTGCTGGTTTTCATTGTCATCTTGGCCGGCTACGCATGGGTACGAAACCGCCAGGGCGGCGACCCGCCGAGCATCGTTACCGACACCGCCGGGTACCGTGGCTACAAGCGCCGGTTACGTCGTATTTTGGCCACATACGTGGCATGTTTCCTCATTTTTTTGCTCGTCATGGCACTGGCCGAAAAGGCCGGCGCAACAAAGGCGTGGATTGGCGCGATCTTCCTGCTGGCAACCGTTCTGCTCTATGCCGCCATCGGCATCTACTGTCGCACGGCCGACCCCGATGAATACTACGTGGCCGGCCGGCATGTGCCGGCCATGTACAACGGCATGGCCACGGCAGCCGACTGGATGAGTGCCGCGTCCTTTATCAGTCTGGCGGGCGGCCTCTACCTGCAGGGTTTCTCGGGCACCGAGACGCAGCCTGGCGGGCTGGCCTACATCCTCGGATGGACGGGAGGGTTCTGCCTGGTCGGTCTGCTGATTGCCCCGCACCTGCGCAAGCTGGAGCTCTACACCGTCCCGGACTATTTCCGCGTGCGTTTTGGTGGCCGCTGGCCCCGCTTGATCGCGGCCTTTGCCGCAGTCTTGTGCTCGTTCACCTATGTGGTGGCCCAGATTTACGGTGTGGGCGTGATTACATCGCGGCTGACCGGTGTGCAGTTTGAAATCGGACTCCTGCTGGGGCTGGGCGGTGTGCTGGTGTGCTCGTTCCTGGGGGGCATGCGCGCGATAACCTGGACCCAGGTGTCGCAGTACGTGGTTTTGCTGCTCGCCTTTCTGATCCCCGTGTCGTGGCTGGCTTACAAGCAGTTGGGCAACCCGCTGGCTCCGCTGGTCTACGGGCAGCAGCTTGAAAAGATCTCGGCGCTGGAGCGCGAGCTAGCCAAGTCACCTGCCGAGAAAGCCGTGATGGCCGAATACGCGCGCCGCGCCCGGGTCTACGAACGCAAACTTCAGGATGTGCAAGGGTCCCTGAACCGTGAGCGCGAAGCCTTGCATGCGAGGCTGCAGTTGTTGCACGACCAGAATCGCGATGCGTCGCTGATTTTTACGGCCAGTCGCGAACTGTCGGCGCTGCCGCGCGACGCCGCCGCGGCCCGCGAGCTCTGGACCCGGGCCATGCAGGACAATCTGGCGCGCGCCAGACCGCTGGGAGGACTGCCGCCCCACGCGCAGGCGTTTGCCGGCGATCCTGACGGCACGCCGCAGCAGAAACATTCCTTCCAGGTTTCACGCCTGAATTTTCTCGCGCTGATGTTCTGCCTGATGGTCGGCACGGCGGGCCTGCCGCACTTGCTGACACGGTATTACACGACGCCTTCGGTGGCCGAGACACGGACCTCGGTCGCATGGTCGCTCGTGTTCATTGCCCTGCTTTATGTGACGGTGCCGGCGCTGGCGGTGTTGGTGAAGTACGAAGTGATGAGCCATCTGGTGGGGCAACCATTCGATGCTTTGCCGGCGTGGATGACGCAATGGAGCCGGGTGGACCCCGCACTGCTGTCGACCGCTGATGTCAACGGTGACCATATCCTCCAGTTTGGCGAACTCAGGCTCGGCGCTGACATGGTCGTGCTTGCCATGCCGGAGCTCGGCGGCCTGCCTTACGTCGTTTCGGGTCTTGTTGCCGCTGGAGGGTTGGCGGCAGCGCTGTCGACGGCAGATGGCCTGCTGCTGACCATCGGCAATGCGCTCGCGCACGATACCTATTTTGGCGATCGCCATGACCGCAAGAGCGCCATGCAGCGTGTCATGCTGTCCAAGTTTGCGCTGTTGCTGGTGGCGCTGGCGGCGGCGTACGTGGCAATGCAGAAATCCGCCGACATCCTGTATCTGGTTTCGGCTTCCTTCTCGCTGGCCGCGTCGGCCTTCGTGCCGGCGATGGTCCTCGGAATTTTCTGGCGCCGTACGACGCGTCAGGGTGCCATTGCCGGCATGTTGTCCGGCCTTGGCCTGACGCTGTACTACATGGCGATCAACCTGCCGGCCGTGCGCACTGCGCTCGGATTGGAGGGTGATGGCCTGTGGTTCAGCATCCAGCCCATCTCGGCGGGTGTATTTGGCGTGCCGTTGGGGGCGGCGGTGACTTGGGCGATCAGTCTGCTGGGCGGGGCCGCGCGTGCGCACGAGCCGGTGATGAGCTGATCGTTTACAATACCAAGCTTTGCCTTGCCACACCGCTACGGACGCAGTGGGTGGCTTATCCCTTAAGGAGATTTATGCGTCATTATGAAATCATCTTGATGATCCATCCGGATCAAAGTGAGCAGGTTCCAGCCATGCTGGAGCGTTACAAGGGCATGATTACCGCCGGTGGCGGCAAAGTGCATCGCGTTGAGGATTGGGGCCGGCGTCAGCTGACCTACATGATCAACAAGCTCGCCAAGGCCCACTACCTGTGTGTCAACATCGAAGCCGATCAACCCGTGATGGCCGAGCTGGAACACGCGTTCCGGTTTAACGATGCCGTGCTGCGCCATCTGACGGTGCAGATGGACAAGGCAGAGACTGGCCCGTCTTCCATGATGAAGACCGTCGAGCGCGAAGAGGCCCGTAAAACTCAACAGGCGGAGTACGCAGCGCACGCGACGCACTGAGTGTTTGCCGCGAGCGAGGAGTGAACCACGTTGTTTTGACGGCTTGTATCGCGCAGGTCAATGCCATGCGCTACACGCCCGCCGGATTACCCGCCCTGGAGATGCAGCTCGAACACGAGTCCAGCATCGAAGAGGCCGGTCAGACGAGGCAAGTCAAAGTGACGATCAAGGCGGTGGCCTTTGGCACGATGGCAGAGCGCCTCTGTCAACAAGCCGTTGGCAGCGCCTGGGGTTTCACCGGTTTCCTGGCCAACGCGCGGGGCGGCAGGCACGTCGTGCTTCACGTACTCGATTTTCAGTCCGATTAACGAATTCATAACCCTTTTCAAGGAGTCCATCATGCCCGGACCAAAACGTTTCAACAAAGACAAGCGCCCCAAGCGCCACACCCAGTCACTGCTCTTCAAGCGCAAGCGCTTTTGCCGCTTCACCGTGACCGGTGTCAAGCAGATCGACTACAAGGACATTGACACGCTGCGTGACTTCATTGCCGAGAACGGCAAGATCATTCCGGCCCGCCTGACCGGCACGCGTGCCATTTTTCAGCGCCAGCTCAACACGGCCATCAAGCGCGCGCGCTTCCTCGCCATGCTGCCGTACACCGACCAGCACCGTATCTGAGGGAGCTACAAGCATGCAAATCATTCTGCTCGAAAAAGTGGTGAACCTCGGCAACCTGGGCGAGATCGTCAAGGTCAAGGATGGCTACGCCCGCAACTTCCTGATTCCGGGCGGCCATGCCCGGCGTGCAACCGAAACGGCCAAGAAAGAGTTCGAAGCCAAACGCGCCGAGCTCGAAAAGGCCGCCGCCGCCAAACTGGCCGAATCGCAGGCACAAGGCGAGAAGCTGAGCGGCACGGCCGTCAAGCTGACCCAAAAGGCCGGCGTGGACGGCCGCCTGTTTGGCTCTGTAACCAACTTCGACATCGCCGAAGAGCTGAACAAGCAAGGCTACAAGGTCGCCAAGGCCCAGGTGCGCATGCCCAATGGCCCCATCAAGGTGGTGGGCGACAGCACGGTCAGCGTGGCCTTGCACACCGACGTGCTGGTCGAGATCACCGTGACGGTGTACGGCGAGTCGGCCTGACGGTCGCCAGGCCCCAGGGAAGGCCGCCTTCGGGTGGCTTTTCTTTTTTGCATCCGTTGTTTTACAGACATAGTCACCGCTTATCCACACGGCCTTGCACAGCCTTGTGCGCAACCTGCTTTGACGTTCGCCAAGGGTGGACGTAACATGCCTCTCGCTTGGGATCCCACCTGATGTCTGCTGTTTTCGGTGCCGTTGACGATGAACTTCCTGCCGATCGGCAGGTTGCCCAGTTACGCATTCCGCCGCACTCCATCGAGGCGGAGTCGAGCGTGCTGGGTGGTTTGCTGCTGGACAACGGCGCCTGGGATCGCGTTGGCGACCTGCTGACCGATGGCGACTTCTATCGCTATGAGCACCGGCTGATTTATGCGGCGGTGGGGAGCCTGATCAATGCGACCCGGCCGGCCGACGTGATCACGGTCTACGAGCAGTTGCAAAACCTGGGCAAGGCCGAGGAAGTCGGAGGCCTGAGCTACCTCAACTCGCTGGCCCAGTACGTGCCCAGCGCCAGCAACATCCGCCGCTACGCCGAGATCGTGCGCGAGCGCTCCATCCTGCGCAAGCTGGTGCGCGCCAGTGACGAAATTGCCACCAACGCGTTCAATACCCAGGGCCGCGCGGTTGACAAGATCCTGGACGAGGCCGAGCAGAAAATCTTCAATATCGGCGAAGAGGGCTCGCGCATGAAGCAGGGCTTCCAGGGCATGGACTCGCTGGTGGTCAAGCTGCTGGACCGCGTGCAGGAGATGGCCGACAACCCGAACGACATCACGGGAGTGCCGACGGGCTTCTATGACCTCGATCGCCTGACCTCGGGCTTCCAGGCGGGCGACATGATCGTGCTGGCGGCGCGCCCGTCCATGGGCAAGACGGCGCTGGCCATCAACATTGCCGAGCACGTGGCGCTGCATGAGGGCCTGCCGGTGGCGGTGTTTTCCATGGAAATGGGCGCTGCCCAGTTGGCGGTGCGTATCGTCGGCTCGATCGGCCGCATCGACCAGGGGCACCTGCGCACCGGCAAGCTGACCGACGACGAATGGCCGCGCCTGACCGAAGCGATCGAGAAGCTGCGCAACATCTCGCTGCACATCGATGAGAGCGCGGGACTCACGCCCAGCGAACTGCGCGCCAACGCACGCCGGCTCTCGCGCCAGTGCGGCAAGCTTGGTCTGATCGTGGTGGACTATTTGCAGTTGATGAGCGGGTCGAGTTCGACCGACGAAAACCGCGCCACCGAGTTGGGGGAAATCTCGCGTGGTCTCAAGATGCTGGCCAAGGAGTTGCAGTGCCCGGTGATCGCGCTGTCGCAGCTCAACCGCAGCGTCGAAACCCGCCCCGACAAACGCCCCATGATGAGCGACTTGCGCGAGTCGGGCGCGATCGAGCAGGACGCCGACATCATCATGTTCATCTACCGCGACGAGTACTACTCCAAGGACGCCTGCAAGGAGCCGGGTGTGGCGGAAATCATCATCGCCAAACAGCGCAACGGCCCCACCGGGACGGTCAAGCTCGCGTTCCTGCGCAACATCACCAAGTTCGAGAGCCTGGCCAGCGGCTCCAGCGGCGACTATTGAAC
>SCRR01000245.1 GCA_004322085.1 Burkholderiaceae bacterium
ATCGAGAACGAGGACACCTACAGCGTCGTCAAGCGCCTGATTCCCGAGGGCAAGACCACCTGCAGCCTGTGTTCGCGCCTGCGCCGCGGCATCCTGTACCGCGTGGCCGACGAGCTGGGCGCGACAAAAATAGCCTTGGGCCACCACCGCGACGACATTTTGCAGACGCTGCTGCTCAACATGTTCTTCGGCGGCAAGATGAAAAGCATGCCGCCCAAGCTGGTGAGCGACGACGGCCGCCACGTGGTGATCCGCCCGCTGGCCTTCGTGCCCGAAAAAGACACGGCCCGCTGGTCGCAGCACCGCGATTTCCCCATCATTCCGTGCAACCTGTGCGGCAGCCAGCCCAACCTGCAGCGCAAGCAGGTCGGCGAGATGCTGCGCGAATGGGAGAAGAAGTTCCCCGGGCGCGTGGAAAACATGTTCAACGCCTTGCAAAACATCGTGCCCAGTCATCTGCTCGATGGCACTTTGCACGACTTCAAGACTCTCAAGGTAACCGGCGTTGCCGATGTCGACGGCGACAAGGCCTTCGATGCACAGGAATTCGCGCCCGCGGCCCTGCCCGGCCTGCAGGTCATGAAACTCTGACGGCCCGGCGCTGGGAGGTGTAAATGGTTCGAACCATCGCGGCGCTGCTGTTGGGAGTCTGGCTGCTTTCGGGCTGCTCCGGCATGATCACGGTGGAAAACGATGTGCAGGCGTATTCCACCTTGCCAGCCATACCGGCCCGGGCAAGTTACCGATTCGACTGGTTGCCCTCACAGCAGGTCGATGCGCCCCGGCAAGCCCGGCTCGAGGCGATCGCCCGGCAGGCGCTGGCCCACGTTGGCATGCAAGTCGACGACGCCCATCCCGCCTACAGCGTGCAGATCGACGTGAACGTGCAGCGCCTGATTGCGCCGCCGTGGGGCGGCGCCTGGCCGGGTTGGGGCTTCCCCGGTGGTTATATCGTGACCCCCAGGGGCCACGTGATCTGGCGCAATGACTTTGGCAGATTTGGCGCCTTCGGCGGCTACAACGGTTTCTACGACACGCCCTATTACCTGCGCTCGATCCGGCTCACCCTGCGCGATCTCGCAACCGATCAGATTGTGTACGAAACGCATGCCAGTCAAGACGGTCCTTGGGGCGACACCGACGCCATTTTGCCGGCCATGTTCGAGGCCGCGCTGCGTGACTTCCCCAATCCGCCACAGGGACCGCGCCGGGTGGACGTGCAGATCCCGCGCTGACTCGCCCCCGTGGCCCCTAAAATTGGGGCCATGCAAGCCACCCGCATCATCGCCATCCGCCACGGCGAAACCGCCTGGAACGTGGACACCCGCATTCAGGGTCAGCTCGACATCCCGCTCAACGAGACCGGCCGCTGGCAAGCGAGCCGCATGGCGCAGGCGCTCGCGGACAACCCCATCCACGCCATCTACGCAAGCGACCTGCTGCGCGCCCGTGAAACCGCTCTGGCGCTGGCGCAGGCCACGGACTTGCCGGTGCTCGACGCGCCGGGCCTGCGCGAGCGCGAGTTCGGCATATTCGAGGGCAAGACCTTTGCCGAGATCGCGGCTCGGTGGCCCGAAGAGTCGCTGCGCTGGCGCAAGCGCGACCCCGGGTTCGCACCCGAGGGCGGTGAGTCGCTGCTGCAGTTCAGGCAACGCGTGACCCACACGGCACAGGCCCTGGCCGAACGCCATGTGGGCGAGCTGATCGCGCTGGTGAGCCATGGCGGCGTGATGGACGTGCTGTACCGCGCGGCCACGCGGCAGGACTTGCAGGCGCCGCGCACCTGGGCGCTGGGCAACGCGGCCATCAACCGGCTGCTCTGGACACCGCAAGGCTTCACCCTGGTCGGCTGGTCCGACACCAACCACCTGCTGGACGATGAATCCCTCGATGAAGCTACCGCCTGACTCACAGGCCCGCCCCGCCCTCGCGCCGGGCCACGAACTGGTTGGCCTGGGCGTTGCGGCGATCGACACGCCCGCGCTGGTGGTCGATCTGGACGCCATGGAACGCAACCTGACGCGCATGGCCGAATTCGCCAAAAAGCACGGCATGCGCTGGCGCCCGCACGCCAAACTGCACAAGAGCGCGGCCCTGGCGCGCTTGCAGATGCAGGCCGGCGCGGTCGGCGTGTGCGTACAAAAGACCGCCGAGGCCGAGCTGCTGGCGACAGGTGGCGTGCACAACATCTACATCAGCAACGAGGTGATTGCGCCGGCCAAGCTCGAGCGCGTCGCGGCGCTGGCCCAGTGGTTGCGCGGCGCGAGCGGTCGGCTGGCGATCGCCGTGGACAGCATGCAGGGCGTGCAACGGCTGGCCACCGCCATGGCGAACCTGCCGGAGACGGGCACCAGCATCGACGTGTTCGTGGAAATCGACGTCGGCCAGGGCCGCTGCGGCGTTGCACCGGGTACACCGGCCGTGGCGCTGGCGCAGGAAATCGATCAGCACCCCGCGCTGGTCTTTGCCGGGCTGCAGGCCTACCACGGCGGCGCGCAGCACCTGCGCACGGCGCTTGAGAGGCGCGAGGCCATCGCCCGTGCTGTGGCGGCGGTGACGCAGACGCGCCAGCAGATCGAAGCGGCGGGCATTCCGGTCGCGCTAGTCACCGGCGCAGGCACCGGCACCTTCGCGCTGGAAGCCGCCAGCGGCATCTATGGCGAGCTGCAGCCCGGTTCGTTCCTGTTCATGGACGCCGACTACGCGCAAAACGAGCGCGACCCGGCGCAGCCGCAGTTCGAGCATGCGCTGTTCGTGAAGACCGACGTCATCAGCACCAGCGCGGGCCACGTGGTGTGCGACGCCGGCCACAAGAGCCACGCCATCGATTCCGGCCTGCCCCGGGTGCATGAGCTGCACGGTGGCGCTGCGCTCACCTATTCCAACGGCGGCGACGAGCACGGCATCATCCACGCCACTGCGCTTGGCGGGCGCCTGCCGGCGCTGGGCGAGACGCTGTGGCTGATTCCGGGTCACTGCGACCCGACCGTGAACCTGCACGACCGCCTGATCGGCGTGCGCGGCGGGCTCGAGCACGGCACGGTCGAGCGTGTCATCCGGGTCGATGCGCGCGGAGCCCTGACCTGATGAGCCCGAGCCAGATCATCGTCCTCGCCACGCCGGTGTTTCTGCTGCTGATCGCCGTCGAGTTCGCCTGGGGTTATGTGAAGGGCCGCAACACCTACCGGCTGAGCGACGCCATCAACAGCATCAGCCTGGGTGTGCTGAGCCAGCTCAGCGCGGTGTTCACGCGGCTGCTGCAGATCGGCATCTACAGCGCCGTCTATGCCGCGGTCGCGCTATACCCGAACCCCGAATTCTGGAACACCTGGTACGGCTGCCTGCTCGCGCTGCTGTTCTACGACCTGTGCTACTACTGGCTGCACCGCCTGGGCCACGAGATCGCCGCGCTGTGGGCCGCGCACGTGGTGCACCACCAGAGCCAGGACTACAACCTCTCGACCGCGCTGCGGCAGCCGAGCACCTACGAGCTGCTGCGCTGGATTTTCTATCTGCCGATGGCGCTGGCGGGCGTGCCGCCTTTGATGTTCGGCGCCGTCGCGCTGATCGACCTGCTGTACCAGTTCTGGGTGCATACCGAACAAGTGCCCAAGCTGGGCTGGTTCGACCGCTGGTTCTGCTCCCCCTCGAACCACCGCGTGCACCATGCCGTGAACGACCCCTACCTGGACAGGAACTACGGCGGCATCCTGATCGTCTGGGATCGGCTCTTCGGCAGCTTCCAGGAGGAAGGCGAGAAGTGCGTGTACGGCACGCGCGCCGGCCTGAACAGCTGGGATCCGCTGTGGGCCAACTTCGAGGTGTACTGGGGGCTGGTGAAGGATTCATGGCACACGCGGCGCTGGCGTGACAAGGTCCGCGTCTGGTTCAAACCTCCGGGCTGGCGACCTGCTGACCTTGCGCAGCGCTTTCCCAAGCCGGCGTTCGACCTCGCGCGCGTGCAGCGCTTTCATCCGCCAGTGGGCCGCGCCGTGCTGTGGTTTTCCGGCGTGCAGTTCGCGCTGCTGTTGCTGGGCGTCTCGACGTTTTTGTGGTTCGCCGACACGATGCCGCTGGCGCAGTCGGCGGTGTGGGTGGCGGCGTTGTCCGCGGCCCTGTGGGCGCTCGGCGCCGTGCTGCAGGGGCGCATCAGCGTGCTGGAGGTGCTCTTGATCGAGGCCGCGGCGCTGGCCACGGCCGCCAGCGCGGCGGGGCTGGTGGATCTGCACCGCGTCTTCAAACCTCTGGTGATGCTGATTGCTATTGTTTTCGTAGCTGTAAGTCGTCGCGTTACAAGGGCTGAAGGTCGATTGGATGCACTATTGATGGCGGCGCTGGCAGCCTCGCTCGCGGGGGATGTGCTGCTGATGCTGCCGGGCTACTTCGTGCTGGGGCTGGTGGCCTTCCTTTTGGCTCACCTGTGCTACCTCGTGCTGTTCAAGCTCGGCACCGTGCACCTGCAGTCGGTCGGCGCCGGCACGGGCCGCGAGGTCATGGGGGTGCGCTCGGTCTGGTTCCCGAGCCGCCTGGCGCTGTACCTCACGCTGGGCGTGGGCGCGGTCATGTATGCCTACCTCTGGCATGGGCTGCCCGGCGCGCTCAGGCCGGCGGTAGCGGCCTACGTGGTGGTCATTGCGCTGATGACGGCGCAAGCCATCGGTCGGGCCACGCTGCTGCGCAACCCCGCGGCCGTCATGGTGGCTGTGGGCGCGGGCTTCTTCATGTTGAGCGACTCACTGCTGGCCCTGAACCGTTTTGTGCAGCCGTTGCCGCTAGCGCAGTTGTGGGTCTTGGGCACGTACTACGTGGCGCAGATTTTGATTGCGCGCAACGCCATCGCCTCCGCCTCCAACCGCCTGTAAGGCACTCGGGCGGCCGGTAGCGGCCGCTCACAATGCATCGCGCCGGCGCTGCAGGAACTGCCGCACGGCCGGGTCGCGCTCCAGGCCGATGGCGCGCTCATAGGCCACGTCCGCCGCCGCCGTGGCCCCGGTGCGCGCCAGCAAACCGGCCCGCGCCGCCCAGTAGGGCTGGTACTCCAGCAGCCGCACCTCGCCAGCCAAGGCATCGAGCGCCAGCAGGCCGGCCTGCGGCCCGCGGATCTCGGCCACGGCGATCGCCCGGTTGATGGCCACTACCGGCGACGCCGTCAGAGCCCAAAGCCCTTCGTACAAACGCTCGATCGCCGGCCAGTCGGTCTGCCCGGTGCGCCGGCGCACGGCATGCGCCGATTGCACCGCCGCTTCGAGCTGGTAGCGCCCGACACCCCGCAGAACGCCGGCGCGCTGCAACAGGGCCTCGGCCTCGTCGATCAGGGCCGCATCCCAGCGGGCCGGGTCCTGCTGCGCCAGCGGCACGTAGGCGCCTTGCGCATCGCGCCGGGCATGGCGGCGCGCGTGGGCATGCAGCATCAGCGACAGCAGCCCCAGCGCCTCCGGCTCGCCCGGCAGCAGCGAGGCCAGCAGCCGCCCCAGCCAGATCGCTTCTTCCGCGAGATTGCGGCGCCTGGCGTCGGCGCCGGTGGGATCCGCCCAGCCCTCGGCATAGGCGGCATAGACGGCCTCCAGCACGGCATCGAGCCGCTCGCGCAGGTCGGCCCGCGCCGGTATGCCAAACGGGATGCCGGCCTGGCGAATCCGGCTCTTGGCCCGCACCAGCCGCTGCCCCATGGTGGTCGGCGAAATCAGGAAGGCCGACGCAATCGTCGCCGCGTCGAAGCCCAAAATGGTTTGCAGGATCAGGGGCGCGCGGATACCGGCCTCCAGCGCCGGATGCGCGCAGGCAAACATCAGGGCCAGGCGCTCGTCGGGGATGGCGGCGTCAGAGTCCTCGCCCTCGGCCAGCTCGGCCAGCAGCGCCAGTTGTTCGGCGGCACCCTCGCCCGTGCGCCGGTGCCGCGCGGCGTCGATCAGCTTGCGCCGCGCCACCGTGAGCAGCCAGGCCTCGGGGTTCGCGGGCACGCCGCTGGCCGGCCAGGATTGCAGCGCGGTGGTGAAGGCATCGGCCAGCGCATCCTCGGCACCCGCCACGTCGCGGGTACGCGCGGCCAGGAACGCCACCAGCTTGCCGTAGCTGCGGCGCGCGACCGCTTCGGCGGTTCCGTGCGCGACAGCAGCGTCGTGCGCCATCCGGGCCGGCTACATGGCCCAGATCGGGCGCACCTCGACGCGGCCGTGGCTGGCGCCCGGGCAACGCGCCGCCCAGGCCAGCGCGGCATCGAGGTCCGCCACGTCGATCAGGAAGTAGCCGCCGAGCTGCTCCCGGGTTTCGGCATAAGGCCCGTTGAGCACCTCGCTCTTGCCATTAGCCAGGCGCACGGTGGTGGCCGTGGCCGTGGGTTTGAGCCGGTTCGCCGACACCACAACGCCGGCCTTGCCCAGGGCCTCGCCGTAGGCGCCGTACGCGGCCATCATCTCGGTCGTTTGTGCCTCGGTGGCGGACTGGATGGCCGCTTCATCGGAATAGATCAACAACATGTATTGCATTTCGAGCTCCTTGACAGGGTTGCAGCGGCGCACCATGCGCCGCTATGACAATGACGGGTGGGTAGCGCCCGTTTCGACCGTCACCGAAAAAAATCGGCGGCAGTTGTCTCAAGATCCTCCCGCATCGGGGCTTTCAAACCCCGACCGCCCGGCTACGAAAACAGCTCGCCTGCGGCTTTCGGCGGCGCCACCCCCAGATGTCGGTACGCCGCCAGCGTCGCGATGCGCCCGCGCGGCGTGCGCTGCAGATAGCCCTGCTGGATCAGGTACGGCTCGATCACGTCCTCAATGGTGTCACGCTCCTCGCCGATGCTGGCCGCGATGTTGTCGAGCCCGACCGGACCGCCGTCGAAGCGGTGGATCACGGCCTCCAGCAGCTTGCGGTCCATCACGTCGAAGCCCTGGGGATCGACGTCCAGCATGGCCAGCGCCTTGTTGGCGATGTCCAGCGTGATCCGGCCCGTGCCCTTCACGTCGGCGTAGTCGCGCACGCGGCGCAGCAGCCGGTTTGCGATGCGCGGCGTGCCGCGCGAGCGGCGCGCAATCTCGAAGCCGCCCGCGTCATCCGTCGCCACATTCAGCAGCCCGGCGCTGCGATGCACGATGCGCGCGAGTTCCTCGGGCGTGTAGAACTCCAGCCGCGACACGATGCCGAAGCGGTCACGCAGCGGGTTCGTCAGCATGCCGGCGCGCGTGGTCGCGCCGACCAGCGTGAACGGCTGCAGATCGAGCTTGATGCTGCGCGCGGCCGGCCCCTCGCCGATCATGATGTCGATCTGGTAGTCCTCCAGCGCGGGGTACAGGATTTCCTCGACCACCGGCGACAGGCGGTGGATCTCGTCGATGAACAGCACGTCGTTCTTCTCGAGGTTGGTCAAGAGCGCCGCCAGGTCCTTGGGCTTTTCCAGCACGGGCCCCGAGGTCTGGCGCAGGTTCACGCCGAGTTCGTGCGCGATGATGTGGGAGAGCGTGGTCTTACCCAGCCCCGGCGGGCCGAACAGCAGCACATGGTCCAGCGCCTCACTGCGCTTCTTCGCCGCGCCAATGAAGATTTCGAGCTGCTCGCGCACCTTGGCCTGGCCCACGTACTCGTCGAACAGCTTGGGTCGCAGCGCGCGCTCGATCGCTTCCTCGTTGGGCGAGGCGGGCGCGGCGGACACCACGCGCGGGGCCGGGGCAAAGTCGTCGGTCTGGATGCTCATAAGCTTGAATTATTTCGCCAGTGTCCTCAAAGCCAGCTTGATGCCCTCGCTCACGCCCACTTCGGCCGGCAGGGCCTTGAGCGCCAGCGCCGCGTCGCGCTCGCTGTAGCCCAGCGCCACCAGCGCCTGCACAATGTCGGACTGCACATCGGTGGCCACGCCCGTGGGCACGCCGATATCCGCGCCGAGCTTGCCCTTGAGTTCAAGCAGCAGCCGTTCGGCGGTCTTCTTGCCGATACCGGGCACCTTGACGATGCGCCCGGCCTCCTGCCGGGTGACGGCCTGCGCCAGCTCGGCCACGCTCATGCCGCTGAGCACGCTGAGTGCCGTGCGCGGCCCCACGCCCGAGATCTTGATGAGCTGGCGAAACGCCGCGCGCTCGGGTGCGGTGCCAAAACCGTACAGGATTTGCGCGTCCTCGCGCACCACGAAATGCGTCAGCAGCGTCACCGTTTCGCCCAGACCGGGCAGGTTGTAGAAGGTGCTCATGGGCACATTCACCTCGTAGCCGACGCCGTGGCACTCCAGCACGAGTTCGGGTGGATTCTTGTCGCTGAGCGTTCCGGTGAGTTTGCCGATCATGGGCTGTTCGCTTTGTTGCCTATCATTGGGAGCCCGCTTGGGTCCAGTTTCACCGGAATTATCAGCTTGATTCTCAGACACACCTTCTCGCCGCCCAACAACACGCGCCTGGGCCATCTTTGCGGGCCGATGGACGAGCATCTGCGCACCATCGAGGCGGCGCTGCAGGTCGGCATTGCGCACCGCCACGAGCAGTTCAAGGTCGACGGCCCGAAGGCGAAGGCGACGCGCGCCATGGAGATGCTGCAGGCGCTGTACGAGATGGCCGCGCGCCCGATCGCGCTCGACAAGGTGCAGCTGATGCTGGCCGGCGATGCGGCCATGGACGAGGCCGGCGACGGCGCGCTGGTGCTGCACACGCGGCGCGCCGACCTGCGCGCGCGCACGCCGAACCAGTCGGTCTACATGGACAACATGGCGAGCCACGACATCACCTTCG
Source organism: Burkholderiaceae bacterium (assembly GCA_004322085.1). Classification (GTDB taxonomy): domain Bacteria; phylum Pseudomonadota; class Gammaproteobacteria; order Burkholderiales; family Burkholderiaceae_C; genus Rhodoferax_A. The sequence goes on from SCRR01000245.1 coordinate 8,709, forward strand.
GCATCGGCCCGGCCGGGACCGGCAAGACCTACCTCGCGGTCGCGATGGCGGTGGACGCGCTCGAGCGCAGCGCCGTGCAGCGCATCGTGCTGACGCGCCCCGCGGTGGAGGCGGGCGAACGCCTGGGCTTTCTGCCAGGCGACCTGAACCAGAAAATCGACCCCTACCTGCGCCCGCTGTACGACGCGCTGTATGACCTGATGGGTTTCGACAAGGTGCAAAAGGCCTTCGAGCGCAACGCGCTGGAGATCGCGCCGCTCGCCTTCATGCGCGGGCGCACGCTGAACAACGCCTTCGTGATCCTGGACGAGGCGCAGAACACCACGCCCGAGCAGATGAAGATGTTCCTCACGCGCATCGGCTT
>SCRR01000246.1 GCA_004322085.1 Burkholderiaceae bacterium
AACGTGACGATCACGGTCAAGCTGATCAACCCCATTGCCATGCAAGAGGGCCTGCGCTTTGCCATCCGCGAGGGCGGCAAAACCGTCGGAGCCGGCGTCGTGGCAAAAATTATCGCGTAAGGGATTTGTTGTAGGGGCGTAGCTCAATTGGCAGAGCGTCGGTCTCCAAAACCGAAGGTTGATGGTTCGATTCCTTCCGCCCCTGCCACCTCCTCGAGGGGTGGAAAAAAGCCCGCCATGACCTGACGGGCTTCGGCGTCTGCGCAAAGGCGCCCCGGATTTGAAGTAGCTGAACAAGCAGGAACAAGCCAAAAATGGCCACGTCACAAGTTGAAACCGTTAGTACCGTTGCCGATAAGGCCAAGCTTGGCATCGCGGCGGTGTTGGTCATTGCGGCTGTGGTGGCGTACTACCTGCTGGGCAAGCAGGGCGGGGTTGTCCAGTGGGCTGCGCTGCTGGTCTGCCTGGCTGCGGCTGTCGTGATGTTTCTGGTTTCCGAGGCTGGCCGCCAATTCACGGCCTTCGGGCGCGACTCCTGGCGCGAGGTCAAGAAGGTGGTCTGGCCAACGCGCAAGGAGGCGGTGCAAATGACGCTCTACGTATTCGCTTTCGTCGTGCTGATGGCGCTGTTCCTCTGGCTGACCGACAAGACTCTCGAGTGGGCGCTGTATGACCTGATTCTGGGGTGGAAAAAGTAATGACTGATATTGTGGAAACCCCGGCCGCAGAGGCCTTTGCCGCACCGACGAACCCCGACATGCACTGGTATATCGTGCATGCTTACTCGGGTATGGAAAAGGCGGTGGAACGCAATATTCTCGAGCGCATCAACCGCAGTGCCATGCAGGCCAAGTTTGGCCGCATTCTGGTGCCGACCGAAGAGGTGGTCGAAGTCAAGAACGGCCAGAAGAAGACCACCGAGCGCCGCCTGTTTCCGGGCTACGTCTTTGTCGAAATGGTGATGGACGATGAAAGCTGGCACTTGATCAAGCACACCAACAAGGTGACGGGCTTTGTGGGTGGTGCGAAGAATCGGCCGGCCCCGATTTCCGAGGACGAGGTCCAGAAGATCGTGAACCAGATGCAGGAAGGCACCGAGAAGCCGCGCCACAAGGTCGAGTTCGAGGTCGGCGAGTATGTGCGCGTCAAGGAAGGCCCGTTCACGGACTTCAACGGCTCGGTGGAAGACGTCAATTACGAAAAGAGCAAGGTTCGCGTGTCGGTCACGATCTTCGGCCGGGCCACACCGGTGGAGCTGGAATTCAGCCAGATCGAGAAAACATGAAAGATTGCGGGACAGACCACGCGAAGCGTGCTCTGTCCTCAAGGCCGAATATTTTGTGAGGCAGACCACGTAACGCGTGCTCTGTCCCCAACTGATGAATGACTTCGCGCTTCCCGACTCGGCGCAAGGTCCAGGGCAAGAAGAGTCGTTAACCCCGGGGAGCCGAGGCCACAGCGCAATCGCTGGAGCTCGGCGTCATTACCCGCAAGGAGAAAATCATGGCGAAAAAAATCGTCGGCTTTGTCAAGCTGCAAGTGCCAGCTGGTAAAGCCAATCCGTCGCCGCCCATCGGGCCGGCGCTGGGCCAGCGCGGCCTGAACATCATGGAGTTCTGCAAGGCGTTCAACGCGCAGACCCAGGGCGTGGAGCCGGGCCTGCCATTGCCGGTGGTCATCACGGCCTTTGCCGACAAGAGCTTCACCTTCATCATCAAGACGCCGCCATCGACGATCCTGATCAAGAAGGCCGTCAAGATCGACAAGGGCTCCGCGCGACCGCAAAGCGACAAGGTCGGCAAGATCACGCGGGCCCAGCTCGAAGAGATCGCCAGGACCAAGATGAAGGACATGACGGCCGCCGATCTGGACGCCGCGGTTCGCACCATCGCCGGCTCTGCCCGCTCCATGGGTGTGATTGTGGAGGGCGTGTAAATGACCAAGCTCACAAAGCGTGAAAAGACCTATGCCGGCAAGGTGGACAGCAACAAGCTGTACCCGCTGGCCGATGCTTTGAGCATCATCAAGGAATGCGCCACGGCCAAGTTCGATGAATCCATCGACGTGGCGGTGCAGCTCGGCATCGATGCCAAGAAGTCGGATCAGGTGGTGCGCGGCGCCGTCGTGTTGCCCAACGGCACCGGCAAGACCAAGCGCGTGGCCGTGTTCGCCCAGGGTGCCAAGGCGGAAGAAGCCAGGGCGGCCGGGGCCGACATTGTCGGCATGGACGATCTGGCGGCCATGGTCAAGGCCGGCAACCTGGCGTTCGACGTGGTGATTGCCGCGCCTGACGCCATGCGCGTGGTCGGCGCCTTGGGCCAGATCCTGGGCCCGCGCGGCCTGATGCCGAACCCGAAGGTCGGCACCGTGACCCCCGATGTCGCTACGGCCGTGAAGAATGCGAAGGCCGGTCAGGTTCAGTTCCGCGTCGACAAGGCCGGCATTGTGCATTCGACCATCGGCCGGCGTTCGTTCGATACCGACAAGCTGCAGGCCAACCTGGCGGCACTGGTGGATGCGCTGGCCAAGGCCAAGCCGGCCGCCAGCAAGGGCGTCTATTTGAAGAAGATCGCGGTTTCGTCAACGATGGGCGTGGGTGTCCGGGTGGACACGCAAACCATCGCGGCGTAGACGCAAGAGATTCGGATCGTCCGAAAGGGCGCTCCGGTGTGGTGGGCTGCAGTGGTTGAAAGGCCGCTGCAGGTCATCCAAGACCGTTGGCGTGCAAATGGGTTGCACTTAATTCGAGAGAGCCAACGCAGATGGCGGTCCCGCTGCAGATGGAATTGAGAGATTTCTGAAACAGTTGGTCGCTGCAATGAGGCATGTTGATAAGTCATCGGTGACTTACAACACATTTTGAAGGAGTAGACCTTGAGTCTTAATCGCAGTGAGAAAGAAGCGGTCATCAGCGATGTGACCAGCCTCGCCGCAAAAGCTCAAACGCTTGTGATGGCGGAATACCGCGGCATCACGGTCGCTGACATGACCAAATTGCGCTCCAGCGCGCGCAGCAGTGGTGTGACCCTGAGTGTGTTGAAAAACACCCTGGCACGCCGTGCTGTGGCTGGAAGTGCGTTTGAGGTGGTGTCCGACCAGATGACCGGCCCGCTGATCTATGGCTTCTCTGTCGATGCTGTGGCTGCCGCAAAAGTGGTGGCTGACTTCGCGAAAACCAACGACAAGCTGGTGATTCGCGGCGGTGCATTGAGCGGAAAGGCCCTGGACGTGAACGGCGTGAAGCAACTGGCCAGCATTCCCCCCAAGGAAGTCTTGCTGGCCCAATTGCTGGGCTTGATGCAATCCCCGATCTCGCGCACGGCCCGAGTGCTGGCTGCGCTGGCGGAAAAACGTGGTGAAGGCCAGGCTGCCCCGGTAGCCG
>SCRR01000447.1 GCA_004322085.1 Burkholderiaceae bacterium
GTGCACGCGGCCGGCGTGCCCGCGATCAGCAGCGAGACGCTGTGCGGCCACATCGGTCGGCTCGACATCCGATGGACGCAAACCAAGAAGCCGGTCACGTGCAACGGGTGCCTCGCCGTCATCGAACAGGTGAAGAAGGGCACGAGCACACGGGGTCATGGCGGATGGAGCCGTGGCTACTTCTGCGCGGTGGCGGCGCTGCTGCGTGAAGAAGGCTGCGTGACGGCCGGTGTGCAAAGCCTGTTCGCACAGGGTGGTGACGCAAAGCTCGCGGACCCTGATGACATTGAGCTGTTTCGGCAGCATGGAATGATGGAGTAGAAGTGCCATGCGCAACATGAGCTTCATGCTGACCAAGCAGCAGATCCGTGATCGCACCAAGACGGTCACCCGTCGCATGGGGTGGCTGAAGCTGCGCCCTGGTGACCTCCTGTGTGCGGTCGAGAAGGGTATGGGCCTGAAACCCGGTGAACGCGTCGAGCGCATCGACACGATCCGCGTGGTGGACGTGCGACAGGAACCACTGAAGGCCATGCTGGAAGATGTCGACTACGGCATGGCCGAGTGCGTGAAGGAAGGGTTTGGCGACCACCATACCCTTCGGTGGCCCAGCGAATTCGTGGTGTTCTTCTGCGGCAGTCACAAGGGCTGCACGCCGGAAAGCCTGGTGACACGGATCGAATTCGAATACGTCGAAGGTTGAAGGTATGAACAACACGGTAGCCATGAAGCACCGACTGACATTGATGAGCGGGACGCACCCGATGGGCAACAATGAGGTCGGAGACTTCAACGATGAGCGGACGGCACATCTTGTCGGGGGCCTACTGCTTGCCATCGACGCCAACAACGCCCCGGAGTACCGGCGCTATGACGTTGCGAAGGTCACGATGGATAATCATGATCGGCCTGTCCGTGACATTGCCGAGGAAATTGTGGCCAAGTGGGGCCTGCTTGGTGCCGATCATGATCGAGCAGTTGAAGGTGTTGCCTTGGCGCTCCAGCACGAGCGGCACCGGTCGGGAGTTGCCTGATGGCCCGCACTCTCCCCCTGACGAAAGCCCGATTGCATGAGCTTCTGAAGCTCTATCAAGGGCGCATGACCATGGAAGAGGTCGGCGGATACGACTGGGGTATCTACTACCACTTCAAGGGCAAGATCCGAGTGGAATGCCACGACTCACCGCGAATTGTCGCCGGTAGGATTGTGGGCAAGCTCGGCTTCACCTCGGAAGCACTCTGCATCACGCGAGGTGAACTTCTTTGCAGGGATTCGAAAGCAGGGCTTGATTCTTTCTGGCGTCGAGTAGCGGTGCGACGCACTACCCTTGAGCGGTGGCTAGAGGCTTGGGCATGCGCGAGTTGACTGTGGTATTGGCCTGGAACCAGTCGAGCGTAGCACATGC
>SCRR01000247.1 GCA_004322085.1 Burkholderiaceae bacterium
CATCACGTCTTCCGACGCAAGGCCCAGACGCGCGCCCATGGCGAGCGCGGCGCCGCGGTTGTCGCCCGAGATCATCACGGTCTGGATGCCGCGCGCGCGCAGCGCCGCCAGCGCCGCCTTCGCGCCGGGCTTGGGCTCGTCGCCGAACGCCATCAGCGCGCGCAGTGTGTAGCGTTCGCCCACAGCTGCCGGTCCCGATCCTGACTCAATGGCTTCGACAGGCCCGGCCTGACCGGAGGCCTTTTCGGCCATCGCCGACACGGTGGCGCCCCGGGCCTGCAGCTCGGCCGCGCGCGCAGCCAGCGCACCGAGATCGACCTTGAGCTCCTGCATCCAGCGCAGGCTGCCGATCAGATAGCTGCGCCCGTCCACCTCGCCCTCGCTGCCGCGCCCGGGCACGGCGCGCAGGCTGTCGGGCGGCTCCATCGCCATGCCCCGCTCCTGCGCCGCCTGCACGACGGCGCGCGCCAGCGGATGTTCGCTGCCGCTTTGCAGCCGGGCCGCCAGCTGCAGCAGGGCGCCCTCGTCCGCACCATCCGCCGCCAGCAGCGCGGTCAGGTGCGGGCGACCCACGGTCAGCGTGCCGGTCTTGTCGAAGGCCACGATGTCGACCTTGTGCGCCAGCTCCAGCGCCTGTGCGTCCTTGATCAGGATGCCGTGCTTTGCCGCCACCCCGGTGCCGGCCATGATGGCGGCCGGCGTCGCCAGCCCCAGCGCGCACGGGCAGGCGATCACCAGCACCGCCACCGCGGCAATCACGGCCTGCTCGAAGGGCGCGCCGACCGTGAGCCAGCCGAGCAACGCCGCCAGCGCGAGCACCAGCACCACTGGCACAAACACGTTCGAGACCCGGTCCACCAGCCGCTGGATCGGCGCCTTGGCGGCCTGCGCGTCCTCCACCAGGCGGATGATGTGCGCGAGCACCGTCTCGCTGCCCACCGCGTCCACCCGCATCACGATGCGGCCTTCGCCGTTGATGGAGCCGCCCGTGAGCCGCTCGCCCGCATCTTTCGGCACCGGCAAGGGCTCCCCGGTCAGCATGGATTCATCCACCTGGGTGTGCCCCTGCAGCAGCGTGCCATCGACCGGGAAGCGCTCGCCCGGCAAGACCGCGAGCCGGTCCGCCACCAGCACCTCGGCCACCGGCACGTCGATGGCCGTACCCGTCGCGGCGGCATCCCCGTCCGCGCCAATCAGGTGCGCGACGTCAGGGCGCAGTGCGTGCAGCGCGCGGATCGCCAGCGTGGTCTGGCGCTTCGCGCGCGCCTCCAGCCATTTGCCCAGCAGCACCAGCGTCACCACCACGGCCGAACTCTCGAAATACAGGTGCACCACGGCACCCGGCGCAGCACTCAGCCAGAGCCACATCGACAGCGCCCAGGCCGCCATGGTGCCGATCGCGACCAGCAAGTCCATGTTGCCGCTCAGCGCGCGCGCCGCGCGCCAGCCGGCCTTGTAGAAGCGCGCGCCCAGGATGAACTGCACCGGCGTGGCCAGCGCAAACTGCAGCCATGCCGGAAGCATCCAGTGTTGACCGAACGGCGCGCCGACCATCGGCAGCACCAGCGGTGTGCACAGCAACAGGCCGATCGCCACCGGCCCGAAGCCGGTCCACGGCGAAGCATCCTGCGCCTGGTCCATTTGCGCTGACGTGCGCGGCTCGTAGCCTGCATCGCGCACGGCGCGGCGCAGCAGCGCTTCCATCTGCTCGCCCTGCGCGAACACAATGCGCGCCGATTCGGTCGCCAGGTTCACGCTGGCATCCTGCACGCCGGGCACCTTCTTGAGCGCCTTCTCGACGCGCATCACGCACGAGGCGCAGGTCATGCCGCCGATGCCGATGTCCAGCGAACACGGGGAAAGGGTCGTGGTGGTATTCATGATCGGTAGCGTAATCCTTGCCATCGTGGGAAGGTCAAGCCTTGACGCAGACCAACCCTACACCATCGAAGGGCACCGTGCACCGGTTTTGACCTTCCCATCATGGCAGGGTTCAGACTATGCTCTGATCCACCAACTTCCAAGGACACCTCATGAACCAGACCTTCACCGTCACCGGCATGACCTGCGGCCACTGCGAAAAGGCCGTGACCCGCGCCATCCACCAAATCGACCCGCAGGCCGAAGTCAAGATCGACCTGGCCAGCGGCAGTGTACAGGTGCAGTCGCAGCAGCCGCGCGACGCACTGACCCGGGCCATCACTGAGGAGGGCTATGGCATCAAAGCCTGAGCAGGTGTGGCCGGTGACCATCGGCGACGCCGCGCATCAGTCCGGCGTGTCGGCCAAGATGCTGCGCCACTATGAAGCGCTCGGCCTGTTGGGGCGGGTCGCGCGCACCGAGGCCGGCTACCGCCAGTACAGCGAGGCGGATGTGCACACGCTGCGCTTCATCAAGCGCTCGCGCAACCTCGGTTTTTCGATGACGGAGATCGACGAGCTGGTAAGCCTGTGGCGGAATCGGCGCCGCGCCAGCGCGAGCGTCAAGCGCATCGCGCAGCAGCACGTGCAAGACCTGAGCGAGCGCATCGCGGCGATGCAGGCGATGCAGCGCACGCTGCAAAACCTGCTGCAACATTGCCACGGCGACGAACGCCCCGACTGCCCGATCCTGGACGATCTCGCATCGCACGGCGCCGTGGCCACGCACGGCGCGGGCCGAACCCGAGTGCCTGATCGCAGTTTATCGAGCGCTCTCGAATAGATAGCTATTTATCAATATACAGAAAGGGCTGCGACCTCTCTTGATTGATATTCGACGCGCCCTCAGCCCGCCACCACTTCGCCCCCGAGCGCGAGCAGCAGGTCCGGCACCAGCTTGCGCAGCTCGCCGGTGGCAATGGCGGCATCGGCGTCGAAGCCGTCTTCCTTCTCCTGCGAAGTGCCGTAGAACACGCCTTCCAGAAACGCGATCTTCTTGATCTGCAGGCTCTCGGTCAGCAGCAGCGAGACGCGCCCCTCCCAGGTCAGCGCGAGCCGGGTCGGCAGCTTACCGGCCTCGATGTGCTGGCGCACTTCATCGATGTCGAGCGCGTGATGCGCATAGCGCACCGCCGACTTGCTCTCGTCCGCCGCCTTCAACTCACATTCGCGATCCACGCTGAAGCCGGCCGGCGGCTCCTGGCTCGTGAGCCATTCGGACATCGCCGCGGTCGGTGACGTTTTGGTATTGAGCAGCGTCAAGGACAGGCCGTCCAGCGACTTCACCAGCGCGGTCACCACCTCATCGGCTTTGGCCTGGCTGGCGGCGTCGATCAGCAGCAGCGAGGCCGCCGGGTCGATCCACACATTCACGCGCGCCTGCTTGGTAAAGGCCATCGGCAGCAATGACTGGCGCACGTCTTCCTTGATTTCACGGGTTTCCTTGCGCCCGGGCTTGCGGCCGCTGGTCGCCTCGATATGCGCAATCTGCTCCTGCGCCTTGCGGTTCACCACCAAGCCCGGCAGCACCTTGGCCTCGGTCATGAATTTGAGCAGCAACTGGCCGCCGACCACCTCCACCAGCGCGCCATGCGCCTCGCCGCGCGGCTCGACCCATCCGGCCGACTGCTCCTGGCTGGCCCCACACGCGACAAAGCGCGCGGACGCCAAAGCCGCTTCCATTGGCGCTGACTGCGCGGACCACCCGGGTCCGATCCGGTACACGATCACATTCTTGAACACTGGCACCCTTTTCAACGGTTGATTTGAACCCCGATTGTCGGCGCATGCGCCGCGCATCCAACTTTACAAAGACTTATCTGCGCGCCATGGCCCAGATACAGGGGCCATGCAAACTTGCCTTCAACCCGGCGCTCATGTTGCGGCATCGGGCTTCTTCAAGAAGGAAGGCTTTATGAAACTACTGTCCAAGCACACCCTGCTCGCCGGCCTGCTCGCCACCGCGGGTTTTGCCACCATGGCGCAGACACCGCCGCCCGCACCGGCACCCCAACCGGCTCAAGCCGCCGCGCCGGCCCATATAGGTCAGCATGATCCGGCCCAATGGGAAGCCCGCATGGCACAGCGCCACGCCAGGCACATGGCCGAACTCAAGGCCAAGCTGAAGATCACGCCGGACGAGGAAGCCGCCTGGACGACCTTTGCCGCCTCCATGCAGCCTGCGCCTCACCCCATGATGGGCAAGGACCGCGCCGCGAGGCGTGCCGAGTTCGCCAAGCTGACCACGCCCGAGCGCATCGACAAAACGCGCGCCCTGCGCAGCGAGCGTGACCAGCGCATGGACAAACGCGCCGACGCCACCAAAACCTTTTATGCGGCGCTCAAGCCTGAGCAGCAAAAGGTGTTTGACGCCACCACCCTGCGCATGATGAGCCACATGGAACACAAAGGCCACAAAGGCGGCTGGCACGGCGATCGCGGTTGAGCCGCCTTGAGCGGCACCGGGTCACCGCGCTCCAGGGCGGGGTCAGACCGGGTCGCCGCTCAGGCGTCGCCAGGCCTGCGGGCCGGGCGTGACGCGCGCGAGCAGGGTCTCGCCCAAGCTCATGCCCAGCTTGCGGTAGCTCTCCCACTGCTGGTCGTCGAAAAACTGGTCGGCCGTGGACTCCTGTGGAAAATCGGGGTGCGTGGCCTGGTACTGCACCAGGTCCAGGCTGGCGCCTTGCGTCAGTCGCGGCTTCACGAAGACCAGGGTGCTGGTCGACTCCGCCATGCCTTCGGCCGCGGGCAGCGTGACGCGGTAGCCCAGCAAAAAACAGGTCCCCTCGCGCGAGCCGCGCGCAAAGCCACCCGGGTCGCCAAACAGGTCGGTCAACCCGGCCGGGGGCACCCAGGGCTCGAACGCCGCGCCGAAATCGACGCGCGCGAGCCGCATCAGGTTGGCCACATCGGCAAACCGATAGTCGGGGTCGGCCCCGTTGTCCAGCGCCAGGATGAAGCCCACGCGCCGGCGCAGCAACTCGTACACCGCCGTGTTCTCGAAATGCCCGCCATCGGTCAGGTACCAGTAGCGTTTGCCGGTGCCGAAGAACTTGCCGCGCAGCTCGCGATACAAATGAATCTGGGTTGAAAAAACCCAGCTGCCGATCTCGCGTGCGCGCGCCTGGCCCGTGCGCCACCAGTAGCCCAAACGCACATTCGCCAGCCCCGTCAGCAAGGCGCGCTCCGGCGTGGTGCCGCGGCCGAGCCCGGGCGCGAACGCGGCACCCGAAATCCCGATCCAGCGCCCCAGCGACAGTAGCTCGAAGCCGCCTGGGCAATCCGCCTGGCGTTGCCGGAACCGGCCACTGACCAGATAGCCGTCGGGCGTGATCGCCAGCGGGAGCCCCTTGCGGTCCTGATAGACCAGCGCATTGCGCGACTGCACGGTCTCGTTGATGGTGACGTTGATCAGGTGCAGCGGCGCCAGCGACGACGGGTGCCCGGCCTCAATCCCGTAGTACTGCTCCAGCGACATGTCGTCGCGCGGCTGCGCCTCGGTGATCGCGCCGCTGCGGCTGTCCTTGTCGCGCGCCGGATTGGTCGCGCCCAGATAGGCCCGCACGATGCGCGCGGT
>SCRR01000248.1 GCA_004322085.1 Burkholderiaceae bacterium
GTTTGGCTTGCATGAATTGAAAGTGGCCGTGGGTCTGGCTATGTTGTCAAAAATATGAACAATGATCTATTTATTTGAACAACGTTCATTTTATTGAATGTTCGTAGAATGGATTATCCATCAGTCAGTTTCGACTGGCACCAGCATCAGCACATTGACCCATGAAAGCCACACCATGAACACCGTCGCCCCAGTCGCCACCTTGATGTCTGGCGATGATTACCGTGAGTCATTGCGACGCTACCGTCCTGTCATCTACGTCGACGGTCGTCTGGTGGAGAGCGTGGCCGACGAGCCCGCGCTGCAACCCGGCATCAATGCGATCGCGCTCACCTACGACTACGCCCTGCAGGACCGGTACGCACCCCTCATGACGGCGGTGCAACACACCAGCGGCAAGCGGGTGAACCGGCTGACCCACATCAACACCAGCTCGGGCGACCTGCTCAACAAGCTCGAAGCGGTACGCCTGGTTTGCCAGGAAACCGGTTGCGCGCAGCGCTACCTCACACACGACGCGCTCAACGCCATCGGTCAGGTCAGCGCGCGGATTGACGACGCGCGTGGTACCACCGAGAACACGGCGCGCTTCACCGAGTACCTGCACCGCGTGCAAGACCAGGACCTGACGCTGGGCGTGGCCATGACCGACGCCAAGGGTGACCGGTCGCGCCGCCCGCACGAGCAGACCAACATCGACACGTACGTGCACATCGTCGAGCGCAATGCGGTCCGCAGTGGCCAGCGCGGCATCGTGCTCAGCGGCACCAAGGCGATCGTGACCGGCGCGCCCTACGTGCACGAGTTGCTGGTCATGCCCTGCCGCAACATGGGCAAGGAAGACGCTGACTTTGCCGTCTGCTGCGCCGTCCCCGTCGATGCACCGGGCCTGACCATCGTCTCACGGCCTGCCGGCCGCCCCGGCGAGAAGGTCGAGCACGGCGCTGCACTGTTCAGCCGCAAGTACGGCCAGAGCACCGGCGTCGTGATGTTCGACAAGGTGTTCGTGCCGATGGAGCACGTGTTCTATGCCGGCGAGTGGGAACATTCGGGCCACCTGACCTACAACTATGCCACGCACCATCGCCACACCTGCATTGGCGCGCGCGCCGGTTTCGGCGACCTGCTGATCGGCGCCGGCGCACTGATGTGCGAGGCCAACGGCTTCGATCCCGGCAAGGAGTCGCACCTGCGTGAACAAATGGTCGAGCTCATCACCATCACCGAAAGCTTCTTCGCCTGTGGTGTCGCCGCCAGCGTGTATGGCAAGGCGGACGAGCACAGCAAGACGTTCATGCCCGACCCCGTTTTTTCCAACATCGGAAAGCTCTTGCTGGCCACCAAGATCTACGACATGCACCGCATCGCCCACTACGTGAGTGGTGGTCTGATCGTCACCCTGCCCGGCCCCGACGAAGACCACAACCCCGAGACCGCCGCGCGACTGGCGGAGGTGCTGCGCGCCAACCCCGACGTGCCGTACGAGCAGCGCATCGAGACGGCGCGTTTCATCGAAGACCTGACGGCCGGCTACCAGGGCGGCTGGTACAGCGTGATCAGCCTGCACGGCGGTGGCTCGCCTGCCGCGATGAAGCAGGAGATTTACCGCAACTATCCCGTGGGCTCCAAGGTGGAGCTGGTGGAGCGGTTGCTGGAACGCGGCGTGGCGCACGACCCCGACCGCGCCATCACGAAGAACCGGCAACCGGGCAGATGCTGCGACGTCGGATGCACCGCACCAGGCCAGAGCGTGATGGTGGATTTGCCCGCCGTGCAGGCGACGCTGCCGTCCAGGCGTGCACCGGGCTAGCGTCAATGCCCGTTGTCGGCAAGATCGATTGCGTGCACGACCGTGGTGAACTCATCCTTGTTGACGTCCGATACCACCCAATGGGTCATGCCCCCGCGCGACCAGTGTGCCAGCTGGAAGCCTCGCTGCGCCGAGACGGTGACGCGGCTATCGGCCTGCGTGGTCGGCCAGACGAAGGAATTCACGACGTGCTCACCCTGCCGGTACACCAGGGCGGCGACCGGGCGGCCGTCCAGGTAGTCGACCCGGCCGCCCAGGAACACTGAGCCTGGAATGTCCAGTTCGGGCACGGGCGGTGAAAAATCAAGCTTGGCCGACAACCACGGCTTGACGACGTGGTGCTCCGAAGAAGCCACGTCGACCAGGTGCTGCGTCAGCGTCGCGCGAACGTGGCTCGCAATGACCTCCTGCCCCAACCGCTCGTCCCGGCCCGACTGCAGCAGCGCAAGGTTGAGCGCGACCGCCAGAAGTGCCACCAGGCCAAACGATGCCACTAGCGGGCGCCACGCGAACCAGCGCTGCGCGGCAGAAGACCAGCCCGAATGGCGAGACACCCGCGGTGCAGGCGCGGGTGCCGGCAGTACACCAAGGGCCTCGAGGCGAGCGCGTAGTGCGACCGGTGCGCCATGGTAGTCGGCGTGACGGATCACGGCCTGGCGCAAGCCGCGCAGAGCCTCCACTTGAGCGCGCAAGCCCGCATCCTGGGTCAGGCGCGCCTCGACCTCGAGCTGGCGGCTCAGGCCCAGCTCACCGTCCATGAAGGCATTCAATTCCCGGGCATCAAGTTCAGGGGTCATCATTTCACTCCACCCGGTGTGGACCGGGCCACCGTGCGCAACACCGGCCGGGCTGCGGGCAGCAGCATCTGGCGCAGCAGGCTGCGGGCGCGCGCCAGACGCGACATCACGGTGTCGATGGGAATATCGGCAATGCGCGCAATATCCTTGTACGACAGGTCTTCCAGCTCGCGCAGCACCAGCACCTCGCGGTAGACAACGGGCAGCGCGGCAATGGCCTGGTTGATCTGCAGCCGATCGGCATTGCGCACCGCGACGGCGTGCGGCTCATCGGCCGCCGGCGCGGCGACCTCGCGCCACGCATCCTCGCCGTCGTCAAAGGCCACCACGTCCGCAGGACGGTTTTCCTTGAGCCAGGCGTAGCAGGTGTGGCGCACGATTTGCAGCCACCAGGCACGCGCCTGGTCACCGCGAAACCCGCCGAAGTAACGCATGGCCCGCATCGACGCCTCCTGCACCACGTCTTGCGCATCCTGGTCGTTGCGGGTCAGCCAGCGTGCGAGGTTGTAGGCCGCGTCCAGGTGCGGAATCACCAGTGCCTCGAACCGCCGCAGATCGTCACTTTCGACCACAAAGAGTCCTCTTTGCTGCGTCATATCGGCGGCGTCCGCCATTTATTCCTAAAACGCCCCGAAGTCCGGGCAATTCATCCGGATATCGGCCATGTCGGGAATTTTCCCGGCCCCGTGCCGGTATGGCACACGAGGCTGCGCAGACCGCAGAACAGCGATACGCAGCGTCTCGCTCAAACCAGGAGATCATTATGAGCACTTGCTATCGAAGACAGTTTCTGCAATTGGCCGGCGTCGGCGGCGCCGTGTTTGCGTCCGGCCTCGGTGGCCTGGCTCGCGCCGCAGACGCGACGGCCGGATCAGGTTACGACGACTTCTTCTTCGTGCAGTTGTCCGACGCGCACTGGGGCTTCCAAGGCCCACCGAACCCGGACGCCCGGGGCACACTGCCCAAGGCCGTGGCCGCCGTCAATGCGCTCGGCGAGACGCCCGACTTCGTGATCTTCACCGGCGATCTCACTCATACCACGGACGACCCGCGGGAGCGCCGCAAACGCATGACCGAGGTTCGCGACATGGTAGCCGCACTGAAGGTCAACACGGTGCGCTTCATTCCGGGCGAACACGACGCCGCGCTCGACAACGGCCGCGCCTTCAAGGAATTCTTCGGACCCACGAACTACGCCTTTGACCACAAGGGCGTGCACTTCATCGCGCTCGACAACGTCAGCGACCCTGCCGCCCAACTCGGCGACGCGCAGCTGGCCTGGCTGGCCGATGACCTCCAGCGCCAGCCGGCCAACGCACGTATCGTCGTGTTCGCGCATCGGCCGCTGTTCGACCTGTACCCACAGTGGGATTGGGCCACGCGCGACGGCGCCAAGGCGGTCGAGCTGTTGCTGCCGCATGCCAACGTGACAGTGTTCTACGGCCACATTCACCAGGAAAATCACCACATGACCGGGCACATTGCCCACCACTCGGCCAAGTCGCTGATCTACCCGCTGCCGGCGCCCGGCTCGCAGCCCAAGCGCACGCCGCTGGACTGGGACCCCGCGCAACCCTATCGTGGGCTCGGGTTCCGCGAGGTCGAGGCAGAGTCCAAAACCGCCAGCTACACCCTCACCGAGCTTGCGGTGCGGGAAGTTTGAGGCGGTGTGATGAACGCCAATCGACGGGCGCTGATGAGCGCCGCCACAGCCTTGCTGCTCGGCCGGCCGATGGCTAGGCTGCTGGCCCAGCCGAAACCAGCGGCAATCGACGTCGTTGCAAGGAAGTTCGTATTTATTCCGGGCGAGATCCACGTGAAGAAGGGGCAACCCGTGGTCCTGCAGTTCACCGCACCGGAAGTACCCATGGGCTTCAACCTGCCGGATTTCGGCGTGCGCACCGACATCGTCCCCGGCAAGACCAGCGCACTGAAATTCACGCCCGACAAGGCCGGCACCTTCACATTCCTATGTGACGTGTTCTGCGGCAGCGGCCATGAAGACATGAACGGCGTGCTGATCGTCTCGGAATGAGCGTGCGGGCGCTCAGATATGCAGCGCGTGGCCCAGCGCGCGCAGCGCCGCTTCCTGCACGGCCTCGCCCAGCGTGGGGTGGGCGTGGATGGTGCCGGCCACGTCCTCGAGGCGCGCGCCCATCTCGATCGAATGCGAGAACGCGACACTCAACTCGGACACGCCCTCACCCACCGCCTGCCAGCCCATGATGAGGTGGTTGTCGCGCCGGGCGACAACCCGCACGAAGCCATCGGTCGACTCCAGCGTCATGGCACGGCCATTCGCCGCGAACGGAAACAGCGCGTGGATGCAATCGAGGCCGGCCTGGGCCGCCTCGGGCGGCGTCTGGCCGACCACCACCACTTCGGGGTCGGTGAAGCACACAGCGGGAATGGCCGCCGGCACAAAATGCCTTTGCTTGCCCGCAATAATCTCCGCCACCATCTCGCCCTGCGCCATGGCGCGGTGTGCCAGCATGGGCTCGCCCGTCAGGTCGCCGATCGCCCAGACATTGCGCATGGAGGTGCGGCATTGATCGTCGATCTGCACGGCCGGTCCCTTCATGTCGAGCATCAGGGTCTCCAGGCCCCAGCCTTGCGTGCGCGGGCGCCGCCCCACCGCCACCAGCACTTGATCACAGGGTAAGTCGGACTCTTTATCCTGTGTATCGCGCACCCGCACCGCATCGCCGCCGGCGCTCGGCCCTTGCACCTTGCAACCCAGATGCAGCTGTACGCCCTGGCGGCGCAGCGACGCCAGCACCGGCTTGGTGAGCTCCTCGTCGTACGCGGGCAGCACGCGGTCCAGCGCTTCGACGACCGCGACCTCGGCCCCGAGCTTGCGGTAGGCCGTGCCCAGTTCCAGACCGATGTAGCCGGCACCGACCACCACCAGCCGCCTCGGCAACGTCTGCGGCGCCAGCGCTTCGGTTGACGAGATGACGCGGCCGCCAAACGGCATGGACGGCAACGTCACCGCAAGCGAGCCCGGCGCCAGCAGCAGATGCTCGCAGATGATGCGCTGCGGCTCGGCGTCGGCGCTCGCGCCCTGCCCCCGCACCTCGACCGTCTTGCCATCGATGATGTGGGCCCATCCGGACACCACCTGCACGCTGTTCTTCTTCAGCAGCGCGGCCACGCCACCGGTGAGTTTGTGGACGATACCGTCCTTCCAGCGCACCGTCTGCGCCAGGTCGATGCGTGGCGACGCGACATGGATGCCCAGCGCCGAGTCCTGCGCGTAGTGACGCGCCTTCTCGAACTCCCCGGCAGCGTGGATCAGGGCCTTGGACGGAATGCAGCCGATGTTCAGGCAGGTGCCGCCCAACCGCTCACCCTCGACGAGGACGGTGGCGATGCCCAGCTGCGCCGCGCGGATCGCGGCTATATAGCCGCCCGGGCCGCCGCCGATCACGAGCAGTGTGGTTGATTGTGCTTTCATGGCGCTACTCCACGAACAGCATGGCCGGGCATTCCAGCAAGCCACGCAGCACCTGGATGAACTCGGCGGCATGCAGGCCGTCGACCACGCGGTGATCGAACGACGAGGACAGGTTCATCATCAGCCGGGGCACCACAGCGCCGCCGCGCATCATCGGGCGCTCGACCATCCGGTTGACCCCGACGATCGCCACCTCGGGGTGGTTGATGACCGGCGTGGAGACGATGCCGCCCAGCGCGCCCAGACTGGTGATGGTGATGGTCGAGCCCGTCAGTTCGTCGCGGGTGGCCTTGCCCGTGCGTGCCGCTTCGGCCAGACGCGCGATCTCGGCCGCACTGGCCCACAGATCAAGGCTTTCGGCATGGCGCAGCACCGGCACCATCAGGCCGGCTTCGGTCTGTGTGGCAATGCCGGCATGGACCGCGCCGTAACGCGTGACCACGCCGGCATCGTCGTCGAAGCGCGCGTTGATCTGCGGAAAATCGTGCACAGCTAACACCACCGCGCGAATCAACAGGGGCAGCACGGTCAGGCGGGTACGCTCGGTGCCCCAGCGTGCGTTCAGGCGGGTGCGCAGCGCCTCCAGCTCGGTTACATCAATTTCTTCGACATAGGTGAAGTGCGGAATGCGGCGCTTGGCCTCCTGCATCTTCTGTGCGATCTTGCGGCGCAGCCCGATGACGGGAATCGCCTCCTGATCGTGCCGCTGCGCATAGCGCACAGTGCCAGTCGCGGACGACTGCCCGGCGGCGCCGTGCGCAATGTAAGCGTCGAGGTCAGCATGCGTGGTGCGGCCGGCCGGGCCGCTCGCAGGCACATACTGCAGTTCGACCCCGAGTTCCCAGGCGCGGCGCCGCACGGCGGGTGAAGCGATCGGCCGCTCGCCGGGTTGGCGCGTCGAGTGCACGGCGACGGCAGGAGGAGCAGCCTGTGGCGCCGCCGGCATGGACGCAGGTTGTGTCGGCACCGCAACCGAAGGAGTCGCAGGGACAGAGGCCACGGTTGGCGCTGGCGCCTTCGCTGACGCAGGAGGCGCTGCGGCAGGAGCATCAGCGGGCGCGCGTACTGCGCCGGCATTGCCCTCGCCTTCCACCTCGATGCGGATCAGCTCGCTGCCCACTGCCATCACCTGCCCGACCGCACCACCGAGCGCCAACACCTTGCCCACCACCGGCGAGGGGATCTCGACCGTGGCCTTGTCGGTCATCACGTCGGCCAGGATCTGGTCCTCGGTCACCGTCTCGCCGGGCTGCACACGCCAGGCCACCAACTCCACTTCGGCAATGCCCTCGCCGATGTCCGGCATCTTGATCACGTGAACGCCCATCATGCCTCCATCGCGCGTTTCAGCGCCGCAGCAACCCGCGCCGGCCCCGGAAAATAAGCCCATTCCTGGGCGTGCGGATACGGCGTATCCCAGCCCGTCACGCGTTCGATCGGCGCTTCGAGATGGTAGAAGCATTGCTCCTCCACCAGCGCGACCAGTTCGGCACCAAAGCCGCTGGTGCGCGTGGCCTCGTGCACCACCACGCAGCGGCCGGTCTTCTTGACCGACGCGACGATGGTCTCCAGGTCGAGCGGCCAAAGGCTGCGCAGGTCGATGATCTCGGCGTCGATGCCGGTCTCCAGCGCCGCAGCCTCCGCCACAAACACCATGGTCCCGTAGGTCAGCACGGTCATCTGCGCGCCGGGGCGAAATACCGAGGCCGATTCCAGCGGCACGCTGTAATAACCCTCGGGCACCTCGCCCAGCGGATGCTTGGACCATGGCACCACCGGCTTGTCGTGATGGCCGTCGAACGGCCCGTTGTAAAGCCGCTTGGGTTCCAAAAAGATCACCGGATCGTCATTCTCGATCGAGGCGATCAGCAGACCCTTGGCGTCGTAGGGATTGGACGGGATCACCGTGCGCAATCCGCTGACGTGCGTGAACAGCGCCTCGGGGCTCTGGCTGTGCGTCTGCCC
>SCRR01000249.1 GCA_004322085.1 Burkholderiaceae bacterium
CAGAAACACCGCGGAACCGGCTCCGCCGGGCCGCTGGTGTTGCCCCCTGCAAGGGGGTAGGAGGCTACGCGAAGCGAGCAAGCCTGGGGGTGCGCCACAATACAGGCCATGAAACTCCTGATCTTCGCGGGCAGCACTCGCCAGCATTCGCACAACCGCAAACTCGCCCATGAGGCCGCAGCCATGGCGCGCGAGCGGGGCGCCGAGGTCACGCACATCGAACTGGCCGACTTCGATATCCCGATCTACAACGCCGACTTAGAGGCCACAGGCACGCCGCCCGACGTGATGCGGCTCAAGCAGATCCTGTACGAACACCCGGCCTGGATCATCTGCTCGCCCGAGTACAACGGCAGCTACACCGCGCTGCTCAAGAACACCATCGACTGGGCGTCGAGCCCGGTCAAATCCGACCCAGACTGGGTGGACGGTTTCAAGTTCTCGCGCGGCAAGGTGGTTGGCATCCTGAGCGCCTCGCCCGGCGCCTTGGGCGGCCTGCGCTCGCAAAGCCATCTGGCGCCCTTGCTGCTCAACTCGCAGTGCTGGGTCGCACCGCGCAACTTCGCGCTGAATCATGCCGTCGACGCGTTCGACGAGCACGGCGCGCTCGTCGCCGAGACGCATCGCCAGCAGGTGCAGGCCGTGATCGACCAGGTGCTGTGGGCCGGCGCGCGGCTCGCCAGCGCTTGAGAGTTTTAAGTCAAATAGGCTTCCAGACCTTATCAGTTAATGACTTCTAGCTGCTAATTCAGTAGCATTCAATATTCATTCCCGCCGCCACTGTACCCCGCGCGACTGGCATCCCAGAGCGCGGCGCAGTAAGCTCGAGGCTACTCAATCTGGAGGCCTCGCCATGCATATCCCGTCCCTCAAAGAAGTCGTCAGCGCCGAAGAATGGGCGCTGCGCGTCGACCTTGCTGCCTGCTACCGGCTGGTGGCTGCTTACGCCATGAGCGATCTGGTGTTCACCCACATCAGTGCCAAGCTGCCCGAGGCCATCACGCCGGCCGGCCAGCATCACTTCCTGATCAACCCGTACGGGCTGATGTTCGACGAAATCACGGCGTCCAGCCTGGTCAAGGTCGACATGCAGTGCAACAAGGTCATCGAGTCGCCCTTCCCGGTCAATCCGGCCGGCTTCGTGATCCACAGCGCCGTGCACGAGGCCCGGCCCGACGCCGGCTGCGTGTTGCACACCCATACCCGCGCGGGCGTGGGCGTCAGCGCGCAAAAGGGCGGCGTACTGCCGATCAGCCAGCAGTCCACCTTCGTGCTGGGTTCGCTGGCCTACCACGACTATGAGGGCGTGGCCTTCCGCGAGGACGAAAAGCCGCGCCTGCAGGCCGACCTCGGGAGCGCCAACTTCCTGATGCTGCGCAACCACGGTCTGCTCACCGTGGGCAAGACCATTGCCGATGCCTTCCTGTCCATGTACACCTTCGAGAACACCTGCCAGATCCAGGTCGCCGCGCAGGCCGGCGGCGCGCTCACCGAAGTCAACCCGCTGATCGTCAAGGGCGTGGCGGAGGCCATGCGGGTGCAGACCGGCGGCCTGGGCGGCGCCTTCGTGTGGCCGGCGCTGCTGCGCAAGGCCGATCGCCTGGACGCGAGCTACAAAACCTGAAACAACACTGGCCCGGCAAGAAAAGGGCGCAGCAGCTAGCATCAAGGGTTGGTCCAGTGGATCAACCCATTTTTTATTCAAAGGAATTGCATGAAGCTCTATTACTCCCCGGGCGCCTGTTCGCTGTCCCCCCACATCGCGCTCGAAGAGGCCGGCCTGCCCTACGAGGCGGTGGCTGCGCCCACCAAGACGCACCAGCTGGCCGACGGCACCGACTACTACACCATCAACCCGCTGGGCTATGTGCCGCTGCTGCAACTCGACGATGGCACCAAACTGCGCGAAGGTCCGGTCATCGTGCAGTACATCGCGGACCAGGCGCCGGCCAAAAAACTCGCACCCGCCAATGGCACGCCCGCGCGCTACCAGATGCAGTCCTGGCTCAACTTCGTTGGCACCGAACTGCACAAGGGTTTCTCGCCGCTGTTCAACCCGGCAACACCCGCCGAATACAAAACCACGGTGATCGAGCGCCTGTTATCGCGTCTGAAATGGGTCGACGGCGAGCTGGCCGGCAAGCAGTACCTGATGGGCGATGCGTTCAGCGTGGCGGACGCCTACATGTTCACCATCACCAACTGGGCCGCGCCCATGAAGCTGGACCTCTCAACCCTGCCCAACCTCACGGCCTATCGCGAGCGCGTGGCGGCCCGCCCGGCAGTGCAGCAAGCCATGAAGGCGGAAGGCCTGCTCAAGTAGGTCCGGTTTGATGTCTTCCCTTTTCGAACCGGTGCAGGTCGGCGCCCTGCACTTGGCCAACCGCATCGTGATGGCGCCGCTCACGCGCAACCGCGCACCGGGCGCCCTGCCCACGGCGCTGATGGCCACCTACTACAGCCAGCGCGCCACGGCTGGCCTGATCGTGACCGAGGCCACCGCCATCAGTCACCAGGGCCAAGGCTACGCCAACGTGCCGGGCATCTGGAGCGCCGCGCAGATCGCAGGCTGGAAAAAAGTCACCGACGCGGTGCACGCCAGCGGCGGCAAGATCGTGGTGCAGCTGTGGCACGTGGGCCGCGTCTCGCACAACGACCTGCAGCCCGGCGGCCAGGCGCCGGTGGCGCCTTCAGCCATCACGGCCAAGACCAAGACCTACCTGATCACGGACGGCGTCGGGGCGTTCGTACCGACCTCGGCACCGCGCGCACTGGGCATCGCCGAGCTGCCCGGCATCGTGCAGGATTACCGCCGCGCCGCGCGTAACGCGATCGACGCCGGCTTTGACGGCGTCGAGGTGCACGGCGCCAACGGCTACCTGCTGGACCAGTTTCTGCGCTCCGGATCGAACCATCGCACGGACGCCTACGGCGGCTCCATCGAGAACCGCGCACGCCTGCTGCTGCAAGTCATGCACGCCATCACGGCCGAGATTGGCGGCCCACGCACCGGCCTGCGGCTGTCACCCGTGACACCGGCCAACGATGCCAGCGATGCGCAACCACAGCCCTTGTTCGAATATGTCGTCCAGCAACTGGCCCCGTTGAAGCTGGCTTATCTGCATTTCATCGAAGGGCAAACCGGCGGCGCGCGCGACTATCTGCAAGGCGACAAGCCGTTCGACTACACCGCCCTGCGCGCCGCCTACCGCAATGCTGGCGGCACCGGTGCCTGGATGGTGAACAACGGCTACGACAAGTCACTGGCCGAACAGTCACTGGCCGGCGGCGCCGACCTGGTGGCCTTCGGCAAACTGTTCATCGCCAACCCCGATCTGGTGCGGCGCCTGCGCCAAGGCGCCCCGCTCAGCGAGCCGGACCGGCACACCTTCTATGGCGGTGATGCCACGGGTTACACGGACTATCCGGCTCTGGCCTCAAACCGATGAGGGCCCGAGCCCGATCGGCGACGGCGCCTTCATCACGATGCGCGTGAACAGGCGGTCATAGCCCGGGTCGGGCGGGTACTTGCCGGTGAGCGGGTCGCGGTTGCTTGCAAAGGCGGCGTCCAGCTCCTGCCAC
>SCRR01000250.1 GCA_004322085.1 Burkholderiaceae bacterium
CGCTGATGCGCGCCGCGGCGCGACCTGATATGCTGCTGGGAGCAACGCGAGCGACTGTGGACGATATGCAGCGCCGCGGTTGTCGCGAGTCGTTCGCGAACCAGGAGGCCGCCATGCCGCTGTACATCATCGAACGCAATTTTGCCGAGCAACTCGAGCTCGACGACCATGCCGTGGTCTCGATATCGAAGATCAACGGCGACGTCGGAGTCAACTGGCTGTTCTCGTTCTTGAGCGCGGACAAGCGCAAGACCTATTGCCTGTACGAAGCCAAAGACCCGGAATCAATCCGCGAAGCAGCGCGCCGCGCGAATGTGCCGGCCGACAAGATCGTCGAGGTGTCGCAGGCCTTCGGTGCCAGCATGGTTGCTTTGCAGGCCGCCGGCGTCGCCAAAGTCGCGGCCTGACGCCGCATTGCAGCATTGCATCGGCGGCACCGCCGGTGCCTCTTCCTGACGCTTGCCTGATTGGGCGCGCAGCCGCGACGCTGCGCCAACACGCTCGCCCGCCCGTGCCCGAATGACTACCCGATAGTCAGATGCCGAAGGCGCCGATAGTCAGAACGAACTATTCCCTTGCAATGCCGTGGCACCTACAACTGTGATGTGGGCTGACGTTCACCCCGAACGCGCCACCAACCGGAGAGCTGCCATGCTGAACCAAGACAAGCTTGCTGAATTTTCCGCCTCGCTGCGCGGGCGCATCGTGCAGCCTGGCGACGCCGACTACGACACCTCGCGCAAGGTCTACAACGCGATGATCGACCGCCACCCGCGGCTGATCGTCTATTGTCGCGACGTGGCCGATGTGATGCTCAGTGTCAATTTCGCCCGGGAACAATCGCTGCTGCTGGCGGTGCGCGGCGGTGGCCACAACGGCGGCGGCCTGGGCACCTGCGACGAGGGGCTGGTCATCGACCTGTCGGGCCTGAAGGGCATCCGCGTCGACGCCAACGCGAGGACGGTGCGCGTCGAAGGCGGCTGCACCTGGGGCGATGTGGACCACGCCACGCATGCCTTCGGCCTGGCCACGCCCAGCGGCATCATCAGCACCACTGGCGTCGGCGGGCTGACCTTGGGCGGCGGCTTGGGCCATCTGACGCGCAAGTGCGGCCTGGCGGTGGACAACCTGATCGAAGCTGATGTGGTGCTGGCCGACGGCACGCTGGTCACCGCCAACGCCGAACAACGTCCCGAGCTGTACTGGGCATTGCGCGGCGGCGGCGGCAATTTCGGCGTCGTCACCTCCTTCCTGTTCCGCCTGCACGCGATCAGCACGGTCGTCGCCGGGCCCACCTTCTGGCCGCTGGACAAAGCCGGCGACGTGCTGCGCTGGTACCGCGATTTCATTCGGAAGGCGCCGCAAGACCTGAACGGCTTCTTCACGTACCTGACCGTGCCTGCGGCCGATCCGTTCTCGAAAGAACTGCAAGGCAAGAAGGTGTGCGGGGTGATCTGGTGCTACGCCGGCCCGGCCGATCAGGCGGACGCGGTGTTCAAGCCGGTCGCCGAGTTCGGCCCGCCGCTGATGCATGGGGTGCAGCCCATGCCGTTTCCGGCTTGGCAAAGCGCCTTCGACGCACTTTATCCACCAGGCGACCAGTGGTATTGGCGAGCCGACTTCGTCACCGAAATAAGCGATGCGGCGATCGCCGAACACGAAAAATTCGGGCCGCAGATGCCGACAGGGCAATCCACGATGCACCTGTACCCGATCGACGGCGCGGCGCACCGGGCCAAGCCGGGCGACACCGCGTTTTCTTATCGCGAGGCGAACTGGGGCGCGGTGTTCGCCGGCGTCGGCGGGAGCCCAGCTGACGTGCCCGCCATCTCGGCGTGGTGCAAGGACTACTGGAACGCGTTACATCCTCATTCGTCGGGCGGCGCCTACGTCAACATGATGATGGACGACGAAGGCGAAGACCGTATCCGCGCCTCGTACCGCGACAACTATCCGCGGCTGGTGGCGGCGAAGAAGCGCTACGATCCGGCCAACCTGTTCCGCGTCAACCAGAACATCTGGCCGCACTGACTTTTGATCGATCGGGTTCGCGCTGCCGCCGCAGTGCGGACTCAGCTTTTCAGCAAGCCCTCGCGTCTGGCGAACGCCGCCGCCTCGGTGCGATTCGCGGTATAGGTCTTTTCCAGGATGCTGCGCACATGGTTGGCCACGGTGTTCGGGCTGATGTCCAGCACCTGGGCGATCTCGCGGTTGTTGCGGCCCATCGCGATCAACTGCAGCACGCCGACTTCGCGCTCGGTCAGCGCGCAGGGATAGCTTGGCGGCGGCGCGGCGATGGCCGCGACCAGCGCCTGGATGCGCGGCGTCAACGCCAGCATGCCCAACGCGCTGCTGTCGGCCAGCGCCTCGGCGAGCAGTGCACGGGCGCGCTGCGCGTCACCGGCCGCAGCGCGCCGGTGCAGCATCAGCGCATAGCGGTATCGGCTGTGTGCCAGCCACACGCGCCAGCCGGTCTTGGAGTCCATTTCCAACGCCGCTTCGAAGTGGGCTTGCGCCAGGTCCCACCGTTCCATCACCGTGGCCAGACTGCCCAGCAGGCGGTCGGTCGAACCCAGGCACGGCCCGCTCGAATCGGCCAGCAGGTTGGCGCCGGCATGGCCCTTCAACAAACGGTACAGCAGCTGCGCACGCTGCGCATCGCCGAGGTAGATGCACACCTCGGCGACGAAGGTGACGATGGTCATCGTCGCACCATCGGTCGGCGGCAGCGACACACGACGCCAGGGCAGGCTGTCGAATTCAGCCTGACACTGCGCGCGCATGTCGAGTTCGGCATACAGCAGCGCCAGCCCGGGATGCCAATGGTTGGTGCGCGGCGCTTCGCGCACAAACTGCTGTAGCATCGGCAGGGCCTCGCTCAGCCGGCCCTGCTCACGGCGCAGGCAGAACATTTCCATGCCGTAGGCACCGACGGCCCGATCCTCCTCGACCTTGCGCCCCGCTTCCAGCGCGCGCACGGCGGCGGCTTCGGCGTCGTCGAAACGCCCTTCGCCGATGCTCACCAGCACCTCGAAATGCCGGCAGTTCGACAGGTAGTAGTAGATTCGCCGCTGCTCGGTCAGCCGCAAGCCCCGATCGAGAATGTGAGCCAGCCGACCCACGTCGCCCAGGCGAACCAGGTCGCACAGGTAGAACGGCAGCAGGTAGGCGGCGCGTTCCGGCAGGTCCAGGTCTTCGGCGATCGCCCAGGCCTCGTCGGCAGCGGCGACACGTTGCTGCAGCAATTCGGGCCAGTAGCCGGCCGTGGCTATCGAGCCCAGGGCCACGTACAGGCTGCGCATGTCGCCGATGCGCCGCGCCAGCGCCACGGCGCGCCGGTGCGCTTCCATCGCCTCCTCAGCATGATCGCAATAGACATAGGACACGCACAGCCAGCTGGTCAACTCCACCCGCACCGGGTCGTCACCCTGGTGCAACGCAATGGCCTCCAGCAGTATCGCCACGGCAGCGTCCCCTGATTGCGAGGCTTGCGTGCTGCTGCGCGAGAAACCGATCGCGGCCCTCGCAAACTGAGCGGTCAAGCCGTTCTGCCGCGCCAACTCGGCGGCCTGGCGATAACCAGCGGCCGTCAGCCCAGGCGCCTCGAACCAAATTTGCACGTCGGTCAGTGCCAGCAACACCGCGCAGCGCTGGGCCAGGTCCGTTGCGAAGTGGCGCTGCAGCAGATGCAACGCCAACCGGTACAGCCGCGCCGCTTCCTCGAAAGCCAGCAGTGTTGCCGCGTGCCCGGCGGCAAGTTTTGCATAGTCCAGCGCCTTGGCAGCCGCGCTGCCCGGCCCCGCCTCGCCGAAGTGATAAGCCAGTTGCGGCCATGTGTTCTCATCGTCGGCACCGTGGATTTGCTCGATCATCTCGCCTATGCGCAGATGCAGCCGTGAACGGCGCAGGCCGAGAATCTCGTCGTATAGCGTCTCGCGGATCAGTGCGTGGCCAAAGCGGAACTGCTGCGTCTCGGGCACCACCTCGATCAGGTGCTCGTTCAGCGCCTCTTCCAACGCCACCAATAGCTCGTCCTCGGACTTGTCGGCTTCCAACTGCGCCAGCAGGTGCAGGTCGAAGTTGCGGCCGATGCAGGCGGCGATCGACAGGTACCTCGCGGCAGGCACCGACAACCGGTTCAGCCGTTTGCCGATGACTTCGCGCACGCCGGTCGGTATCTTCGTCAGCCATTGCGCGGGGTCGCTCGCCGCATCGAGAGCCTGCGGCGCACCGGCATCGATCATGTAGCGCAGCGTTTCCTCGAGGAACAGCGGGTGCCCCTCGGTGCGGCCGTGCAATGCCTCGACGAAGTGGGCGCTGGCCGGAATGCCGCTGGCCGCAGCCATCAATTCCCCAGTTTCGCGCACGCTCAACCCGCTCAGCTCCATGCGCTGGCACACTGAAGAACGAGCCAGGTCGGACAGGGTTTCGAACAACGGATGCTGGCGCGACAGCTCGGTGTCGCGATAGGTGCCGACCACCAGGATCGCGCTGTCTTCGAGTTCAGCAGCCAGGAACGTGAACAGCCGCAGCGAGGTGGCGTCGGCCCAGTGCAGGTCTTCGAAGATCAACAGCAGCGGCGAGCGCTGCGCCGCACGGCGCCAGAAGGCGGCGACCGCATCGAACAGCCGAAAGCGCGATTGCGCCGAATCACCGGCCGTGGCTGGGACTGAGCTCGCCCGCAGCTCGAAATGTTCGGCCACCTCGGGGACGATGCCGGCGATGTCGGCCAGGCCGGCGCCAAAGGTCTGCGCCGGATCGGCGTCGCCACTGCTGCGCAGGTAGCTGCGAATCAGTTGCCGCCAGGGCCAGTATGCCGGTGCCCCGGCTTCCTCCAGGCAGCGCCCCCACAGCGCCAGCGTGCCGCCACTTTCGGCGCGCGACGCCAGCTCCTGGGTCAACCGTGTCTTGCCCATGCCTCCGGAGCCGGCCAGCAGCACGACCCTGCCGAAGCCTTTGCCGGCGAGGCCAAGCGCCGTCGTCAACTGGACCAGTTCCGGCTCGCGCCCGACGAACAGACCCGACGGCCTTCGCGCCGGTCGTCGCGGCGGCGCAGCGCCTGCGGCATCGGCGGTCGCCGCGATCACCGGCGCTGGCGACGGGGGCAATTCGGCTGCGGCCGGTGGTGCCGCTGCATCCTGCGCTGCGCCAACCACGAGGGAATAGGCGCGAATGCGACGTGCGATGTTTTTCAGCTGCTGCTCGCCGATATCGACGAAGCTCGCTGCGACATGGCCGCGCACGACACCGCGCACCGCGTCGGAAACGACGATGCCACCGGGTTCGGCCAGCCCTTCGAGGCGCGACGCGGTGTTCACGCCGTCGCCGTAGATGGTGCCGTCGTGCTTTTCGATGACGTCGCCCAAGTGCACGCCGATGCGGAACTTCATGCGCACGCCTTGCACCAAGGTCGCCGCGCCAACGTCCAACTGCAGCTGAATCGCCAGCGCTGCGCCGACAGCGCCGGTGGCGGTTTCGAACACCGCCAGCACCGAATCGCCCGCCATGTCGATGACGCGGCCATGGTTGCCATCGATTTGCGCCTTGAACACGGCTCGCGCCGCGTCGAGCGCGTACAGCGTGGCATGTTCATCGACGGCCATCAGCCGCGAGAAGCCGGCCGCGTCGGCGGCAAAGATCGCACTGAGCTTCTGCCTGACCGGTGCTTCAGCCATGGACTTCGGCCTCAAGGTATCCGTCGCTCGGCGATTTGGTGTTCACTTGCCTACCCTTCACGCGGTTTCGCGCAGTCGCGCTGTCTTGGCGGCCGGCCGACGAGCTTCGGGACAGATTAGTCGTCGGCGCAGGCGTAGCGTCGACGATTTCACTGATGCAGCCTGGCGCTGGACAACCCCGCGATGCCGTTCCAACCGACGAATCTGGCGACTTCAGCCTACAACCGTCCGCGGGATGCAGTCAACTCCAACTTCAGGCTATTTTTGGGCAAGCTCTTCTTCTGAATGCCGAGGCGCCGGCTTCACGCCAGCCCAAAGCGCTGGCGAATCCCACCCAGCAGCGCTTCTTCCCCAATCTCCTTGCGCGTCTGCATCACGGCGAGCGCGTCGCCGCCCACCACGTAGCGTACCTGGCCAGTGCCGTCGGTTGCCGCGTCGTACAGCGCCTGCGCCAGTTGCTCGGCCGTCGAAGCGGCCGCGGTGCTGCGATTGGCCGCGAAAGTACCCATGACCTTGCGGATGGCGTCCGCGTAGGGGCCACCGTCGCCTTCGAAGGTGCGCACCATCGAGCGCCCTGAGAAATCGGTCGCCACCGCGCCCGGCGCGAACACCTTGACGCGGATGCCGAACTGCGCGAGTTCATGGCTCAGAGATTCGGAGAATCCGACGACCGCGTACTTCGAGGCCGCATACAGCGAGTACAGCGGCATCGCGACCAGCCCGGTCAACGACGCGACGTTGATGATCACCCCGCTGGCGCGCTGGCGCATATGGGGCAGCACCGCGCGCGTCACGGCAAACACGCCGTCCACGTTGGTCCTGAATTCGCGGCTGATCGCCTCGAGGGTGGCGCTCTCGAACGGGCCGAACAGGCCGTACCCAGCGTTGTTGATCAGCACGTCGATCTGCCCGAAGCGCTCCAGCGCGCGGCCCACCGCCTCATCGACCGAGCGCGGCTCGGTCACGTCGAGCGCGAACTTTTCAACACGGCCCGCACCCTGCTCGAACTGGGTGGCCTCGGGCTTGCGCAGCGTGGCCGCCACGTTCCAGCCCTGCTCGGCAAAGCGGCGCACCGTGGCGGCGCCGATGCCCGTGGAACAACCGGTGATCAGAACAGTAGAAGCACTCATTGGCAAACCTCCGTTTGGTTAAAGAACAAAAAAATGCCGGGATCAAGCCTTGAGGGCATCCCAGCACATGGCAAAAGCTGCGGCCCGGCTGGCCTCATCGTCGGGCAGATCGCCGGCGCGGATCAGGCGTGCCGCCTCGCGCACGGACGCGATGAAATTCGCCGCAAGCAAGGCGACGGGCACATTCTTGAGCACCTCGTGGCGCCGCCCTTCGTCCAGCGCTTCGGAGAACGCCACCATGGTGGACGCCACCATGCGCTGGCTACGCTCGCGAAACCAGGGCGACGCCGCAAACTGCTCCTGAAACGAAGCCTCGGCAAAGTGTGCGAGCCGGTTGTGCAGCATGGCCAGCCACACTGCGCGGGCCCTGGCGCGCAGGGGTGCCTTCGGGTCGTACGCGTGCATCAGGCGATGGGCAGTGCTCGTCTTGGCCTGCTCATAGAGCTGGACCAACAGCTCGTCTTTGGACGGGTAGTAGACGTAAAGCGTGGCCGTGGCAATGCCCGCTGCGCGCGCGATGTCCGACATC
>SCRR01000251.1 GCA_004322085.1 Burkholderiaceae bacterium
TGTTCGCGCGCGCCGGGCAGTTGTTCGACAAAGCCACGGCGCTGCCGGTGCGGCATGACTCGCCCGAGACGATCTATGCGCAGATCGCGGCGCGCGTGGGCGCCCTTGCTGTCGGGGGCGCTACTGCCACCGACCCGCGCTTGGTCTTCACCTTTCCGGTGGAGCTGCCCGCCAACACCAGCCCCGATGAAATTGAACAATGGCTGTCGGCCAGCGGCTTCACCAGGGTGCAGGCCGAGCGCGAGGTGGCGACTCCGACCGGGCCGCGAAAGATACTCGACGTAGTGGCCGACCGCTTTCGCATCGGTAGCACTGAAAAGGCCCGCGCCATCGAAGCCATCGAGGTGGCGCTCAAGCGTGGCAGCGGGCGGCTGAATGTGTATGTCATGGGGTCGGATTCCAATTTCACGGGCAACATCGCCGCAGAAAAAGCGATCTCCCCGAAATTGGGCTCTGACCCCATGTCTCCTGGGTCCGACGAAATGTGGCGCTTCTCGACCGGGCTGCACTGCCCCGAAAGCGACCTGCGCTACACCGACCCGATTCCGTCGATGTTCTCGTTCAACTCGGCCGTCGGGGCGTGTGAGACCTGCCGCGGTTTTGGCCGCGTCATCGGGGTCGACTATGGCCTGGTCATTCCGAACGACAAGCTCACGCTGCGCGCCGGCGCCATCAAGCCGATGCAGACCCCGGCCTGGAAAGAGTGCCAGGACGACTTGATGCGCCATGCCGAGGCCGCCGGCATTCCGCGCGACACGCCGTACGCCAGGCTCACGCCCGAACACAAACACTGGGTCATCAACGGCTCGCCGAACTGGAACGGCAAGTGGAACCAGCACTGGTTCGGCGTCAAGCGCTTCTTCGAATACCTCGAAACCAAGGCGTACAAGATGCACATTCGGGTGCTGCTGTCCAAGTACCGCAGCTACACCCGTTGCGACACCTGCGGCGGTGCGCGTTTGAAGCTGGAGAGCCTGCTCTGGCGCATCGGAAGCAAGGCCGACGCCGATGCGGTGCTGGAGCCGTCGAAGCGTTTCATGCCGCAAGGTGTGGCATGGTCGCGCGCGCAGCTCGAAGCGCTGCCCGGGCTGTGCCTGCACGACCTGATGCTGCTGCCGATCGACCGGCTGCGGCGCTTTTTCGATTTGCAGACTCCCTCTCCCGGTGGGGAAGGCCCCCATCCCAACCTTCCCCCAAGGGAGGAAGGGGCTCATACCGGCGACGCGCAGGCGCTCAAACTGCTGCATGAGGAAATTACCACGCGCCTGAAGTACCTTTGCGACGTGGGCATTGGCTACCTGACGTTGGACCGGCAGAGCCGCACCTTGTCGGGCGGCGAGGTGCAGCGCATCAATCTGACGACCGCGCTCGGCACCTCGCTGGTGAACACGCTGTTTGTGCTCGATGAGCCCAGCATTGGCCTGCATCCGCGCGACATGCACCGCATCACCGAGGCGATGCTGCGTCTGCGCGATGCCGGCAACACGCTGGTGGTGGTCGAGCACGACCCGGCCGTGATGCTGGCGGCCGACCGCATGATCGACATGGGGCCGGGCCCGGGCGAGCGCGGCGGCCGGATCGTGTTCGATGGCACGACCGAGGAACTGCGCCAGGCCGACACCCTGACAGGCGCCTACCTGGGCGGGCGCAAGCAGATCGGCATGGGCTTCAAGCGCCTGGTGAGCGACAACACGCCGCGCCTGATCCTCGAAGGCGCGCGCGAGCACAACCTGCAGGATGTGACGGTGGAGTTCCCGCTGCAGCGCCTGGTCTGTGTCACGGGCGTGAGCGGTTCCGGCAAGTCGACGCTGATCCAGGACGTGCTGGCGCCGGCCCTGCTGCGCCATTTCGGCAAATCGACCGAGACGCCGGGGGCCCACGACCGCCTGCTCGGGGCCGACCACCTGAGTGAGGTGGTGTTTGTCGACCAGTCGCCGATCGGCAAGACGGCGCGCTCCAATCCGGCGAGCTATGTGGGCGCCTGGGACACGGTGCGCGAGCTGTTTGCCAACGCGGCACTGGCGCGCCAGCGCGGCTACACGGCCTCCAAGTTCAGCTTCAACAGCGGCGATGGCCGTTGCCCGACCTGCGGCGGCTCGGGCTTCGAGCACGTCGAGATGCAGTTCCTGTCCGACGTCTACCTGCGCTGCCCGGACTGCGACGGCAAACGCTATCGCCCCGAGATTCTGGAGGTGACGATCGAGCGGCCTCAGCCCGTTCGCCCTGAGCCTGTCGAAAGGCAGTGGGTCGGTTCGACAGGCTCAGCCCGAACCGTGCAGGGTCTCAAGCGTTTCAACGTTGCCGACGTCCTCGACCTGACCGTGGCGCAGGCTGCGCAGGTCTTCGCCGCCGACCGCGAGGTGATCCGCGCGCTGCAGCCGATTGTCGATGTGGGGCTGGAGTACGTGAAGCTGGGCCAGCCGGTGCCGACGCTGTCGGGCGGCGAGGCACAGCGCCTCAAGCTCGCGGGGTTCCTCGCGGAAGCCGCCAGAAGCGCCAGCGCGAGCCGGCAACCGATGGCCCGGCGCGGCACGCTGTTCATGTTCGACGAACCGACCACCGGGCTGCATTTCGACGACATCGCCAAGCTCATGCGCGCGCTGCGCAAGCTGCTCGATGCCGGCCATTCGCTGATCGTGATCGAGCACAACCTCGACGTGATCCGCGCCAGCGACTGGCTCATCGACCTGGGGCCGGAAGGCGGCGATGCCGGTGGACGCATCGTGGCCGTGGGCACGCCCGAAGAGCTGCGGCTGCACCCGACGTCGCACACGGGCAAGGCGCTGCGCGAGTATGAGCGCTCGCTCGGCTTTGGCGCGCAGATTGCCTCCGACACCCTCCCCCTTTGGGGGAGGGTGGGGGTAGGGGCTGTTCGCTCGAGTGGCGCGGGCCCCCACCCCAACCCTCCCTCAGCGGGGGAGGGGGCCATACAGATCATCAATGCGCGCGAGCACAACCTCAAAAGCCTGTCGGTGAATATTCCGCGCGGCCAGTTCAGCGTGGTC
Source organism: Burkholderiaceae bacterium (assembly GCA_004322085.1). Classification (GTDB taxonomy): domain Bacteria; phylum Pseudomonadota; class Gammaproteobacteria; order Burkholderiales; family Burkholderiaceae_C; genus Rhodoferax_A. Next base: position 3,006 of record SCRR01000251.1, read on the forward strand.
ACGGGCGTCAGCGGCTCCGGCAAGTCCACGCTGGCGTTCGACATTTTGTTCAACGAAGGCCAGCGCCGCTACCTCGAATCGCTCAACGCCTACGCACGCTCCATCGTGCAGCCGGCGGGACGGCCCGAAGTCGATGCGGTGTACGGCATCCCGCCTACCGTGGCGATCGAGCAGCGCCTGAG
>SCRR01000019.1 GCA_004322085.1 Burkholderiaceae bacterium
GGCAAGACCAAGCGCTTTGGCAAATCCATCGGTCGTCGCGACAACGTGCGCAAGGCCTATGTGACGCTCAAGCCCGGTCAAGAATTGAACCTGTCCGGGGAGGCCGCGTAATCATGGCTGTCATCAAGCTCAAACCGACTTCACCGGGCCAGCGTGGCGTGGTGAAGGTGACGCGCGATCACCTGCACAAGGGTGATCCGTACGCGCCGCTGCTCGAACCCCAGTTTCAGCAGGCCGGGCGCAACAACAATGGCCACATCACAACCCGGCATCGGGGTGGTGGTCACAAACATCACTACCGCGTCGTCGATTTTTGCCGCGCCAAGGACGGAATCCCTGCCAAGGTGGAGCGCGTCGAATATGACCCGAACCGCACGGCGCATATCGCTTTGGTGTGCTACGCCGACGGCGAGCGCCGCTACATCATTGCGCCGCGTGGCCTGGAAGTGGGGGCGTCGCTGATGAGTGGCTCCGAGGCACCGATCCGCGCCGGCAACACTTTGCCGATCCGCAATATTCCCGTGGGCTCGACCATTCACTGCATCGAGTTGCAGCCGGGCAAGGGCGCGCAGATTGCCCGCTCGGCCGGCGCGTCGGCCACTTTGCTGGCACGCGAAGGCAGCTACGCGCAGGTGCGCATGCGCTCCGGCGAAGTGCGCAAGATCCACATCGAGTGCCGTGCCACGATTGGCGAAGTCGCCAACGAAGAGCACAGCCTGCGCCGCTTGGGCAAGGCCGGTGTCAAGCGCTGGATGGGGATTCGCCCGACCGTTCGCGGTGTCGTGATGAACCCGGTGGATCACCCCCATGGCGGCGGTGAAGGCAAGACCGGCGAAGGCCGCCACCCTGTCGATCCCTGGGGCAATCTGACCAAAGGCTATCGCACCCGTAACAACAAGCGCACGCAGGTCATGATCGTGTCGCGTCGCAAGAAATAAGGGATAACAAATGACTCGCTCTCTCAAAAAGGGTCCGTTTGTTGACCATCATCTGGTGATCAAGGCCGACAAGGCTGTGACGACCAAGGACAAGAAACCGATCAAGACCTGGTCGCGGCGCTCCATGGTCCTGCCCGAGTTCATCGGGCTGACCATTGCCGTACACAACGGCAAGCAACATGTGCCGGTCTATATCACCGACCAGATGGTGGGCCACAAGCTGGGCGAATTCGCCCTGACGCGCACCTTCAAGGGTCACCCCGCGGACCGAAAAGTCCAGAAGAAATAAGGAAAGACCATGGAAACACGTGCAGTCCTTCGGGGCGTTCGTCTGTCGGTCGACAAGGGCCGTCTGGTCGCTGATTTGATCCGCGGCAAGAAGGTGGACCAGGCGCTCAACGTTCTGGAATTCACCCAGAAAAAAGCGGCAGTGATCATCAAGAAGGTTCTTGAGTCCGCCATCGCCAACGCCGAACACAACGACGGCGCCGACATCGACGAGTTGAAGGTCAAGACCATCTACGTCGAACAAGGCGCCTCGCTCAGGCGCTTTACCGCCCGCGCCAAAGGCCGTGGCAACCAGATCAGAAAACCCACGTGCCATGTGTACGTGACGGTTGGCAACTGAAAGGCCGGAAAAAATTATGGGACAAAAAATCCACCCTACCGGTTTCCGTCTTTCGGTCAGCCGCAACTGGGCTTCCCGCTGGTATGCCAATAATCGTGACTTCGCCGGGATGCTGGCCGAAGACATCAAGGTGCGCGAGTACCTCAAAGGCAAGCTCAAGAACGCCGCCGTCTCGCGCGTGTTGATCGAGCGCCCGGCCAGGAATGCCCGCATCACCATCTACTCGGCGCGCCCGGGTGTGGTGATCGGCAAAAAGGGCGAGGACATCGAAAATCTCAAGCGCGAACTCAGCCGCCAGCTCGGGGTGCCGGTGGCCGTCAACATCGAAGAAGTGCGCAAGCCGGAAATCGATGCCAAATTGATTGCCGACTCGATCACGCAGCAGCTTGAGAAACGCATCATGTTCCGCCGCGCCATGAAGCGCGCCATGCAGAACGCCATGCGTCTGGGCGCGCTGGGCATCAAGATCATGTCCTCGGGCCGCCTGAACGGGATCGAGATCGCGCGTTGCGAGTGGTATCGCGAAGGCCGCGTGCCGCTTCACACGCTGCGCGCCGACATCGACTACGGCACCTCGGAGGCCAAGACCACCTATGGCGTGATTGGCGTCAAGGTGTGGGTCTACAAAGGCGACACGCTGGGCCGCAACGATGCGCCCGCCGCGCTGGAGCCGCGCAGCGACGACGAGCGTCGTCCGCGCGGACCGCGCCGCGATGCGCGCCCCGGTGACCGTCCGCCCGCACGTGGCGCGCGCCGTCCTGTCGGCGCCAACGTGGCGCCCGCCGATGGCAGCGACAAACCCGCAGAGGCCACCGCCGATGCAACCAAACCCGCCGTTAAGCGCGTCCGCAAGGTAGCCGCGCCAGCCGCAGCAGCTGACAGCGGAGCGAAAACCGAGTAATACGGAGAATAACCATGCTGCAACCCGCTCGCAGAAAGTACCGCAAGGAACAAAAGGGCCGCAACACCGGCATCGCCACCCGGGGCAACTCGGTGGCGTTCGGTGACTTCGGCCTGAAGTGCACCGACCGCGGTCGCCTGACCGCGCGCCAGATCGAAGCCGCACGCCGTGCGATTTCCCG
>SCRR01000252.1 GCA_004322085.1 Burkholderiaceae bacterium
CAGGCCCAGCAACTCCGCGCTTTCTACGGTGATGCGCGAGACCAGCACCGCGCCGCCTGCCAGTTGCAGTCGCACCCGCACGATCTGGCCTTGCAGATCCAGTGCCAGGACTTTGCAGGGCAGTTGATTGCGCATGCTGGTGCGCACCTGGAACTGCGCCAGCGCAGGAGATGTGCCGGTGGCCTGCAGAGCGCTGCCCTGCTGCTGAAAACGAGCCAGCACCGAGCTGCGCGCCTGCTCCAGCTCGTCGGCCATTGCCAGCAGATGCTGCCCTGCCGCCGTGACGCTGGCGCCACCGCCACCCGCCCCGCCCACCAGGCGCTCAACCAGGGCCACGCCGGCCAGATTGGTCAGCGTGTCGATCGCTTGCCAGGCCGCCTTGTAGCTCACCCCCGCATCGCGCCCCGCCTGCGAGATGGAGCCGCTGCGCCCGATCAGGCGCAGGATTTCGATGCGTTTGTCGGTCGAGGTTTGACCGAGGGCGTTGGTGTACGAGACAGCGGGACTGCGGGGTTTGGGCATGGCGCCATTTCGAATGTATGCAGGACGCGGCGGGTGCCGCTCACGCCCCCAGCAGCACCGCGCTGATCTGTGTCGCGTCCAACGCCGCAAACGTGCAGTTGTGCCGCGCTGTCAGCGGGCCGCCGCCGGGCACCAAGTCTACGCCCTCATAGCCCATGGCCTTGAACTTCCATACGCCGCCGATCCATTTGAGGTTCCCGACCGGCTCGCCGCTCTCCAGCAGCACCGCGACCACGCCGTCGTTGACCCGCTTCAACGTCAAGGTCGGCATGGCGTGCCCTCTCCAGCCACGGCGTTGCTCATGAAAGTTCCAGATTTCATCGGTAAAACAGAGACGATACACGAACTGGTTGAAAGGTAGCTCTCGACGTGGTTAGCGCGGGACCGGGCCGGAGAGGCTATCCGCGCTGCCGCGCCCTGATGTCGGTCTGCATCTCCATTTCTTTCGATGTTAGACTTTCGCTATTCATAAAAGTAATAGCGAAAGGACTCTGCTCATGACACGCCGTCTTCCCCACCTCCTGTGCGCCGTGCTGGCGCTGGTTCTGTCTGCGGCGGTGCACGCCGGCACCGTGCAGGTGGCGGTCGCCGCCAACTTCACCGAGCCGATGAAAGCCATCGCTGCCGATTTTGAAAAGGATACGGGCAACACCGTCCTGCTGTCGTTCGGCTCCACCGGCAAGTTCTATTCACAAATCAAGAACGGCGCGCCCTTCGACGTGTTCCTGTCGGCGGACACGGCAACGCCGGCGCGACTGGAAAAGAAAGGTGACACCGTGCCCGGCAGCATCCTTACCTACGCCACCGGCAAACTGGTGCTGTGGTCGGCCCAACCGGGCGTGGTGGACGCGCAGGCCGAGGTTTTGAAGAAGAATGATTTCAAGAACATCGCAATCGCAGCGCCCAAACTGGCGCCCTATGGTGCCGCCGCCGTGCAGACGCTGACGCACCTGGGCCTGCTGGCCGCCGTGCAACCGAAGCTCGTCACGGGCGAGAGCATCGGCCAGACCTTCAGCTTCGTGTCCAGCGGCAATGCCGAGTTGGGCTTCGTGGCACTATCGCAGGTCTATGAAAACGGCAGGATCAAGAGCGGCTCGGGCTGGATCGTTCCACAGGAACTGTACTCCCCGCTGCGCCAGGATGCGGTGCAACTCGGTCGCGCCAAAGACAATCCGACCGCGGCAGCGCTGCTGGATTATCTCAAGTCTGACAAGGCGCGGGCAGTCATCCGCTCCTATGGCTACGGGGTCTAGCGATGCCCGCTGACGCTCTGGGTCACGCCGCCTGGAGCGCTATCCGGCTGACGCTGGAGCTGGCGAGTCTGACGACCGTCATCCTTTTGCTGCTGGGCACACCGTTGGCCTGGTGGCTGGCCCGCACGCGTTCCTGGTGGAAAGGCCCGGCCGGTGCCCTGGTGGCCCTGCCACTGGTGTTGCCACCCAGCGTGTTGGGGTTCTACCTGCTCGTGACCTTGGGGCCGAACGGGCCGATCGGCGCACTGACTCAATCGCTTGGGCTGGGTGTGCTGCCATTTACCTTTGCCGGGCTGGTGGTGGGCTCGGTACTCTATTCCATGCCGTTCGTGATACAGCCGATCCAGAACGCGTTCGAAACCATTGGCGAGCGGCCGCTGGAAGCCGCCGCCACCTTGCGCGCGTCCAGACTCGACACGTTCTTCAGCGTCGTGCTGCCGCTGGCCAGGCCGGGCTACCTGACCGCCACCGTGATGGGTTTCGCCCATACCCTGGGCGAATTCGGCGTGGTGCTGATGATTGGCGGCAACATCCCCGACAAGACGCGCGTGGTGTCGGTGCAAATCTACGACCATGTGGAAGCGCTGGAATTCGCCCAGGCGCACTGGTTGTCGGCCGGCATGGTGGTGTTTTCGCTTGCCGTGCTGCTTGCGCTGTACACGCTGAACCCGACCGGGCGGCGCAAGGCCGCGTTGGTCCGATGAGCATCGACGGGGACACCTCGGTGCGGGCGCGCCTGCAATTGGGCTACCCGGACTTTGCGCTGGACGTTGATCTTGCCCTGCCTGGGCACCGTGTCAGCGCGCTGTTCGGCCCATCGGGTTCCGGCAAAACCACGTGCTTGCGCGCGATCGCGGGACTGGAGCACGCCCCCGGGGGCTACGTGCAAGTCAACGGCGAAGTCTGGCAGGACGACGCGCGGCACCTTTTCGTGCCCACGCACCAGCGACCCCTGGGCTATGTGTTCCAGGAGCCCAGCCTGTTTGCACACCTCACGGTGGCGCAGAACATGAGCTATGGCATGAAACGAGTGCCGCTCGCGCGGCGGCGCGTGTCGCTCGCACAGGCCGTCGAACTGCTGGGCCTGGAGCGGCTGCTGCAGCGCTCGCCCGCCACACTGTCGGGCGGGGAACGCCAGCGCGTGGCCATTGCCAGGGCGCTCGCCACCAGCCCGCGCATCCTGCTCATGGACGAGCCACTGGCCGCGCTCGATGCCACCCGCAAGGGTGAGATCCTGCCCTACCTGGAGCGACTGCACGGCGAGCTCGACATCCCGGTGCTCTATGTCAGCCATGCACCCGACGAAGTGGCGCGGCTGGCCGATCACCTGGTCCTGCTCGAAGCCGGCAAGGTCGTGGCCAGCGGCGCGACCTTCGATCTGATGACGCGGCTAGACCTGCCGCTGGCGCATGGCGACAGCGCAGGCGCGGTGATCGACGCCACGATCGACCATCACGATGCCGGCTACCAGTTGACCCAGGCTGGCTTTGGTGGCGGGCAACTCAGCGTGCCGCAGCTATCGATCCCGGTGGGGCAACGCATCCGGATCCGCATTCAGGCACGCGATGTCAGCCTGACGTTGCAGCGCCAAACCGGCACCAGCGTGCTCAACATCCTGCCGGCCACCGTCACGGCACTCGCCAGCGACAGCCCCGGCCAGATCATGGTACGGCTCGATGCCGGTGGCAGCCCACTGCTGGCCCGCATCACGCGCAAGTCGGCCGACGCGCTGGCGCTGGCGCAGGGCCAGACGGTGTTTGCGCAAGTCAAGGGTGTTGCGATCCTCGGGTAAACCCGGCACAACCGGCCCGGTATGGTGTGAGCACCCGCAAACAATCGCGGCGCGCCATCATGGCTTGTGCGGTTGCGCCGCGGATGCTAAGTGCTCATAATAAAAAACCGAACAATTGGAGACAAACCATCATGGGAAAAGCCTGTTCACTTCTTTCCTCCCGGCAGATGCGCAAGCTTGCGGGCATCGCGACCCTGGCGTTTTGTGCCAGTGCCTCGACACTGGCATTGGCAGCCGAACCGCCCATCAAGATTGGCGTCATCGCCGAGGCGCAGGCGATTGCGGGTGCCTCGATTCCACAGGCGGCGCAGATGGCCGCCGACGAAATCAACGCCAAAGGTGGCGTCGATGGGCGAAAAATCGAGCTTGTCACCTATGACGATCACAGCTCATCGGCGGATGCGGTGCGCGCATTTCAACGCGCGGTCAACGAGGACAAGGTGGTTGCCGTGATCGGCAGCTACATCAGCGAGGTGGTGCTGGCGCTGGAACCCTGGGCCGCGCGGCTGAAGACTCCGTTCATCACGCCGGGGGCCGCGTCCAACGAGATCAGCCTGAACGTGCACAAGGACTACGACAAGAACAAATACACCTTCCATGGCTACCTGACCTCCGCCGCGCTGGCGCAGGAAGTGTGTGATGCCGCCAAGGACCTGCTGGTCGATGGCATGCACATGAAGTCCGCGGTCATCATGAGCGAGGACGCGGCATGGACCAAGCCGCTCGACATCCAATATGAAGCCTGCCTGCCCAAGGCCGGCCTGAAGGTTCTCGACCACATCCGCTTCTCTCCCGACACCACGGACTTCACACCGATCTTCAGCAAGATCGAGAGCGAAAAACCCGACGTGATCATCACGGGCATCTCGCATGTGGGTGTGCAGCCCACGGTGCAATGGAAGACGCAGGAAGTGCCGATCCCGATGTTCGGAATCAGTTCGCAGGCCTCCAGCGCCACGTTCTGGAAAGACACCAACGGCGCGGCCGCCGGCGTGCTGTTCCAGGCGGTTTCGGCGCCTGACGCAGCCGTCTCGCCCAAGACCATCCCGTTCGCCAACGACTTCCAGAAGCGCTTTGGCAACTTCCCCTCTTACGCGGGGTACACGGCTTATGACGAGGTCTACATGATTGCCGACGCGATTGAACGCGCAAAGTCTACCAATGCGGACAAGCTGGTGTCGGCGCTTGAAAAGACCAACTGGGTCGGCACCATCGGCCGTGTCCAGTTTCAGGGCCGGAACGACGAGTTCACGCATTCCATCAAGTACGGCAAAGGTCTGATCCAGGGCCTGATGTCGCAGTGGCAGGACGGCAAGCAGATTACCGTCTGGCCGAAGGACATCGCCAAGGGCCCGCTCAAGTTCCCGAGCTTCATCAAGCTTGTGGCCGGCAAGTAAATCCGAACATGGCCCTGCACCGGGGTTTGTACCGGTGGCGGGCCGTGCCCTTGTCCCCCCTAACTTGAGGCGGCCCGCCGTCGGCCTTCCTGCATGCTAGCCCTGCAAATACTGATCGACGGTTTCGCCATCAGCGCGCTGTACGCGCTGGGCGCAACGGGATTCACCCTGATTTTCGGAGTGTCCGGCGTGCTCAACCTGTCGCATGGTGCCGTCATGGTCACGGCGGCAGTGGCCGCGTGGGCTGCCGCCAATGTGCTGCACCTGGACCCCTACTCAGGCGCACTGGTGGGACTGCTGACGGCGCTGATCGCCGCGCTCGCGACGTATTTTGCCGTGGTTCAACCGATTCAGCGCTCGCGCCGAATTCCCAACGAAGAGAAAGAGATATTCATCCTGACCGCGACGCTGTTGTGGGGAATCATGCTGCAGGAGCTGGTGGCCTATTTCTTCACCAACAACGCCAAGACTGTATTGCCGATCGTCGAAGGCGTGGTCTCCATCCTCGGTGTGCGAACGCCCAGGAACGAAATCTTCACGGCCATCGTCTGCTGGATGGCGATCGGCCTGCTGTGGCTGCTGGTGAACCGCACAAAAATGGGCAAGACCGTGCTGGCGGCCTCGATGAACCCGCGCGGCGTGACGCTTCTCGGCCATGAGCTGACCCATGTCTATATTGTGGTCTGGGCCATCTACGGCATCCTGGCCGGCATTGCCGGCGTCTTGCTGGGCATGTTTCTGGGCGTCAGTTCCTACAGTGTCGGGCCGCTCACGGCGAGTGCCTTTGCCATTGTTGTGCTCGGAGGCCTGGGCAGCGTCACCGGATCGCTGATTGCCGCCTACGTGGTCGGCTACCTCGAAACATTGACTGCCTATCTGATATCGCCCGCCTACCGATCCATTCCGGCGTTGCTGCTGCTCATCGTCGTCATGTACATCAGGCCGCAAGGTCTGTTGGGGAGAAGATAGTCATGAGCAGCAGGATGCGCTCACCCTTTCTGTGGGTCATGCTGGCGTTGTTCGTCATCGCCACGACCCTGCCCTGGTATGTGTCGGCCTACATCCTGGGGCTGCTCACGGTGGCCTATTATTTTGGCGTGTTCGCCATGAGCTGGGATCTGCTGTTCGGTTTTGCGGGCGAGGTCAATTTCGGTCCGACCTTTCTGATCGGCGTGGGGGCTTATACGGCCGGTATCCTGAACAGCCACTACGGCCTTGAACTCTACCTGTGCGTTGCGGCCGGCGCCCTCGCCGCGGTGGTCGCCGGTTTCGTGCTGGCGCTGCCGGCATTGCGCCTGCGCGGGCCGTATTTCGGACTCACGACCTTGGTGGCGGTGCTGATCCTGCAAAGCTTCGTTGTCGTATTCGCGGACCTCACGGGTGGCGAGATCGGGCTCACGATACCGGACGTGCTGTCCATCAACGCCGGCACCAACTACTGGATCGCACTGGGCTTCATGACCGTCAGCGGCGCCATCCTGTTCGGACTCGCGCAATCGCCGGTCGGCCTCATCCTGCAGGCCAGCGGGCAGGACCCGGTGCAGGCGGGCGCGCTGGGCTTCAATATCGTCAAGCACAAGCTCGCCGCCTTCATCGTGAGTGCATTTTTCTCCGGACTGGCGGGTGCGTTGATGGTGTTCTACATGGGGACTGCGTCCGTCGGCACCGTGGTCGATCTCGCCGTTGGCGTGCAGGTGATCGTTGCCGCAGTGCTGGGCGGACGGCGCACCGTGCTGGGCGGTGCGCTGGGTGCCATCTTCCTGATCGTGGCCGGCGAGTTCCTGCGACCCACCGGAGAGCTTGCGACCTTCATCGTGTCCAGCGTTGCCCTGCTCGTCATCCTGTTCTTCCCGAACGGATTTCTGGGCGCTGTCCTGTCGCGAGGAAACCGCTCGTGACATCCACCTCGCAAGCCGCACCCATTCTTGAGGTCCGCGGACTCACCAAGACATTTGGCGGACTGACCGCTGTCAAGAACCTGAGTTTGAGCCTCATGGCCGGTGAGATCTTCGGATTGATCGGACCCAACGGTTCGGGCAAATCGACCGCCATGAAAAGCATCATGGGCATCGAACGTCCCACGGCGGGTCAGGTCCTGTTCCAGGGAGACGACCTGGCCGGACTACCGGCCCACAAGATCGCCCGGCGCGGATTCGGCATGGTGTTCCAGCACTCGCGGCCCCTGAACCGGCAAACGGTGCTGGAGAACATCATGGTGGCACTGCTGCCCGACAGCTTGCTCAAGGTGTTTGCCGATCCCGAACTGACGCTTCATGCCCGGCAGATCGCGCAGCGCGTGGGACTCGACGCGGTGCTTGACCGCAGGCCACCCACCCTGCCATTCGCCGATCTGCGCCGGCTCGAACTGGCCAAGGCCATCGCGCGCGACCCCAAGGTGGTGCTCGTCGACGAGCCGTTCGCCGGCCTGACCCTGGCGGAGGTCAGTATCTTTTCCGACTTGATACGCAGCTTCCGCGACGAGGGCCGCGCGGTGCTATTGGTCGACCACAACGTGAAGAGCGTCTCGGCGCTCGTCGATCGTGTGCTTGCGATGTACCTGGGCGAAGAGATCGTGACGGGGCGTGCCGACGAGGTCATGCGCAACGAGACCGTGCGGCGCGTCTATCTTGGCGGCACCATTGAAACCGCCGCGCGACCCGAAACCAGTTTCAAGGACAAGACACCCCTGCTGCAGGTCGAGAACGTCAGCGTGCATTACGGCAAGGCCCAGGCGCTGGAAAACGTGTCAATCCACATTCACCAGCGCGAATTCGTCTCGATCGTCGGACTGAACGGCGCCGGCAAAACGACCCTGTTCAACACCATCTCCGGCTTCCTGCCCTATGCAGGGGAAATCGTGCGGGGCGGGCGCCAGTTGCGCGGCCAGACGCCGGCCCAGGTCGCGAAGAGCGGTATCGTGCAATGCCCGGAGACGCGGGAATTGTTCGGCGAAATGAGCGTACGCGAGAATCTTGACCTGGGCGGCCAGCACCTTGCCGATGCAGACCGGGAATCACAGCTCGCGTGGCTGTTCGATCTGTTTCCCATCCTGCGCGAGCGCCAGGCGCAGATGGCGCAAACGCTCAGCGGTGGCGAGCAGCAGATGCTGGCCATCGGCCGGGCCCTGATGATGAAGCCGGAGATCCTGATTCTCGACGAGCCGACGCTCGGCTTGGCTCCCGTCATCCTCGAGCAACTTTCGAAGGCGCTCGAGAAACTGCGACAGACCACGCCCATCACGGTTTTGCTGGGAGAGCAGAACGTCACCTTTGCCCTGCCCCACGCCGACCGCGTCTATGTTCTCGAACACGCGCGCATCGTCTGGGAAGGCGACCCGGGCCGCTTTGCCAAGGAGGCGGGCGCCGATTATCTGTGAGGGGCTGCGACGCCTGCGGGCGGCGCGCCAAACCCCAGCCGCTTGAACACCGCCTGCGCGGGTGGCGCCAGCAGGGCCTGCGCGAACGCCAGGGCCGATGCCGGCGCCGCAGTGCGAACGGTCAAGCCATAGGCCGCGCCGACCTGCAGTACGGGTGGGAGTTGCACCACATTGAGCCACGGCACCTCCTTTTGCGCGGCCGTGGCATTGGTGCAGTAAGTCAGGAACACATCGGCCTGGCGCTGCTCCATGATCCAGGCATACGTGCCACGGCCCGGCGGCGGCTTGGGTGAATCGGCCGCACCCGTGAGCTTGAGTGCCTTCGCGTCCAGCACCGCGTAGGCGCCGGGCTGAATTTCGTCGGCCTTGCGAAACAGCGCCCAGGCGTAGTCGCCCGAAGGATCGGCCCCGGGCGTGGAGGTGCCTACCCGAATCCCGGGTCGCAGCATCGTCCCCAGCAGCGTTGCGGGAGCGGCATAGACCTGGTCGCTGGTCAACGCGCACAAGGCATTGCGCACGAAGACCACAGGCGCCCGCCAGCCGCCATCGTCGGCGAGGCGTTGCGGTTGCGCGATGTCGGCGGACGCAAATACCTGCGCCGCCTCCCCCTTTTCAATGCGCTCGCGCAGCAGCCCCGAGGCCCCGAAGGTCAGGGCCACGGGCTGGCCGGTGCGCGCCTGGTAGTCGCGAGCAATCTCGGTGAGCGCCCCGCGCAGGCTGCC
>SCRR01000253.1 GCA_004322085.1 Burkholderiaceae bacterium
GGCGGCGTTAACTTCATGAGTGGGCACATTATAAGTTTGCATGAGTGGTTTGAAACCCCCCCCGGCCGTTATTTGCTGGCGTGGGAGAGCACGCAATTCGACCGCACCGTGGCCGACATCTTCGGCTATCACGCGCTGCAACTGGGGCTGCCCGCGCTTGACGCGCTCAAAGCCAACCGCATGCCGCACCGCTGGCTGGCCAGCGGGCAGGCCGTTGCGATGGCCGACCGCGCCGTGCCCGCCGCGCCGCGAGCCGCCCTGGTCACCGATTTTGCGGCGCTGCCGTTTGCCGAGAACAGCCTCGACCTCGTGGCGCTGCCCCATGCGCTGGAGCTCAATGCCGACCCGCATGCCACGCTGCGCGAAGTCGCCCGGGTCCTGGTGCCCGAAGGCCGCGTGGTGATCTGCGGCCTGAACCCGGCCAGCTTGTGGGGCCTGCGCCAGCGCCGTGCCAACCTCTACCAGCGGCTGGGTTTCGGGACACCATTTTTGCCAACGGCCGGGGAATTCATCGGCTACTGGCGTCTGCGCGACTGGTTGCGGCTGCTGAACTTCGAGGTGGAGACCGGACAATTTGGTTGCTACCGGCCCGCCGTGCGCAGCGAAAAATGGCTGGGCCGATTCAAGTGGATGGACTGGAGCGGTGACCACTGGTGGCCTATATTCGGGGCTGTTTATTTCCTGGTGGCGGTCAAGCGGGTCCACGGCATGAGACTGCTCAGTCCTGCATGGAAGGCGCGCAAAGGTGTTGCCAATGCTCCTGTTCCAATAGCAAATAGCTCACGCAGGGCAAGGGCTGAGGATCAGGATCCCAATCTTGGAGAGCGATGCATTGGATCACGTTGAAATTTATACCGATGGCGCCTGCAAGGGCAACCCGGGCCCCGGCGGCTGGGGTGTCTGGCTCAAATTGGGCAGCACCGAGAAGGAGCTGTTCGACGGCGAGCTGCAGACCACCAACAACCGCATGGAACTCACGGCCGTGATCCAGGCGCTGGCGGCGCTCAAGCGACCCTGCCGCGTCACTCTTTATCTGGACAGCGAATACGTGCGCAAGGGCATCACCGAGTGGATTTCCGGCTGGAAGGCGCGCGGCTGGCGCACCGCTGCGAAGCAGCCCGTGAAGAACGTCGATCTGTGGCAACGGCTGGATGCGCTGGTCTCGGGCGCGGGTCACGCCATCGAATGGCGCTGGGTCAAGGGCCACGCGGGTGACCCGGGCAACGAGCGAGCCGACGCGCTGGCCAACTGCGGCGTGGAGCGCGCGCTCGGCCGGTGTTGATGAGCCCCCACGCTTGCCACTGCGTGTGCTGCGCTGCCCCCGAGGGGCCAACTTGCTCGGGGCGGCCCTTCGCTGCGTTAGAACGGTGTAAGGGTTTAGATCACGCCGTCGAACATCATCACGTCGACGGCATCGCCCGCGGCCACGCTGCCTTGCGCGTGGTGCAGCACGATCAGGCCGTTGGCCTGCACCATCGAGCTCAACACGCCTGAGCCCTGGTTGCCAGTGATCCTGACCTCCAGCGCGCCGTCCGTCGCGGTCGCGACGATGCCGCGCTGGTATTCGGTGCGCCCTGGCTTCTTGCGGATCACCTCGGCGCTGCGGGCCTTGAGCAGCGGCGGCGCGGCGCCCGTGCAGCCCATCATCTGCAGCAGGGCGGGGCGCACGAAAGCCAGAAAGGTCACCATCACGGCCACCGGGTTGCCGGGCAGGCCGAACAGGACGGATCGGTCGATCCGACCGACCGCCATGGGCCGTCCCGGGCGCATGGCGATGCGCCAGAACGCCACGTCGCCGAGCTTCTTCATCATGGCCTTGGTGTAGTCGGCTTCGCCCACGCTCACGCCACCGCTGGTGATGATCGCGTCAGCCTGCAGCGCCGCTTGCGTGAATGCGGCTTCCAGCAGTACCGGCTCGTCGCGCACCACACCCAGGTCGATCACCTCGCAGCCCAGACGCGTGAGCAGGCCGAACACCGTGTAGCGGTTGCTGTCGAATACGGCACCTTCACGCGGCGCCTCACCCAGGCTCAAGATTTCATCGCCGGTGGAGAAGTAGGCCACGCGCAGTTTGCGATAGACCGGTACCGTTTTGATGCCCAAACTGGCCGCCAGGCCAAGCGCGGCGGGCGCAAGACGCTCTCCCTTGCGTAGCGCCGACTG
>SCRR01000254.1 GCA_004322085.1 Burkholderiaceae bacterium
GGCAGACGCGCGAGACGAGAGCAATTTGCGCAGCCGGCCGGCTCTGTCGAGCAAGACCGACCGGTTGATCATCGTCGCGATCGACCCGGGGCATGGCGGTGAGGACCCCGGTGCGACGGGGCCGGGCGGCACGCACGAAAAGGACGTGGTCCTGAAAATCGCGGACATGGTGCGCAACCGCATCAATGCCACCACCATCAACGGCAACCCGATGCGTGCCTTCATGACACGCGACGCCGACTTTTTCGTGCCGCTGCAAGTGCGCGTGCAAAAGGCCCGGCGTGTGCAGGCCGACCTGTTCGTCAGCATCCACGCCGACGCTTTCCTGACACCGAAGGCGCGCGGCGCCAGCGTGTTCGCGCTGAGCCAGGGCGGCGCCACCAGCACGGCCGCCAAGTGGATGGCCGACAAGGAGAACAAGGCGGATTTGATTGGTGGATTGAACGTGCGTGCCAAGGATGTGCAGGTGCAGCGGGCCATGCTCGACATGAGCACCACCGCGCAGATCAACGACAGCCTCAAGCTCGGCAGCGCCGTGCTGGGCGAGATCGGCGACGTGGGCCGGCTGCACAGCGGCCGCGTGGAGCAGGCGAGCTTTGCGGTGCTCAAGGCGCCCGACATTCCGAGCGTGCTGGTCGAGACCGCCTTCATCAGCAACCCCGAGGAAGAGGCCAAGCTCAACAGCGCGGCCTACCAGGAGAAGATCGCCGATGCCATCATGGGCGGCATAAAGCTGTACTTCGCGAAAAATCCTCCGCTCGCACGCAACCGGGAACTGTAGGCCGCGCCGCCGTGCGCCGAGCTCTCAGATGGGATATATCAGCGAGTTCAGGATCATCTCGCTGTCGTAGATGCAACAGCGGCTTTGAAAGCGCAGGCCGGCATCCGCGCGAACGATCTGGTCGATGTAGCGGCCCACGTTGTAGACCTCGCTCACGCCGCCGGGCTTGGTGCGGAACACGGCGTAGTTGGCCTGCGCCTGGATCACCCCGCCGTCCGTCGACAGCACCCGCGCGGGGCCGACGATGTGCCGCATGTGGTACGGCGCGTGGAAGATCGTCTGGGTCACGCCATAGACCCGATCCTTCATCATGCCCTGGCTCTCCAGATCGATCAGGGCCAGTGGCAGACCGCGGTCGAAGTTCTCCCGGGCCTGCACCTTGTAGCTTGCATCCGGCAGAAAAAATTCGGGCCAGGCATCGAAGTGCTGCTCGTCCAGCGCGGCCGCGTAGGCCGCGTTGAGCTGGTCGATCTCGTGCTGCAGCAGCAGGGCTTCAACACTCCCGGGCGTTGGGGCGGTGGTACTCATACGGCCATCACCTTCTTCCAGTAGGCGTACATGCTGCGGATCAGGGTCTCCGTCACCATGTGTTCGGTCGCATCAAGGCTGGTGCCGCCGAGTTCGCACACGGTCGAGCCACCCTCGCCCCCCTGCCGAAAACCGCCCTGGCTGAGTTCAATGACCTCGCCATCGTCGGCGCTGACAAAGCCAGCCGGGCCGAACAGATTGGACTGGCGCAGCCGGCGCCGCGTCATCTCGGGCGTGTCGTCGGCAAAGCCGAAGTGCGTCCAGACAAAGTCGAACTCGCCCGCGCCGCGCGGCACGATATGGCGCGTGCTGAGTGAGTTGACCTGCTGCTGGATGATGAGACTGGGGAACAGCGTGATCATGGTCACGGTCGGCATGATGTCGGCGCCGGGGTTCGATGGGTCGGGGATGCGCCACCACGGCTCCGGCACCACATCCAGCAGGCGGTCGTCGTGCAGCTTCATGCCGGCCTTGAAGCTCGTGACACCCTGCGTCACCGCGGCCTGACCGCCTTCGTTCTTTCGGGAAATCATGACCGCATGGCGGCCGTGCGCGTCCATCACCATGCGCGACTTCTGGTCAGCGCGCCATAGGCCGAACGTCACGAACCAGGTGTGCAGCAGGCCGGGATGGTACGGGTCCTTGATGTTTTCCATCATCAGCTTCCAGTTGCCCGGAATGCGCTGGCGGTTGTAGCCCAGCAGCGTGAGCGTGCGGCCCTTGAAGATGCGCTCCAGCCACGGCAGGACGTTGGGCCCGAGGTAATCTTCCAGGGGCTCGGTCTGGTCGCTGAAGGTGGCAAACACCAGGCCGTGCAGGGTCGCCACGCGCAACTTGGTCAGGCCGTGGTCCTTGAGCTCGAAGTCCTTGGGCATGCCGCCGTTGACGTGGTCGCCATCCTTCACGCCGTCCTTGAACGGCAAGCCCGCCAGATCGCCATTGAGCTTGTAGGTCCACTGGTGGTACGGACACACAAAGCTGCGCGCGTTGCCGTGCGACTTCTGGCAAAAGCGCACGCCGCGGTGCGCACAGCGGTTTTCCACCACGCGGATGCCGTCATCCAAAAAATTGGGGTCAGATTCCAATTTCGCAGACCTGCCATCGGCAGGCCCGGCATCAGCGGCGCTACGCGCCGCAGCGAATTTGGAATCTGACCCCAATTTTTTCCGGTCGCGCACCAGCAACACCTGGCGCTCGCCGATGTGGCTGAGCTTGTAGTCGCCCACGTTGGGGATTTCGACCTCCAGGCCCACGTAGCACCAGTGCGCGCCGTAAAAGATAGTCTCCAGCTCTCGCCGATACAGCTCGCCGTCGGTGTAGGCCCAGAACGGAACGCGGCTGGATCCCGGCTCGCTCCAGCGGGAAAGGGCGGGGCTCGAAGCCTGAGGTGCGTTCATGACTCTCCTCGCAAGGTGCTGTGGGACAGCACTAAATCATAAGCTTCATGACTGGTTCGAGCCGCCTGGCGCGCGGGCCGGTTGGCCTCGGCGCGCCTTCCATGCGCCAAACAGCACGAACAGCCCCGGAATCAGGATCAGCGCCCAGATCACCTTGTCGAGATTGGCCTTGACAAACGGAATGTTGCCGAAGAAGTAGCCGATCGTGACAATGCCGCCGACCCACAAAGCACCGCCGGCCACGTCGAACAGCGTGAACTTGCGCCGCGTCATCTGCGCCACGCCCGCCACGAAGGGCGCGAAGGTACGCACGAACGGCATGAAGCGCGCCGCCACGATCATGACGCCGCCATAGCGCTCGTAAAAGCCATGCGCCTGGTCGAACGCCCGTTTATTGAAAAACTTCGAGTCTTCCCACTGGAACACCCGGGGCCCGAAATAGTGCCCGATCGTATAGTTGGACTGATTGCCCAGCACCGCCGCGGCCAGCAGCAGCGCGACCGTCAACGGATAGTTCATGAGCCCCACGCCGCACATCGCGCCGGCCACGAACAGCAGCGAATCCCCTGGCAAAAAAGGCATGACCACCAGACCGGTCTCGACGAAGATGATCAGGAACAGCAAGGCATAGACCCACAGGCCGTAGCTCGCGACAAACGCCTCCAGGTGCTTGTCCACGTGCAGGATGAAATCAATCGCAAAGGCAATAAGGTCCATGGGCAGGGATTATCCCCGGCATCCTAAAATGGCCCGGTGAACGCGCCCCTCTCCACTCTCGTCCTTCTCAACAACCGCCGCCCGATCCGCGAACTTCCCGAAGAGCTGATCAGCCAGATCGCCGCCGGCGAGGTGGTCGAGCGCCCGGCCTCGGTGGTGCGCGAGCTGCTGGACAACGCGCTCGACGCCGGCACCACGCAGGTCACACTGCGGCTGCTGGCCGGCGGCGTGCGCCTCATCGCGGTGGAGGACGACGGCGCGGGCATTCCCGCGGGCGAGCTGCCGATCGCGCTCAAACGGCATGCGACCAGCAAGATTGGCAGCCTGGCGGAGCTGGAATCGGTCGGCACCATGGGATTTCGCGGCGAGGCCTTGGCAGCTATCAACTCCATAGCCGATTGCTTAATACTGTCAAGGGCTGAAGGCCAATCGAACGCTTATTCTCTGGACGGGCGCACGGGCGAGCTGAAACCCGCCGCGCGCGCCACCGGCACCACGGTGCAAGTCAAGGAGCTGTTCTACAGCGTGCCGGCGCGTCGCAAATTCCTCAAGACCGACGCGACCGAACAGGCACACTGCGTCGAGGCCGTGCGCCGCCACGCCTTGGCGCGACCCGACGTGGTCTTTGCCATCTGGGCCGAGGGCCGGCTGCTGGAACAGTGGCGCGCCTGCGGCATAGACGAGGCCGCGAAGACGCAGCGCCTGGGCGACGTGCTGGGTGCGGACTTTATCGCGCAATCGGTCGCCGTCGACTACCGCGCCGGCTCGGTGCGTGTGAGCGGCCGCGCCGGCATTCCCGACGCCGCCCGCTCGCGCCCCGACCAGCAGTTCTGCTACGTCAACGGCCGCTTCGTGCGCGACAAGGTGCTGACGCACGCGGCCCGCAGTGCGTATGAGGACGTGCTGCATGGCCAGCGCCAGCCGGTCTATGCGCTGTATCTGGAAATCGACCCGGCGCGGGTCGACGTGAACGTGCATCCGACCAAGATCGAGGTGCGCTTTCGCGACAGCCGCGAGGTGCATCAGGCAGTGCGCCACGCGCTGGAGAACGCGCTGGC
>SCRR01000255.1 GCA_004322085.1 Burkholderiaceae bacterium
TTTTGTGGCAGCGTGGGTGCCTGCACGAGCTGGGCGTCGCTCACGCCTTCGAGCAGAACCTGGAGGTCGCCGACCTGCTTTTGGGCGGCGGCTGCTGCAGTGAGCAGGTCGGCGTAGCCACGTGACAGATCGGTGCTATTGCCCGAGGTGCCGGTGGTCGAGTCCAGGCGTTTGAGCAGGCTGGCGGCCGCGTCTTGTGCGTCCTTGAGACGGCCTTGGGCTCCCTGTAGTTGCGCGTCGAGCCGGGCGCGCTCGCTGGTCTTGGGCCGGCTTTGCAGGTAGGTTTGCTGCAGCACGGCATTGGCAATGGCCTGCGCCTGCTGCGGCGTGGCGCCCGACGCGGTGAGCGTGAGCAGTTTGTCGTTGCGCCCCACGGCCACCTTGACCTGCTCGCGCAGCCGGCGCCGGGCGTCTTCGGCCGATTCGTCCTTGGTCAGTCCCAGCGCGGCGGCCACCGGGTCCAGCACGGCCGCGGTGGTCATCAGGCTCGCTATGGGCTGCTCGGCCTGCAGCACCGCAACGCTGTCGTAGGTTTGCGGCACGACGTAGCCGATGCCCAGCACGCACAAGCCCACCAGCAGCGGTCCGATGATGAGCAGCTTGATGTTTTCCGCCAGCGTCACCAGGATGTCGAGCAGGCTGATGTCGTCTTCCTGCGGGGCGTAGGCGGTGTCGCTGAGGCTGTGAGGTTGGTCCATGGGTTGCGTTGGCTTGCTGTCGAGCGGCCATTCTACGTGGCGGGTTCTACCTGAAGTTACACACTCAGTGCCGATTGAATTCAAACTATCGTTTCAAGTCGCGGTAGAAGTTTTCGTGTGCGCCGAGCATGAGCAGCAAACGGGACCCGGGATCGTATTCGTAAGCGAGCAACATCAGCTGGCCATTGCACTTGAACTTGTGCACAAATACCCCCGCCAGGTCGCCTTTCTTGGCTTCGCCGATGGTCGGGTCTTGCACAATTTCAGCCACGGCATCATCGACGTCGAGCTTCTGGTTGGGGTGCAAGCGTTTGTAAGCGCGGCTGAACACCGCGCTCTGCAGGACCTGAACAGCAGCCTTCATCAGGAGCGCTTGCCCTCGGGCACGAAAGGCGAGGCAAGCGTTGGCCCCTCTGCGCGGGCAACCAGCAAATCACGAACGAAATCGATGGGTAAATCGGGATTGTCCAAGGCAGTCCTGCCCACCACAGCCCAGAACTCGATCTGGCCGGCGATGGTGCGTCGCTCCGCCTGGGCTTGCGCCCTGGCCTGATCGTACAAAACATCGTCTATGCGTACCGGCATTCCCATGGCTTCACTCCGAAATTAAAAGCTACAAAAGTAGCACGATATTAAATCAGAAATGAATCCCGCGCATCATCTGCTGCATCGCCACCGCCTCGGCCGACAGCTGCGGCTTAGTGCCCTTGTCGCTCTTGGCACCCTTGGCCGCCGATGAATCGGGGAACATGCGAAAGCTGGTGTTCATGGCGATCTGGGCCACGCGCGGCACCAGCGCATGCAGCACCTGGCCCGCAATGCCGAGCCGGGTGGCGACGCGCACCGGCTTGAAGATGCAGGCCTGCGCCACCAGGTCGGCGGCCTCTTCGGGGCTGAGCGTGGGCACGTTGTTGTACAGGTTGGTGGGCGCGATCATGGGCGTGCGCACCAGCGGCATGTTGATGGTGGTGAAGGTGATGCCTTGGTCGGCAAATTCGCTGGAGGCGCAGCGCGTCCAGGCATCGAGCGCGGACTTGGAGGCCACGTAGGCCGAGAAGCGCGGCGCATTGGTCAGCACGCCGATCGAGCTGATGTTGACCACATGGCCCTTGTGCCGGGCCACCATGCCCGGCAGCAGCCCCATGGTGATGCGCAGGCAACCAAAATAGTTGAGCTGCATGGTGCGCTCGTAATCATGAAAGCGATCGTAGCTGGCCTCGATGGCGCGGCGGATCGAGCGGCCGGCGTTGTTGATGAGAAAGTCCACGCCGCCGTGCTGGTCGATCAGCAGTTGCACGAAGCGGTCGCAGTCGGCCATGTCGGCGAGGTCGGCCGTGTAGGCCACGAACTCGTGGCCCTGGGCCCTAGCCTCCTGGCAGGCTTCGTCGAGCTTGTCCTGGTCGCGTCCGCAAATAATCGTGATAGCGCCGGCGTCGGCAAACTTGTGCGCGGCGGCCAGGCCAATACCCGACGAGCCGCCGGTAACCAGCACCACCTTGCCGCCCACGGTGCCGCGCAGCGAGTGGTCGATGTGCAGGTCCGGGTCGAGATGCCGTTCCCAGTAGTCCCACAGCCGCCACGCATAGTCCTTGAGGTGCGGACAGGCTATGCCCGAGCCCTTCAGCGCGGCCAGCGTGTCGCGGCAGTCGAAGCGCGTGGGGTAGTTGACGAAGGTCAGCATGTCTTCGGGCAGGCCCAGGTCCTTCATGACGGCGTTGCGGATGCGGCGTACCGGGGCCAGCGCCATCAGGCTCTTCTTGACGCCGCGCGGAATGAAGCCCAGCAGCGCTGCATTGACAAACAGGTTCATCCTGGGCGCACGGGCGGCGCGGCTGAAGATGTCGAGCACGTCGCCTACGCGGTAGCCCTGCGGGTCGACCAGGTGAAAGCACTTTTTGGCGATGGCGGCCTGGTGGCTGATATGGTCGAGCGCATCGACCACGAAGTCCACCGGCACGATATTGATGCGGCCGCCTTCCAGGCCGACCATCGGCATCCAGGGTGGCAGTAACTGGCGCAGGCGCTGGATCAGCTTGAAGAAGTA
>SCRR01000256.1 GCA_004322085.1 Burkholderiaceae bacterium
GTCATGCGCAAGGGCGACGGTAGCTACACCTACTTCGTGCCCGACGTGGCCTACCACATCGCCAAATGGGAGCGCGGCTTCCACAAGGTCGTCAACATCCAGGGCACCGACCATCACGGCACGATTGCCCGGGTGCGCGCCGGCCTGCAGGCCGCAGGCGTCGGCATCCCTGGTGGCTACCCCGACTACGTGCTGCACACCATGGTGCGCGTGATGCGCGGGGGCGAGGAGGTCAAGATCAGCAAACGCGCCGGCAGCTACGTGACGTTGCGCGACCTGATCGAATGGACCAGCAAGGACGCCGTGCGCTTCTTTTTGCTGAGCCGCAAGCCCGATACCGAATACGTGTTCGATGTCGATCTGGCGGTCGCCAAAAACAACGATAACCCGGTGTATTACGTGCAGTACGCGCACGCGCGCATCTGCTCGGTGCTCGCTGCCTGGGGCGGCGATGCATCGCGGCTGGCGAGCGTCGATCTGGCGCCGCTGCAGAGCCCGCCCGCGCTCGCGCTGATGCTGCAGCTGGCCAAATACCCCGAGATGCTGAGCGCGGCGGCGCAGGATTTCGCGCCGCATGACGTGACTTTTTACCTGCGTGAGCTGGCCGCCTGCTACCACAGCTACTATGATGCCGAGCGCATTCTGGTGGACGAGGAGGCGATCAAACTGGCGCGGCTGGCACTGGTCGCCGCCGCTGCGCAGGTATTGCACAATGGCCTGGCCGTTCTGGGTGTGTCGGCGCCCGCAAAAATGTGAGCAATCAAATGAAACAGCAATTCGGCGGCACCATCGTCGGCTTTGTCATCGGTGTCGTGGTGGGCCTGGGTGCGGCGCTGGCCGTCGCGGTCTACGTCACGAAGGTGCCGATTCCATTCATCAACAAGGGCGTGAGCCGTGCGCCAGCCCAGGATGCGGCCGAAGCTGCCAGGAACAAGGACTGGGATCCGAACGCGCCGTTGTATGGCAAGAATCCGGTACGGCCGGCCTCCGCCGCGGCGGGCGGCGCGGTCGAGGGCAGCGGCGCGGCTCCTGCAGCAACGTCCGGTGCGGCGTCTGCACTGCCGCCGGCGGTGCGGGGCGGGCAGACCGCCATCGTCAAGCCGCCGCTGCCGCCGGCCGTTTCCGGCGATCCGCTGGGCGACCTGGCCAAGGCCCGTTCGGCCAGCAGTGGGGCGGATCCGTTTACCTACTTTGTGCAGGCCGGTGCGTTCCGCGCCGCCGAAGATGCCGAGACGCAGCGTGCCAAGCTGTCGCTGATGGGGATCGAGTCCAAGGTCAGCGAGCGCGAACAGGCCGGCCGCACGGTCTGGCGTGTACGGGTAGGACCATTCGACAACAAGCTTGACGCCGACAAGACCAAGGAGCGGCTCGATGGCAGCGGTATGGAAACGGCGCTGGTGCGCGTGCAGCGTTGATCCGCCGTGCGACTATGCGTGGGAACTTCGGGCCGGCTCGGCCCTCTGACTGACTCTGACTGGAGTGTAACTTGATGAAACGTCGTGAATTCTCCCTGGCCGCTGCCTCCGCGCTGGCCGCATCCACCCTGACCGTGCCTGCCGTGTATGCGCAGGGGCAAAAATTCGTCGCCGGCACGGACTATCTTGCGCTGGACCGGCGCGCCCTCGTGAAGGCGCCCGCCGGCAAGGTCGAGGTCGTCGACTTCTTCTGGTACAGCTGCCCGCACTGCTTTGCATTCGAGCCGGCGCTGGACAACTGGGTCAAGCGGCTGCCCCCCTATGTGAGCCTGCGGCGTGTGCCGGTGGCCTTCAACTCCAGCTTTGTACCCCAGCAGCACCTGTACTACACGCTCAAGGCCATGGGCAAGATCGATGAGCTGCATGTCAAGGTGTTCGACGCCATTCATGTCCAGCATCAGCCACTGGACCGCGAGGCCGGCATCACCGCGTGGGCGCAAAAGCAGGGCCTGGACATGGCCCAGTTTGCCCAGCAGTACAACTCTTTCTCCGTGGCCACCGAGGTACGCGAGGCAACCCAGCTGATGAACGCTTACAAGGTATCGGGCGTTCCCGCGCTCGGCGTTGCCGGGCGCTTTTATACCGACGGTGAGCTGGCGCGCAGCATGGACCGTGCGCTGCAGGTCACCGATTACCTGATTGGCGAGTCGCGCAAGAGCGCCTGATGGCCGACCCCGCCCGGGGGTCCCGATAAAGCCCGCTCCATGCGGGCTTTTTTGTCATTTTCCCGAGGGAGGATCGTTGTCGCGCCCTTACAATGCCAGCAAGATTCATGCCTTTATGAAAAAACGCTTCGCTTCGCTCCTGCTGCTTGTTGTCCTTGCGCTGACGTCGATTGGCGCGTTGGCCGAAAAAGCCGACAACAACAAGCCGATGAATATCGAGGCGGATGCGCTGCGCTACGACGACCTGAACCAGACCAGCGTGTTCACGGGCAACGTGGTGGTGACCAAGGGAACCATCATCGTTCGTGGTGCCCGTGTGGATGTGCGCCAGGATCCCGAGGGTTACCAGTACGCCACCGTCACTGCGGCGCCCGGCAAGCTCGCGTTCTACCGGCAAAAGCGCGAAGGGGTGGATGAGTACATCGAGGGCGAGTCGCAAACCATCGAATACGACGGCAAGACGGATATTGTCAAGTTCGTCAGGCAGGCCGTGCTGCGGCGTTATACCGGCGCCACATTGACCGACGAGACCACCGGTGCGCTGATCACCTACAACAACGCGACGGACGTCTTCACCGTGGACGGCGCGGTCACCAACCCCGCTGGCGGCGTTGCGGGCGGGTCGTCGCATACGCGCGTGCGCGCCATGCTGTCGCCCAAGCCCGTCGCCTCGGCGCCCGCGGGCACCGCACCGGTTGCCACCCCGCCGGCGGGCGTCCCGACGCCCGCGCTGCGACCCAGCACCACGCTTGGCGGGGAGCAGAAGTGACGGACGACGTCGAGGCTGGCGCCGTCCCCAGCCGGCTGGAGGCGCACCACCTGCAAAAGTCCTATGGCAGCCGCATGGTGGTGAAAGACGTGTCGCTGTCGGTGCAGAAGGGTGAGGTGGTTGGTCTGCTGGGCCCCAACGGCGCGGGCAAGACGACCTCGTTCTACATGATCGTGGGCCTGGTGCGGGCCGATGCCGGCGAGATCGCGATCGACGGCGCGCCAGTGGAGCATATGCCGATCCATCGGCGATCGCGCCTGGGCCTGAGCTACCTGCCGCAGGAGGCGTCGATCTTTCGCAAACTCACGGTGGAAGAAAACGTGCGCGCGGTGCTGGAGTTGCAGCGCCATGGCGCTGGCGATCAGGCCGGCCGCCCGCTGTCCAAAAAAGAAATCGAGGAGCGCCTCACGGCGCTGCTGCAGGAACTGCGGGTCGAGCATCTGCGCGATTCGCCGGCGCTGTCGCTGTCCGGGGGCGAGCGCCGGCGCGTCGAAATTGCGCGCGCACTGGCCACGCAGCCGCGCTTCATTCTGCTGGACGAACCGTTTGCGGGCATCGACCCGATCGCCGTGATCGAGATCCAGCGCATCATCGTTTTTCTCAAGGGCCGCGGGATTGGCGTGCTCATCACCGACCACAACGTGCGCGAGACGCTGGGCATCTGCGACCACGCCTTCATCATCAACGATGGCCATGTGCTGGCACAGGGCACGCCGTCCCAGATCGTCGACAACGCCGAGGTGCGCCGCGTGTACCTGGGTGAGCATTTCAGAATGTGACAATGTGGCCCCCACGTTCGCCCACTTCGTGTCACTCGCTGCCCCCCGAGGGGGCCGTGCTTGCTTGGGGCGGCCCGGCGCGGCGCACTCCCCCCCGTTGCTTTCTCACTTCGTGTAGCCGCCTCGGTGCCGCTGCCAGAGGCGGCGGCTCTTCGGGGCCGTCCAAGCCTGCGCAGGCAGGCCTGGAGCCGCGGCCCTCAGCCCCTCGAGGGGGCGGCGCCAGTGGCCCGGCGAAGCCGGTTCCACGGCGCCTGCTGGAACTGGCCCGTGGGGAACACCTGTGAAGCAAGGTCTCTCCTTAAGGATTTCGCAGCATCTGGCGCTGACGCCGCAGCTGCAGCAGTCGATCCGGCTGTTGCAACTCTCGACGCTGGAGCTGAGCCAGGAGGTCGAGCAGATGCTCGACGACAACCCGTTCCT
>SCRR01000257.1 GCA_004322085.1 Burkholderiaceae bacterium
CCCTGCAAAGTCCTGGCACTGGATCTGCAAGGCCAGATCGTGCGGGTGCGACTGCAACTGGCAGGCGGCGCGGTGCTGGTCTCGCGCATCACCGTAGAAAGCGCGGAGTTGCTGGGCCTGCGCGAGGCGTTGCCGGTGCTGGCGCTGTGCAAGGCCACCGCGGTTTCGGCAAACCGGGCCACTGCGCTCGATGCCGTGGGCGCGGGCAACTTGCTGTTGGGGCGCGCCACCCGCGTGGCACGCGGTCAGAGCGGCGATGAGGTCGCGGCGCAGCTCGATGGCGGCTTGCAAATGGTCGGGTTTGCAAAGGCGGCCAGTGGCCTGCGTTCGGGCAGCCGCGTTGCGATGACGGTCGAGGAGTTGGCCGTCGTCATTGCTCTCGTCGATTGAAGAGAAAACTACTGTATTGATAGCGCATAGCGTAATACCATTAATGGCTAGTGGCGCTTTCCGTTATAAATCTTGCGATACACGGTGGCACGGCTGATGCCCAGCGCGCGCGCTGCCTGAGCCACATTGCCGCGGGCGTCGGCGACGGCTTTGCGTATCAGCGCGGTTTCCAGATCCTTGAGTGCCACGTTCTCGCTGCCGGGAGTAGCGGCGCCAGAATCGATCAACGTGACCGCGTCGGCGCGCGCTGTCGGCAGCGCGTTCAGGCGCAAACCGCTCCAAAGGGGCACTTCGATGACCGGGTTTTGCCGCCGCGCTGCGTCGAACAGCAGCTCATAAGGCATGCCAAAGACGTCGCCGGCGTGTACGGCAACATGTTCGGGGCTGGCCAGTTGCGGCACCATCTGGCGCGCGGTCTGGTTGGCGCCGACCAGCCAGCCATCGCCGTCCAGGCAGACCAGGCCATCCGCATCAAACCCCAGTGCGTGGCCGGGCCAGTTCAGGCGCACCAGCAGGCGGTGCGGCTGCCCTAGCAGCAGCGCGTTCTCGATGTGGCGGGCGGATTGTGCCGCCAGGTGCTTGAGCTCGGACCGCTCCACCGTCTCGATGCCGGTCAGGTCCAGCATGCCGACGCAGCGCCCATCGGGGCCAAACAGCGGGGCGCCGGCGCAGCTGTAGACCGAAGTGGTCGAGAAGAAGTGCTCGCCGCGGTGCAGCCAGACCGGCTGCAGCTCGGCCAGCGCCGCGCCGATGGCGGTGGTGCCGACGGTGGGTTCGGACAGATCCGTGCCGATGCGGGTGATCAGGGCCGCGCGCCGGTCGCTGCGGTCGATCGGGCCGCTGACATCCACCACGACGCCCTGAGCGTTGGTCAGTATGGCGAAATAGCGGGTGTCGGCAATCGCCCGTCCCAGCTTTTCCAGCACCGGGCGGGCGGCTTGCAGCAAGCCGATGTGGGCTTCTTCGCTGCGCCGCGCCGCGTGCGCGGAAATGACCTCAAACGCGATGTCCTGCTCGGGTTGCTGGCCACGCGACAGGCAGCGCTGCCAGGAGCGCTCGATCCATGGTGCCGAGAGCATGTCGGCGGGCGATCGCCCCTCGCCCAGCATGGCGCTGCGCGCATGACTGATCTGCTGCAGGCGCCGTTCAGGCGCGACGGTCAAGGCTTGCGGCATGGCAAATCCGGGTATTGTTTCATTTTGAGAATTTCACGTTCATCTTGACATGAATCGAGGGTTTAGCCTAGGGTGATTGCCGGGTTCCGCTTGAACAATAAGGCGGGTTCGAACAAACTAACATCTTGCCAACAGGAGACAAACCCTATGCAAGTTCAATTCAAAGTCAACGGAAAATCCACCTCCCTCGACTTGCCAACCAATACGTTGCTGGTGCAGGCGTTACGCGAGCATCTGAATCTGACCGGTACCCATGTCGGTTGCGACACGGCCCAGTGCGGCGCCTGCACCGTCATCTTGAACGGGCGTGCCGTGAAGTCGTGCAACATGCTGGCAGCGCAGGCCAGCGGTTCTGAGATCACCACCATCGAGGGGCTGGCGCAGGCAGACGGCACGATGCACCCGATGCAGGCGGCGTTCAAGGAATGTCATGGTCTGCAGTGCGGGTTTTGCACGCCCGGCATGGTGATGAGCGCGATCGATCTGTGCCAGCAGCATCCCAACGCCACCGAAACCGAGATCCGTGAACTGCTGGAGGGCAACATCTGCCGCTGTACGGGTTACCAGAACATCGTCAAGGCCGTGCAGCAGGGTGCTGCTGCCATGGCCGCCTGATCCAGCCCCGATTCATTGCAGAACCACCTGAGGAGTAGACAACATGGGTGCATCCGATTTTGCCAGCCTGCCGCACATCGGTGAGGCGGTCCGCCGCAAGGAAGATTACCGTTTCCTGACTGGCGAGGGCCAGTACGTCGACGATGTCAAACTTGCCAGTCAGGCCTGCGCGGTGTTCGTGCGCTCGCCGCACGCGCACGCGAAAATCAACAAGATCGACACGGCGGCCGCCAAGGCCGCGCCCGGTGTGCTCGGTGTTTTTGTGGGCGAGGACGTTGCGGCGGACAAGATCAACGGCCTGCCTTGCGGCTGGCTGATCACCAGCACCGACGGCACGCCCATGAAAGAGCCTCCGCATCCGATTTTGGCGCAGGGCAAGGTGCGGTTTGTGGGTGACCATGTCGCGCTGGTCGTGGCCGAGACGCTGGAGCAGGCGCGCAATGCGGCCGAGCTCGTCGCGGTCGATTACGACGTGCTCAGCGCCGTGGTCAATGTGGTCGACGCGGCCAAGGGCGTTGCGCTGCACGAAGCAGCACCGGACAACCATTGCTATAAGTGGGCACTTGGCGACAAGGCGGCGGTCGACGCCACCTTTGCCAGCGCCGCCCATGTGAGCAAACTCGATCTGGTGAACAACCGGCTGATTCCGAACGCCATGGAGCCGCGCTCGGTCGTTGGTTCCTACACCCGTGGCACCGATGAATACGTGCTGTATGTCGCGAACCAGAATCCCCACGTCGAGCGTCTGCTGATGACTGCTTTTGTGATGGGCCTGCCCGAGCACAAGGTGCGCGTCGTTGCACCCGATGTGGGGGGCGGCTTCGGCTCCAAGATCAATCTCTACGCCGAAGACGTGGGCGTGATGTGGGCCTCCAAAAAGCTCAACCGCAACATCAAGTGGACCGCCGAGCGCAGCGAGTCCTTCCTGTGCGACACGCACGGCCGCGATCACGTGAGCCACGCCGAAATGGCGATGGACAAGGATGGCAAGTTCCTTGCCCTGCGTGTGCATACGCACGCCAACCTGGGCGCCTATCTGGCCACCTTCTCGACCGCCATCCCGACCATCCTGTATGGCACGCTGCTGGCAGGGCAATACAACACGCCGCAAATCTATGTGGAGGTGGACGCCTGGTTTACCAACACCGCGCCGACCGACGCCTATCGCGGCGCCGGCCGCCCCGAGGCGACCTATCTGCTGGAGCGGCTGGTATCGCGCTGCGGCTGGGATCTGGGCCTGACTCAGGACGAAATCCGTAAACGCAACTTCATTACCCAGTTTCCACACCAGACGCCGGTGGCGCTGCAGTACGACACCGGAGATTTCGTTGCCTGCATGGACAAGGCCCAGGCGCTGGCCGACGTCGCCGGTTTCGATGCGCGGCGCAAGGCCAGCGAGGCCAGGGGGCTCAAGCGCGGTATCGGCTATTCAAGCTATATCGAGGCCTGCGGCCTGGCACCGAGCAACATCGCCGGTGCACTCGGTGCGCGCGCCGGCCTGTTCGAGTGCGGCGAAGTGCGGGTCAATCCGACCGGCAGCGTCACCGTCTTCACCGGCTCGCACAGCCACGGCCAGGGGCACGAAACCACCTTTGCGCAGGTGGTGGCAGCGCGCCTGGGTGTCGCGGTCGACGCAGTCGATATCGTGCATGGCGACACCGGGCGCGTGCCGTTCGGCATGGGAACCTACGGTTCGCGCTCGCTGGCGGTCGGGGGCTCGGCCATCATGAAGGCGCTCGACAAGATCGAGACCAAGGCCAAGAAGATTGCCGCGCACCTGATGGAGGCGAGCGACGCCGATATCGAGTTTGCCAACGGCGAGTTCACGGTCAAGGGGACCGACAAGAAGGTCACTTTCGGCCAGGTCGCGCTGACGGCGTATGTGCCACACAACTATCCGCTCGACAAGCTCGAACCCGGGCTGGACGAGACCGCGTTCTACGACCCGACCAACTTCACCTATCCCGGTGGCACCCATATCTGCGAGGTTGAGATCGACCCCGCGACAGGCACCACGCGCATCGACCGCTTCTCCGCGGTGGATGATTTTGGCAATATCGTCAACCCGATGATTGTCGAGGGACAGGTGCACGGCGGCATTGCACAGGGTATCGGCCAGGCGCTGCTGGAGAACTGTGTCTACGATCACGAGACGGGCCAGTTGCTGACCGGCAGTTTCATGGACTACGCCATGCCGCACGCCGACGACTTTCCGGAGTTCAAGCTCGGCCAGGTGTGCACGCCGTGTACTCACAATCCGCTGGGCTCCAAGGGCTGCGGCGAAGCCGGCGCCATTGCGTCACCGCCGGCGGTGATCAACGCCGTGCTCGATGCGCTGCACGGCATGGGTGTGAGGGACTTCGACATGCCTGCCTCGCCCGGCCGTGTGTGGGAAGCCATTCAATCTGCGAAAGCCTAAGGAGAATCACAATGTACGCATTCACACTGGAGCGCCCCTCCACCACGGCAGACGCAGCCAGGCTCGCCGCCGCGGGTGCCAAGGTTCTGGCCGGCGGTCAGACCCTGCTGGCCTCGATGAAGCTGCGCCTGTCCGACCCCGGCCAGCTGGTCGACCTGGCCAACATCAAGGAGTTGGCCGGGATCAAGCGCGAGGGCAACGCGTTCGTGATTGGCGCCATGACGCGTCATGCCGACGTCGCCGCCAACGCCGAGCTCAACGCGGCGCTGCCCGTATTGGCCCACCTGGCCGCGCACATTGGCGATCGCCAGGTGCGTGCCATGGGTACCTTGGGGGGCTCGGTGGCCAACAACGACCCTGCGGCAGACTACCCGGCCGCGGTGTTGGGGCTGGGGGCCACGGTGGTGACGACGCAGCGCAAGATTGCCGCCGACGACTTCTTCACGGGTATGTTCTCCACCGCTTTGAACGAGGGTGAATTGATCACGGCCATCAGCTTTCCGATCCCCAAGCGCGCCGCCTACATGAAGTTCGTGCAACCGGCTTCGCGTTTTGCACTGGTGGGTGTCCTGGTGGCCCAGACGGACAGTGGCGTGCGCGTCGCCGTGACGGGCGCGGGCAGCGGCGTGTTCCGCCACAAGGGGCTGGAAGATGCCTTGGCCAAGAGCTTCACGGCACAGGCGGCGGCAGCCGTCAAGATCGATGCAACCGACCTGAATGCAGACATCCACGC
>SCRR01000258.1 GCA_004322085.1 Burkholderiaceae bacterium
GACGCGCAACGGCTGCGGTTTTTGTGCGGCGGGTCACACGGCCATCGCGCGCAAGAAGCTCGGGCTGCCTGAAGAGGTGATTGCGGCGCTGCGAAACACGCAGGCCCTGCGCGATCCCAAATTGAATGCGCTGGCGCTGTTCACGGTCGCGGTCCTGGAGCAAAAGGGGCGAGTCTCCGACGCCGAATTGAGCGCATTTCTGAAGGCCGGCTACAGCCAGGCCAATGTGCTGGAAGTGGTGCTTGGCGTCAGCCTGGCGACCCTGTGCAACTACGCCAACAACCTTGCGCAAACCCCGATCAACGCCGAGCTGCAGGCGTTCGCCTAGGCCCGCACTTCTCTCCTGAGCAACGGCGTCAGCCTGTCCCGGGGCCGCGATCGAGCGGCGGCATCAGCTCGAATTTCAATGATTCACCCTGGAAGGGATGACTGCAATGAGTCAGTTTGAGGCCTCTATTGCGTTGCTGGATGCCGTGCGCGCGCAAGCCACCACTGAACTGGCGCCGCTGGCCGGTGCCATCGATCAGGAAGGCCTGTATCCCTTCGAGTATTTGCGGCGCCTGGGCGCCTTGGGGGGGTTTGGCGCCAGCGTGCCCGCCGAACATGGCGGCGCCGGGCTGGGCCTGGCCACACAGATCGACGTGACGACGCAAGTGGGCAGCGAGTGTGGCGCGACGGCCTTTCTCGTCTGGTGCCAATCGACCTGCGCGTGGTATTTGCAGCATGCGCCAAACCCGGTCGTGCGCGAGCGCTATTTGAAGCCTGTGGCGCAGGGGACGCTGTTGGCGGGCACCGGCATGTCGAATGCGGTCAAGCATCTGGCGGGCATCGAAAAGATTCAACTGCACGCCGCGCGTATGGCAGGTGGCTATGTCGTCAGCGGCAACCTGCCCTGGGTCTCCAATGTCGGCGCGAATCACCTGATCATCGTCACCGCAGCCGTGGAGAACGAAGGCTACGTGATGTTTGCGGTACACGGCGACGCGGCGGGTTTGGACCTGCATCCCTGCCCGGAGTTCTCCGGCATGGAGGGCACAAAAACGCTGAACCTGCGCTTCAAGGAGGTCCGGATCGACAGTGACGAGGTGCTGGCGCATCCGCAGCAGTTCGCCGCCTACATGGCGCGTATCAAGGCCGGCTTCGTACTCGGGCAGGCCGGCATGGGCTTCGGGGTGATCCAGGGATCCCTCAAGACGATCCGCGAAAGCAATGCGCGCAATGCCGACGTGAATGCATTTCTGGATGATCAGGGCAGCGAACTGGCCGCCGAACTGGCCCAACTGAAAGCCCGCGCGGCGCTGCTGGCCCATCAGGCACAAGCCGGCCATGCGCCGGTGATCGAAGCCCTGAAGCTGCGTGCGCGCACTTCCGAATTGACCCTGAGGGCCGCGAATTCGGCGCTCCTGCACGCGGGTGCCAAGGGTTACCTGATGCGCCATCCGGCACAGCGCCGGCTGCGCGAGGCCGTCTTCGTGGCGATCGTGACGCCGGCGCTGAAGCATCTGCGCAAGGAGATCCACGATCTGGAACAACGGCAAGTGCAGGCGGCGTGATGACACGCGCGGCGCAATGGATGTGCGGCCCCTGCGGCTTCATCTACGACGAAGCCATCGGCCTGCCCGATGAGGGCATCCCCGCGGGCACACCCTTCGAATCGATCCCCGACGATTGGCAATGCCCGGACTGCGGCGTCGCCAAAGCCGACTTTTTCCGGGTGCCGGATTGAGCGCGGCCATCATGAGCGCCGCAGTTTCGCAACGACCAGTCGTGCTGCAGGCGCAGCAGATCGAGTTGAGCTACCGGCACCAGCAAAAGCCCGCCCATACCGTGCTGCGCGACTTTTCGCTGCAACTGGCGGCCGGCGAAGTGGTCGCGGTGCTGGGGCCCAGCGGGGTGGGCAAGTCGTCGCTGCTGCGCGTGCTGGCCGGCTTGCAGGCGCCCGACAAGGGCACGGTGCACGTCAAGGGCGAGCCCCTGAACGGGCCGCACCCCCGCCTGGGTTTCGTGTTCCAGGATCCCAGCCTGTTGCCGTGGCTCACGCTGGAGGAGAACGTCGGCTTCGGCCTGGACTTCGCGCACCAGGCGCGGATCAGCAAGGCCGAGAAAAAGGAGCGCGTGCTGGCGGCGATCGCGGAAGTCGATTTGCAGCGCGCGCGCGAGCGTTACCCCTCCGAGCTGTCCGGCGGCATGGCACAACGCACCGCGCTGGCGCGCAGCCTGGTGCGACAACCCGAAATCCTGCTGCTGGACGAGCCGTTCAGTGCGCTCGACGAGATCACGCGCAGCGAGATGCAGGCGCTGCTGCTGCAGATCACGGCGCGGCATCAAACCTCGGCGATCCTCGTGACTCACGATATCGACGAAGCCCTGATCCTGGCCGACCGCATCCTGCTGCTCGGGCTGTCGCCGGGACGGCTGATCGGGGAGTGGCAGATCGACCTGCCGCACCCGCGCGATGAAGTCGCGGCCGAACTGGGCAGCACCCGCGTCGAAATCGTGCAGGCCCTGCGCCGTGCGCGGCGTGCGGCACCGGGCCCGAACCATCTCCATTTGCAAGGCACTACACCATGAAGAAAGCCCCATCCGCCGGCGCGCCACAACGCCGCCGCCAATTCCTCAAACTGTCCACGGCGGTCGGCGCCGCCGGCGCACTGCCCCTGCTGCAGACCGCCGGCCACGCGTCGGCCGCCGAAGACAATGTACCCGTCAGGATCGGCTATCTGCCGGTCACGGACGCGGCGCCGCTGCTGATCGCGCATGGCAACAAGACTTATGAGGCGCAGGGCCTCAAGGCCGACAAGCCGCGCCTGTTCCGCAGCTGGGCACAGATCGCCGAGGCGTTTTTGAGCGGGCAGGTCAACGTGGTTCACCTGTTGATGCCGATGACGATCTGGGCACGCTACGGCAGCAAGGCGCCCGCCAAGGTCGTTGCCTGGAATCACATGGAAGGATCGAGCCTGACGGTGCTGCCCGAAATCAACCACCTGAGCGATCTGGGCGGCAAAACGGTGGCGATTCCGTTCTGGTACTCGATCCACAACGTGGTGGTGCAGTACCTGTTCAGAGGCCAGGGCCTGCAGGCGATCAGCGAGGGCACGCCCGGCCCGAAGCAGGTCAAGCTGGTGGTCATGTCCCCGGGCGACATGCTGCCGGCGCTGGGCACCAAACAGATCGCCGGCTATACCGTGGCGGAGCCGTTCAATGCGCTGGCCGAGACGCTCAAGGTCGGGAAGATCTGGCGCTTTACCGGCGACGTCTGGAAGGACCACGCGTGCTGTGTGGTGTTCATGCACGAACGTGACCTGGAGCAGCGCCCGCAGTGGTCGCAAAAGGTGGTGAACAGCATCGTGCAGGCGCAAGCCTGGATCCGGGACCACCGCGACGAATCGGCGCACATGCTGGCCAAGGACAATCCCGCGCACTACACGCCGCACACCTATGAGACGCTGGCCCAGGTGATGGCGCCGCACGAGGACCTGGCCACCGAATACAAGGCTTCGGGCGCCGTCGAGCACACCGACTGGAACGAAAAGCGCATCGACTTCCAGCCTTACCCCTTCCCCAGCTACACCGAGGAACTGGTCAAGATGCTCAAGCAGACCTACGTTTCCGGGCGCAACGACTTTTTGCCAGCGCTGGACCCGGCCTTCGTCGCGCGCGACCTGGTGGACGACCGCTTTGTCAAAAAGGCCATCGCCGATCTGGGCGGCATGTCTGCCTTCGGGCTGCCGGGCTCGTTCACGCGCCACGAAACGATCTCCAGGAGTTGAGCCGGCGCTGCATTCGCGTGCCCCATCAGGACCCTCGTCATGGAAAAGATTCTCAAACTGTCCCGCTCCTCGCCTCGCGGCACGCAGCTCCTGCTGAGCCTGGGCGGCCTGGCGGCGCTGGTCCTGATGTGGGGTCTGGGAACGCACTGGCTGGAACAGGGCAGCGCGCTCGCCGCCTTGTTGAGTCCGCGCGATGCCTTCGAGAGTCTGTACCAGCTCGTCGTGCAGAACCAGTTGACGCTGCACACGCTCGCCAGCATGAGGCGGGTGCTGGTCAGCCTGACGCTGGCATTGGCCCTGGGCATTCCGATCGGGCTGGCGATCGGAATTTCGCGTGCGCTCGAAAACAGCACGAGCAGCGCATTCCAGTTTCTGCGCATGATTTCGCCGCTGTCCTGGATGCCGATCGCGGTGATGATGTTCGGCATTGGCGATGGCCCAATCTACTTCCTGCTGACCTTTGCGGCGATCTGGCCGATCATCCTCAATACCGCCGCCGGGGTGCGCCAGCTCGATCCGAAGTGGCTGATGCTCGCGAAGAGCCTGTCCGCGACGCGCCGTGAGCTGCTCTTCAAGATCGTGCTGCCCGGCATCCTGGGCCACATCCTGACCGGCCTGCGGCTGGCCATCGGCATCATCTGGATCGTGCTGGTCCCCTGCGAGATGCTGGGCGTGAGCTCGGGGCTGGGTTACTTCATTCTGGACACGCGTGACCGGCTCGCCTATTCCGAACTGATGGCGGTGATCGTGCTGATCGGTGCGCTCGGCTTCGCACTCGACGGGCTGGCGCAAAAGCTGTGCCAGCGCTGGGCGCATACGTCCCGCCCCTAGCGGAGCGCGCCCGGCGTCCTACGCCTTCAGCCGCTTCGCGGCAAATGCCACGTACCAGTCCAGGCAGCCCGGGTTCGCCATCGCATCGCGGTTCAGCACCTTCTCGATCGGCTGGCCAAGCAGCAGCTTCTTGATCGGCAATTCCTGCTTCTTGCCGGACAGCGTGCGTGGAATCTCGCTCACCTGGAAAATATCGTTCGGCACGAAGCGCGGACTCAACGCCGTCTTGATCGCGTTGTTGATGCCGGCGCGCAGCGCGTCATCCAGCGTCACACCCTTGCGCAGCACCACGAACAGCGGCATGTAGCTCTCGCGGCCCAGGTATTCGAGGTCGACGACCAGGCTGTCCAGCACCTCGGGCAGGGCCTCGACCGCGCTGTACAGCTCGCTGGTGCCCATGCGCAGGCCGTGGCGGTTGATGGTGGCATCCGAGCGGCCGTAGATGATGCAGCCGCCGCCCGCTCCGATCTTGAGCCAGTCGCCATGGCGCCAGACGTTCGGGTAGGTGTCGAAGTAGCTCGACAGATAACGCCGGTTGCCCTCGTCGCCCCAAAAGTACAACGGCATGGACGGAATCGGCTGCGTGCAGACCAGCTCGCCGACCTCGTCAATGACAGGCCGGCCCTGCTCGTTCCAGGCCTCCACCGCGCAGCCGAGTTGGCGGCATTGCATCTCGCCCGGCACCTGCGGCAGCTCGCGGTTGCCACCGATAAATGCGCCGGCAAAGTCCGTGCCCCCCGAGATATTGCACCACCAGATATTCTGGACGCCAAGCTTGGCAAACTGCTCGGTGCCCCAGCGCTGCACGTCCTCGGAGAGCGGCGAGCCGGTGGTGCCAAGCGCGCGCACGCGGCCCAGGTCGCCACAGGTCTGCAGGTCGATGTCCGCCTTCATGCAATTCGCATAGAACGCGGCGCCGGCACCGAAGAAGGTCACACCGGT
This sequence comes from Burkholderiaceae bacterium, assembly GCA_004322085.1. Lineage (GTDB taxonomy): Bacteria > Pseudomonadota > Gammaproteobacteria > Burkholderiales > Burkholderiaceae_C > Rhodoferax_A. Next base: position 5,544 of record SCRR01000258.1, read on the forward strand.
CTGCGCCGCAAAGCGCCACAGCGTGGTCCAGTCGGGGCCGCCGGCACTCGCCGGCCGGGTGCCGCCCGGGCTGCCGTCGTACAGGCACAGCGTGGTGCCGCCCAGCAGGCCGGCCATTTGCGCGTTCCACATGACCCAGCCGGTCGTGCTATACCAGTGAAAGCGCTCGCCCCACGAATTGGCGGCGTAGCTGCAGCCCACATCGTTGTGCAGCACGCTCAGCAGCAGCCCGACCAGCACCAGGCCGCCGTGGCCATGCACGATGGGCTTGGGCAGGCCGGTGGTGCCGCTGGAATAGACGATCCACAGCGGATGATCGAACGGCAGCCAGATCGGCTCGAACGCTGCCACTTCAGCATCATTTCGAGCCGTAACCCTTGTGAGCATTTCGCTGTCAGCTATTACATTCGTAGCAGACTGGTTGTTGTAAGCGACCACATGCTCCAGCGTGGGCAGCGCCGCACGCAGCTCGGCCACCACCGCGGTCCGGTCGAAATCGCGGCCGCCGTAGCTCACCCCGTCGCAGGCGATCAGCACCTTGGGCTCGATCTGACGAAAGCGGTCCAGCACGGCGTTGGTGCCCATGTCGGGCGCGCAAATGCTCCACACACCGCCAATGCTGACCACCGCCAGGAATCCGATCATGGCCTCGGGAATATTGGGCAGATAGGCCGCCACGCGGTCGCCGGGCTGCACGCCCATTGCCTTCAGGTGCAGCGCGAGCGCGGCGACTTGCCGGCGCAACTCGGGCCAGCTCAGCTCGCGGTGCTCGCCCTTTTCGTTTTGGCTGATGATGGCGGGCATGCCCGCGGCATGCGCGGCGTCGGCATGGCGGAACACCTGGTGCGCGTAGTTGGACTGGGCACCGGGAAACCACTGCGCACCCGGCATCTTGTTCTGCGCCAGCACGGCGCTGTGCGGTGTGGGCGAGTGCACATCGAAGTAGTCGTGGATGCTCTGCCAGAACGCGTCCAGATCGCTCACCGACCAGCGCCACAGCGCGTCGTACGAATCGAAGGAGAGGCCGCGCTGCTCGCGCAACCAGTTCTGGTACAGCCGGATTTGCGGAATATGGGGGGGTGTATTTGCTGCAGTCATGGGCGACATAATGGCACGAAGCACACATCCACCCAATCACCATGACGTCATTGCCAGCACCCCGGCTCGAACACATCGCCGACCTCACGGTGCAGGTCGCCGCACCGATCGAGGCCGGTCAGGTGAGCGGGCTGAACAGCCGCGGCCGGCGCCGCATCATTCCCATCACGGGCGGCACACTGAACGGTCCGCGGCTACAGGGCCGCGTGCTGCCGGGCGGCGCCGATTTCCAGCTGGTGGTCTCGGGCACGACCACCGACCTCGATGCGCGCTACCTGCTCGCGCTGGACGGGCCGCAGTATGGTGGCCAGCACATCTTTGTGCAGAACCATGCGCTGCGCCGGGGCTCGGCCGACGACATCGCGAAACTCGTGCGCGGCGAGCCGGTCGATCCCGCTGCCATCTACTTCCGCTGCGTGCCCACATTCGAAGTGTCCTCGCCCGCGCTGGCATGGCTGACGCAGAGCCTGTTCCTTGGCACCGGCGCGCGCTATCCCGACCGCGTCGAGATGAGCTTTTATCGCGTCGCCTGACGCTGCAGGCGGTCGCAGTGGCGACCGCATTCCTGCTGCGCCGCCGCTTGTGTGGCCGCGGCTTTGCTCTTAGCATCGCGGCACGTTAAAGAGGAGTGAGGAATGGGAATGTTCGACTGGACAGAGAAAAGTGCGGCCGTGCTGCAGCAGGGCGGGGTAATCGGCCCGGATGAGCGGCTGCCCTGGCCGCAGACCGGCGCCATGGGCGTGCAGCACGTGATCGCGATGTTCGGCTCCACCGTGCTGGCGCCGATCCTGATGGGTTTCGACACCAACGTCGCGATCCTCATGAGCGGCATCGGCACACTGATCTTCTTCGTCGTCACGAACGGCAAGGTGCCGAGTTACCTGGGGTCGAGCTTCGCCTTCATCGGCGTCGTGATCGCGGCCACCGGTTTTGCAGGCAAGGGGCCTAACGCCAACATCGCCGTGGCGCTGGGCGGCATCATCGCGTGCGGCCTGGTCTATACCGTGGTCGGCGCGATCGTTGCCGCCGTTGGCACCGGCTGGATCGAGCGCGTCATGCCGCCCGTGGTCACCGGTGCGGTGGTGGCGGTGATCGGGCTGAACCTGGCGGGCGTGCCGATCAAGAACATGGCGTCCAGCAACTTCGATGCGTGGATGCAGGCGGTCACTTTCGTCAGCGTCGGCCTGGTGGCTGTGTTCACACGCGGCATGGTGCAGCGCCTGCTGATCCTGGTCGGCCTGTTCGTGGCCAGCGTGATCTATGCGATGTTCGCCAACGGCATGGGCCTGGGCAAGCCGCTGGACCTCTCGGGCGTGGCCAGCGCCGCGTGGATCGGGCTGCCGCACTTCACCGCGCCGGTGTTCAGCGCCAACGCCATGGTGCTGATCGTTCCGGTGGTCATCATCCTGGTGGCCGAGAACCTGGGGCACTTGAAGGCCGTGACCGCGATGACCGGCAAGGACCTGGACCCCTACCTGGGCCGTGCCTTCATGGGCGATGGCATCGCCACCATGCTCAGCGCGGGCGTGGGTGGCACCGGAGTGACCACTTACGCCGAAAACATCGGCGTGATGGCGGCAACCCGGATTTACTCGACCGCAGTATTCATCACGGCAGGGCTGATTGCCATCGCGCTGGGCTTTTCACCCAAGTTCGGCGCCATCATCCAGGCCATTCCGCTGCCGGTGATGGGCGGCGTCAGCATCGTGGTGTTCGGCCTGATCACGATTGCGGGAGCCCGCATCTGGGTGGATAACAAGGTGGATTTTTCGCAGAACCGGAACCTGATCGTGGCGGCGATCACGCTGATCATCGGCACCGGCGACTTCACGCTCAGGTTCGGCGACTTTGCGCTGGGCGGCATCGGCACCGCGACCTTCGGTGCGATTGTGTTGTACGCTTTGCTGAATCGAAAGTCCTGAAAGTCATCGCATGCGCGTCTGGAAAAAACCCATCTCGGTCGAAGAACTCACCGCCATCCACATCGACACGGCCGTGCAGCATCT
>SCRR01000259.1 GCA_004322085.1 Burkholderiaceae bacterium
TTGCGGTGAATCGTCCAGGGGATATTGCCGCCCAGTGCCCACTGCTCGACGCCGTTCATCAGCGTGGCCACGGTCAGCCCCTTCTTGAACCAGGCCTTGAAGTTGCGCGACTTGACCAGCTCCGCATGGAGCCAGCTCTTCTCGAACGCCTGCGGATAGGCGCTGAGCTCATCGTGCTGGCGTCCACCGGTGACCGCGTCATAGGCGGCTTCGGCCGCCAGCATGCCGGTCTTGATGGCGGCGTGGCTGCCCTTGATGCGGCTCACATTCATGTATCCGGCGTCGCATCCCACCAGCGCACCGCCCGGGAACACCGTTTTGGGCAGCGACATCAGGCCACCCGCCGTAATGGCACGCGCGCCGTAGGCCAGCCGTTTGGCGGGCTTGAGACCGCGGTCCTCGCCTTCCAGGTACCAGCGGATGTTGGGGTGCGTTTTCCAGCGCTGGAATTCCTCGAACGGGCTCAGGTAGGGATTCGCGTAATCCAGTCCCGTGATGAATCCCAGCGCGATCTTGTTGTCTTCCATGTGATACAGGAACGCGCCGCCGTAGGTGCTGCTGTCCATCGGCCAGCCCGCGGTGTGCATGACGAAGCCGGGCTGGTGCCGGGCCGGGTCGATTTCCCACAGCTCCTTGATACCAATGGCGTAACCTTGCGGATCCTTGCCCGCGTCGAGCTTGTAGCGGGCAATGAGCTGCTTGCCCAGGTGACCGCGCGAGCCTTCGGCAAAAATCGTGTACTTGCCGTGCAGTTCCATGCCGAGCTGGAAGTTCTCGGTCGGCTTGCCATCCTTGCCAATGCCCAGGTTGCCGGTGGCTACGCCCTTCACGCTGCCATCCTCGTTGTAGAGCAACTCGGCGCCGGCAAAGCCGGGGAAGATCTCGACGCCCAGGCTCTCGGCCTGCTGCGCCATCCAGCGTGTGATGTTACCCACGCTGACCACGTAGTTGCCGTGGTTCTGAAAGCACTTGGGCAACACAAAGCCCGGCGTGCGAAACGACGATTTTTCACCCAGAAAAATCATCGCGTCACCCGTCACCGGCTGGTTCAAGGGGCAGCCCAACTCCTTCCAGTCGGGAAACAGTTCGTTCATGGCGATCGGGTCCATGACCGCGCCCGACAGGATGTGCGCGCCCGGCTCCGATCCCTTCTCGAGCACGACCACCGACACGTCCGTGCCCTTTTCGGCGGCGAGCTGCTTGAGCCGGATGGCAGTGGCCAGACCGCCCGGGCCGCCGCCCACCACCACCACGTCGTACTCCATGGCCTCGCGCGGGCCGAACTGGGACAGGATTTCTTCGTTGGTCATGGGGCGTCTCGGTTGATTCTGGTTTGATAATGGGACGACGGGCGCCAGTGCTGGCTGCACCGCGCTCTCGGGTGTGCAGCCAATTTTATGCGGGGAATCGGCACAATGGCGCGATGGCCTCGGCACAGTGGAGACTCTCAAAATGGCTTACAGCATTGATCTTGCGGGGCGCGTCGCCTTCATCACGGGCGCATCGGGCGGCCTGGGCGCGCAATTCGCCCGGACCCTGTCGCGTGCCGGCGCCGCCGTGGTGCTGGCGAGTCGGCGTGTGGACAAGCTCAGGGAACTGCGCGCGCGCATCGAGGGTGAGGGCGGTGACGCGCACGTCGTGGAACTCGATGTGACGGACACCGACTCGATCAAGGCCGCCGTGGCGCGGGCCGAGACCGAGGTCGGCTCGATCGACATCCTGGTCAACAACTCCGGCGTCAGCGCCACGCAGCGCCTGCAGGACGTGACCGAGGCCAACTTCGATTTCATGTTCGACACCAACGTGAAGGGAGCGTTCTTCGTGGCGCAGGAGGTCGGCCGGCGCATGCTCGCGCGGGCCCGCGGCGCGGCGCCCGGCACTTACACCGGCGGACGCATCATCAACATCGCCAGCATGGCGGGCCTGCGCGTGCTGCCGCAAATCGGTGTGTATTGCATGAGCAAGGCGGCCGTGGTGCAGATGACGCGCGCGATGGCGCTGGAGTGGGGCAAGTTCGGCATCAATGTGAACGCCATTTGCCCGGGCTACATCGACACTGAACTCAACCACCATCACTGGCATACCGAGCAGGGGCAAAAGCTGGTTCAGATGCTGCCGCGCAAGCGCGTGGGCAAGCCGCAAGACCTGGACGCGCTGATCGTGCTGCTGGCCAGCGCGCAAAGCCACTTCGTGAATGGTGCCGTGATTGCAGCCGACGACGGGTTTGCGGCTTGACAGGAAAATACGGCCGTTGCCATTGAAGGTATTGAACAGTTAGCTACTATTCTTCTAGTAAACCCATGAAAATTCAAATTCCCGAGGTCAAGAAACTCGTTTACGAAATGCGCATTCCGATTCGCTGGGGCGACATGGACGCGATGGGTCATCTCAACAATACGACCTATTTCCGTTATCTGGAGACCGCGCGCATAGACTGGTTTCGCTCGCTTGGCTGCGAGGCCGACCCGTCCGGCGAGGGCATCGTCATCGTGAACGCGTTCTGCAACTTCTACCGGCAACTCGTCTATCCGGGCGACGTGCTGCTCAAGATGTACGCGAGCGATCCGGCGCGCTGCACGTTCGAGAGCTGGGCCACGATGGAGCGCACCAATATGCCCGGGGAGATCCATGCCGCCGGCGGTGCAACCACGGTGTGGGTCAATTTCAAGCAGCAGAAGGCGCTCCCACTGCCCGACTGGATGCGCCAGATCGTCAGCTGAGCGCCACACCCGTTCCCCGGCCTGTGCAAAGCCCAGGCAAAGATGATTGACATTGCTGCGCTGCACAAGTTATTCTCGCCGGCTTGTCAATCAACGGAGTTTCGCTTGGGTACGTGTTCCAGTGACAGTCCTCGATCTTGGATCGACACCACTGCCTGAGCGGCGCCCCGGAACCCATCTTCCGCCGTGCCGCGCTAGCGGTCACGGTGTCTTGGCCAGCCACTGCCGGCCTTCCCAAATCGGTTTGATTCTGTCTCCAGACGCTTGCGTCGCGCGCCGGCCATGCCGCGTGTACAAGACGGGCGACTGGGTTTGAAATCCATCCTGCCATGATGGGTACGCCGGTCTGCGCGCGGGCGGCAGGTCGGCTTTCACGGGGCCGCCATGAAACTGTCATGAACCTGTAATTAAGTAAACGCTTGGATCTGCGCCTCGCAGCGGTGCATTGATCTCCAGCGGCGGGAGCCACAGCATGAATCTACTAAGAAGCCTTTTCGTTTCGTTTTTGAAGACCCGGCACACCCTGCGCCACTTTCGGCGCCTGATGATTCTCGATTCTCTGTCTGGCCCGGGCATCACGCGTGGCGTGCCGGAGGATCTGGCGCGCGAGTTGATGCAGGCCTCCGCGGACGATGCGGCGGGCGTGCTGGTGCGGCTGCACTCGCATGACGGCGGTCTGGCCCAATCCGAGGTTGACCTCATTGCCGAGCGGGTCGGGCCGAACGAGGTGGAACACGAGAAGCCCTTGCGCTGGTGGCAGCATCTCTGGCACTGCTATAGAAATCCGTTCAACCTGCTGCTCACGGTACTGGCCGCAATATCTTATTTCACCGACGACGACAAGGGCGCCATCGTGATTGGCCTCATGGTGGTGCTGTCCACCCTGATTCGCTTTGTGCAGGAGGGGCGTTCCAGCCGCGCGGCCGAACGTCTCAAGGAGATGGTGAGCAACACGGCCACGGTGATCCGGCGCGACCTGGCCACCGACGTGGTGCAGGTGGCGCAGCGTTATTTTGAGCTGCCACTGCCCGTGCGCGTGCCGACCCGTATTGAAGTGCCGATCAGGGACCTGGTGCCGGGTGAACTGGTGGTGCTGTCGGCCGGTGACATGATCCCCGCAGACTGCCGCGTGCTGCAGGCCAAGGACCTGTTCGTGAGCCAGGCCGCGATGACAGGCGAGTCCTTGCCGGTCGAGAAATTTCCCGAGCATCGCGGGGCCGCATCGCACAATCCGCTGGAGATGAACAACCTGTTGTTCATGGGCACCAACGTGGTGTCGGGGTCCGCCACGGCGGTGGTGGTCACCACCGGCAACCGCACCTATTTTGGCGTGCTGGCCACGCGCGTCACGGCCACCGACCGTACGCCCACATCATTCGAGACCGGCGTGAACAGCGTGAGTTGGTTGTTGATCCGGTTCGCGCTCGTGATGGTGCCCGTCGTGCTGCTGATCAATGGCTTCACCAAGGACGACTGGACCGAGGCCTTCCTGTTTGCGCTGTCCGTGGCGGTGGGGCTGACGCCCGAAATGCTGCCGATGATCGTGACCTCGACGCTGGCCAAAGGCGCGGTGATCCTGTCGCGCAAGAAGGTGATCGTGAAAAGGCTGGATGCGATCCAGAACTTCGGCGCCATGAACGTCCTCTGTACCGACAAGACCGGCACGCTGACGCAGGACAAGATTTTCCTGGAGCGCCACACCGACGTATTCGGCCAGGACTCGGATGACGTGCTCAAGTACGCCTACCTCAACAGCTATTACCAGACCGGCCTGAAAAACCTGCTGGACCGCGCCGTTCTCGATCGTGCGGGCCTGAAGGCCGAGCTCAAGCTGGCGCAGGACTACCAGAAGGTGGACGAGATCCCGTTCGACTTCGAGCGCCGGCGCATGTCGGTCGTGGTGTCCGAGAAGAGCCACCATCACGAGCTCATCTGCAAGGGCGCGGTCGAGGAGATCCTGACGACCTGCACCCAGGTACAGGTGGACGGCCAGGTTCTGGCGCTCGATGCCGCCATGCTGGAGCGCGTGCGCAGCGTCACTTCGGAGTTGAACGAGCAGGGCCTGCGCGTGGTGGCGGTGGCCATGAAAGAGGTCCCGCCCGACAAGTCGACCTACGCGATTGCCGACGAGGCGGAACTTACGTTGGTGGGCTACATCGCCTTCCTGGACCCGCCCAAGGAGTCGACCGCGCCTGCGCTGCGCGCTTTGGCCGAACATGGCGTGACGGTCAAGGTGCTGACGGGCGACAACGAACTGGTCACGGCCAAGATCTGCCGCGAGGTGGGGCTGCCGCTCGAGCGCGTGGTCCTGGGGCAGCAGCTCGATGCGCTGGACGATGCCGCGCTGTCCGCGCTGGTGGAGCGCTACAACGTTTTTGCCAAGCTCACTCCGCTGAACAAGGAGCGCATCGTGCGTGCGCTGCGCGCCAACGGCCACGTGGTCGGCTTCATGGGTGACGGTATCAACGACGCGCCGGCGCTGCGCGCGGCCGACATCGGCATCTCGGTGGACAGCGCGGTGGACATCGCGAAGGAGGCGGCCGACATCATCCTGCTCGAAAAGAGTCTGATGGTGCTGGAGGAGGGTGTGCTGGAGGGGCGCAAGACCTTCAGCAACATGCTCAAGTACATCCGCATGACGGCCAGCTCCAACTTCGGCAACGTGTTCTCGGTGCTGATCGCCAGCGCCTTCCTGCCGTTCCTGCCGATGCTGCCGCTGCAGCTGCTGGTGCAGAACCTGCTGTACGACATTTCGCAGATTGCGATCCCGTTCGACAACGTGGACGAAGAGTTGATCAGGATGCCCTTGAAGTGGAATCCCGCGGATATCGGCCGCTTCATGGTGTTCTTCGGCCCGACCAGTTCCGTTTTCGATATCGTCACGTTTTGTCTCATGTGGTATGTGTTCAAGGCCAATACGGTGCAGGATCAGGCATTGTTCCAGTCAGGCTGGTTCATTGTCGGCCTGATCACGCAGACGCTGATCGTGCACATGATCCGCACGCCCAAGCTGCCCTTCATCCAGAGCCGGGCGGCTTGGCCCTTGACGGCCATGACGCTGTTCATCATGGCGCTGGGCGTGTTCCTGCCCATGGGTCCGCTGGCCGGTTCCTTCAAGCTGGTGCCGCTGCCGCTGCTGTACTTCCCGTTCATGGTCGCCATCGTTCTGGCCTACATGCTGCTCACGCAGGCCATGAAGAAGTTCTATGTGCGGTGGTTTGGGTGGCAGTGAGGCCGCGGGTGGGTATTCGACGGCGCAATGTGATCGATGCGCTTGAAACGCAGGTGTGTGTCCAGTGCCGTCACCACGGAATTGGCCCGTTCTCGTCCGAGAAGGTGCCTGTGGGTCCATCCGGGCCAAGCAGCGCAAGCCGGACAGGCTCGCGTGCAGCCTCTTCTATCGTGAGCCGGCCTTCGAAGTTGTTCATGGCCGTCACCGTGAAGCCGGGCGCCGCCGCGTTGACCTTGATGCCAGTCGACTCAAGGTCCAGCGCGAAGGCGACCGTCACGGCGTTGAGCGCCACCTTTGACGCGGAGTAGGTCACGCCGAACATTTCACGGCGTCGCTGCTCGCTCGGGTCCGAGGCCAGCGTCAGTGAAGCCCTGCCGCTCGACACATTGACGATGCGCGCAGCCGCCGCTGCGCGCAGCAGCGGCAACATGGCCTGGGTGACGGCGATCACCCCGAACACATTGGTTTCGAAAACCGCGCGCACCTCGTCAAGCGAGGCGACGCTGGCGCGTCCTGCCTTGACCGTATCCGCGAGCGACCGACCCGGCGGGCTGGCATGCGCGATGCCGGCGTTGTTCACCAAGACATCGAGGCGACCGAATTCATGGCGTACGCGCTTTGCCGCTGCTTCGATAGACGCCCGATTGGTTACATCCAGCTGGATGGCGTGAGCGTCACCGTCGATGCTCCTGGCCGCCGCCTCGCCGTTCGCAAGCTTGCGCGACCCGACGAGCACGGTGAAGCCTTGCTTTGCAAGGTCTTTCGCGATCTGCAGGCCGATTCCCTGATTGGCCCCGGTCACTAAAGCGATGGGTTTCTTTTGCATAGTTCTGTTCCGGGTTGTGGGCGATCAGCTGGCTAGGCAGCCTCGCCACGGGTGCAATGATGGGTTGGGCTGCACGCTACGACGCGTGCTCGACGGGCTGGGCCGTGAGTCGCACGCCCAGTGCGCGTGCGACTTTGAACACGGTATCGAAGCGCGGCTTCGCCCCTGGAGCCAGTGCCTTGTACAGGCTCTCGCGACCGAGACCGGCATCCTTCGCTACTTGAGCCATGCCTCGGGCCCGCGCAACATCGCCGAGAGCAAGGAGCAAGAGATCGGGGTCCTCGGCTTCCAGCACGGCGTTCATGTACTCCGAGACAGCCTCATCGTCGGTCAGATACTTCGCCGCATCGAAGGGCACAAGCCTGGATTGGGGTTTCACTTTGTTCATAATTCAGACTCCAGTTCGTTCAGGATCTGCTGCGTGCGCTTGATGTCTTTAGTTTGGGTCGACTTGTCACCGCCATTGAGCAAGACGATCGAGATGCGGACCGGAGCCTTCTTGTCTTGCATACCATCGAGCCAAGCTTCGAACTCTGCGGCGAGTTGGACGGCGAACACGCAATCATTGTATCCATTTGGATACCGACGTCAAGCGGCTCGGCTCTGCCGGTGTGTGGCCCAACGCATGAATTGAGCAGCGGTTGAAAGCCGTCTTCTCGGATGATGGAATGGACTGCCGCTCGCCTACTTTCCGTACCTGGTCGCGATCATCGTCGGCTACATGCTGCTGACGCAGGCGATGAAGACGTTCTATGTGCAGCGGTTTGGGTGGCAGTGAGGGGCGGGCGGATGTTGCGCCCGGTTTTATGAGCAAAATCGCGTTGGAGTCGTTGATTGGCGCCTGCGGTGTGCTATAAAAAACACAGTAACATGCGTCTGCGCGCCACTGGTCACTCCCGGTCCGCAGCGTTTCGCAGGGCTGACTGAATTGCGCCGCGCCGCGAAGCGGCGTCAGCCCGAATGAATTTTCCAACCCAGCAACTTTGCCTTTTGCGCCGCAAATTCCGCGCCCGTCAGGATGCCTCTGTCCCTAAGCTCAGCCAGCTTGCGAAGCTCATCCGATAGATTCTGCTTATCCTCTTGCGACGCAACATGGCTGGACGCGTCGTCCCTGTTGGCGCGCTTTATAACGCCGTCCAGGCGTGCCTGCCATTTTTTTGCCTGTTCAGACGAGTTTTTATAGAGAAGCCCATTCCGTTTTGATTTGACTGAAAGAAAGAAAATCTCATGGATCGGCTGAACGGAATCATTGAGAACAAGACGAAGGCCAATTTTGCTGACTTTGCCAGACTCCACCTTTTTCGCGGACATTCCTCCGACAAACGCGCCCACGTTCCCCAGCAGCATGCCTCCAACCAAAGCGCGAACAGCCAGACTGGAGCGTGAAGTTTTGACCATCGTCTGTCCGTCCTCAAACAATTCACAACTCAGAACGTCACGGTAATCAAAGACTCGGTGCGTAAGTGTTTTGCTTTCGCGCTTGAACAAGCACACCTTTGACCGCGTCTCGTCAACTGCTATGCCGTTGCCCCCATCAGCGCCAAGATATTGAAAGCTCGCCGAAAACCTTGGAATATTTGAAATGGCAGTGCCAAGCTCTTTCAGCCCGCTTGACGTGTGGATGACCGATGCAACGCCGATTGCAACAACTGCAACGGCGAAAATGATCAAGATCGCCCAGAAACTCATGCCGTCCCTTTGATCTCGTAAATGCTCAGCATTTCCATCAAGAAGCTTGACGTTTGGAATTCAGTGGCCGTCCAAGGTAGTCCGCTGAAGCGCGGTGGTTTGGGCCACACGCGACAACTTGCCGAGTGCGGCCTCCCAAACGGAGAGACAACGCGCTCGGTCGTGCCCCCAAGCACGGTACTGACCATAGCGACTAGCTTCGACGGAATTGAGGTTTACGCGAAAGTAGTTGGTCCGGATCTCGCTCATTGGAAGGACGAAAAACGAACACAGCGACAGGAAATCTTCTTCGTGTGGCAAGGCATCAACCCTTGCGGGGATCCTCGCCTCATGAAGAGTGGTTAGGAGATCATGCAAGTGTTCCCAGTAGCGTTCGTTTTCCAACCCCAGTGTTGTGATGCCAATTGCTATAAGTACGCCGTACGATTTAGGTTTCTTGGCTGGCGTGGTACTCAGATTCACGAATGCCCAGTTTTCCTTCGACTCTCCTTTGTAGCGGTTGGCGATATTGATCCTCGCGCATTTGACCTCATAGCTGACCGCGCCTATTTTTGTCTCTACGAAACCGTCGGCTGGATCGTGAACCGCTCCGCCTTCGATAGCGTACTTTCGCGCTGCGTCTCCATAGCGGCCGAGTGGCGTGGAAACATCGGAGGATTGATATCCTACGCGATTTACCAGAAAGTTTTTTGCAATAAGCTTTCCGAGAAGGTCGCCATCAATATAGCGCGAGTACTCAGCGATTGAATTTGGCGCTTGCGGATCAAGAAATCCAGTCATAGGTTCTAACGGAGTTAGGCGGTGGTCTTCTGATCGCTATCGTGAGCAAGGATTATCTAGGCGTGGAGATCGAGCAAACACCAGCCTGATAAGCCGCCGCATTGCATCTTCACGATGTCAGACCCAAACACCATGACCACGGCAACGCCGCGATCTTGGGACCGTAAAAGCATCTTGGCCATTTGAATAGTCACTCGCACTCGATTCATTATTGACTCAGGATGGATAGTTGCTCGTCATGGCTATTCCTCCAACTGCTGAACAATTCCGCAGTCGTCCGCTTTGAGGCGCTGCGCCGTCTGTGCGCCGGCGAATGAATGAGAAATCAAGCGTACGATTTTGGATCGATGCACCAGATGAAAGACTGCGCATCAATCATGTCGCGTGGTTTTAGGCCGATGCGCTGCAATTCGTCAAAGAGGTGTTGGGCCATCCTCTCAGCCCGCGCCAAGGTGTTCCAGTTTAGCGCGCTGTCGTACTGGAGGTCCCAGCCGCAGGCTTGCGCAGCGAACTTCGTAACTTCCGGCTTGATGAATATCCGGGACTCCGGATGCATCAGAAATCCGTAGTAGGTAGCAATCGTCCATTTGCTGCAGCCCTCTGCCGCACCCAACGCATCGGCAAGTATTGCAAATCCAGCCATCCGACTGTCGGTTCCGAACAAGTCATTGAAAAAGGCATCTGCCAGCCCTTTTTGCAGCCGTGCATCTTTCAAGGCTGCATGCCATTTTATCTTCTCAAATGAGTGAAGGAGATTTGTCTTCGATTCGATTCTGGCGAGTCGCAAGCAGATTTCCGCGTGGTTGCCCGCATCGGCGAGTGACCTCCACTCCGATTCGCCCAATACCTCCTTGACGTAGGTGCTCGCGACGAGCTTATATTGTCGCTCGCCACCATCGAGGCCAGGTGAGAGATAGGTTGGATCGTCAAAGCCTTGTGGGAACAGCTTGAGAAAATATTGAATGCAATCCGGCAAGGGTAAAAACCTCGACGAATCATGTAGCATTGCCGACGCAAGATTCAAGAGCAGAGGATGTGCATGCATCGGGGCCGGAGCGGCTTCCAGCAATGCCGCCGGTTGGGAGAGTGTTTTTCGGCCAGCGTTCACAAAGAAAACATCAACTTCCTGCGAGTTGGCATGCAAGACCTTGCCAACACCCCACTCCGGCTTGTTCTTGTGAACGACGCGATCTTCAATTTTCCAGTTCATCGTCTGCGCTCCCTTGCCTCCGATTGATTTTTAGCCTCGGCTTGCTGACCATTGCTATCGGCATTTAAGTAGCGCCACTGTGCCAGATTTTCAGAGAAGCGTTTTCCACCCAGCCGGTCTATGAGACACCCTGTGTCAACCCCCCGCTGTTTTGAGCAAGGCTTGATAGGCGCCATGACGAGCCGGGTCGTAGGGCGTGCGCTCGGTCCATGCACGCCAGATGACACGCACCCAGGCGCGGCACAGGATGCGCACGGCGTGCGGATGGTCGCAGCCGCGAGCTCGCGCCCTGGCGTAGACATCGGCGGCCCAGGCGCTGGCGTGGCGCGAGTTGTCGGCCAGGCAGGTCAAGGCCGCGCGCAGCCGGTGGTTGCAGGCCCATCGGAAGGCCACGGCCTGGGACTTGCCCGAGGCGTAGGTGACAGGGGCCACACCGGCCTCGGCGGCCAGTTGCGCGTCGCTATCGAAACGTTCACGTGACCTGCCCAGCTCGGCCAGGATCTGCGCGGCGCAGATGCGCCCGGCACGCGGGAAGCTCATCAGAATGCGGCCGTCGTCACTGCTGGCCACGTGGTGCTCGATGCGCGCCGACAGCAGTCTGATCTGCTCGACCAGCCGTGCCAGCGTGCGCACCAGGCAGCGCACCAGCTCGCCCTTGGCGTCCATCTCCAGCTCGCCATTGACCGGCGCAGGCGCCTCGTGCAGGCGCGTCAGCAACTCCTCGGGCGAACGCCGACCGCAGTAGGCGTGCTGGGCACAGAAGGCGGCCATGCGCTTGGGCCCCAGCCGGGCTGCACTCTCCGGGCTGGGATAGCGCTCGATGAAGGCCAGCGCTATGGGCGAGTCCACATCGGCGAAGACGGCTACGGCACCCGGCCAGAATGCCTGCAGCAGGCTGCGCAGCTGGTTGGCCAGTTGCACGCGCGTGGCCACCAGATCGTCGCGCCCGCGCACCAGCGCACGCAAGGCGCGGATCTCATCGCCCTGGGGCTTGAGCGGCTTGAAGCGGTGGCCATCGGTGCGCAGCAGATCGGCCAGCAGATAGGCGTCGCTGGCATCGCTCTTGGCGCCGTGGCTGCGGTAGCGCGGGCGCGTGGCCTTGACCGCGTTGGGGTGGATCGGCACGACCGTAATGCCGGCTTCCACCAGGGTATCGACCACCAGCCCCGAAGGCCGCTCGATGGCCACCGGCGGCATACCCCAAGCCTTCAGGCGACGCAGCAGCTCGGTCAGGCCGGCGGCGCTGTGTGCCACCTCCAGGCGTTCGCGCACGCCGCCCTGCGCATCGATGACGCACACCGCGTGCGTCTGGCTGGCCCAATCGAGCCCGGCGAAGAAAGTATTCATGGACAGTCTCCTTGCATTTGCGGTATGACTTGCCGTGTCGGAAGTCCCTGCGGGTCGCTCACTGATCGGCGCTCCTGGCTGCTGACCTTGGCGCTACACCCTGTAGCCCGTCGGGGTCTTCCGGCACCCTGGAGGCTGCGGGTCTCATACGGGCCATCGCGTGGCCAGCGACGCAGGCAGTCACCCCAGGGGCACGGAAGTCGGATCGAACGCTGTGCCTGCGCAACTCCTTGGGTCAATCAAAAGCCCTGTTTGCAGCATCACCATGGCCCCAAAGACGGGTTGACCACCGGGTGCTTCGCAGTTGTGGACAACACGCCTTGGGGCGTGAGAGGCGCCCGTCGCGTTGTCCACAACCAAGCCCGGTGGACAACCCTGCGGCGTGCTTCATCCAATGCCTCTATGGGCAGGAGGGTAGGCCAGTGAGCAGCCATCAACTCTTGCTCGGCTGAAACTCCGGAAAGTCCTTGTACAGATCAGCGCGACTGCCCAAGGTCTGCGCATTGACATCCAGGCGGCCCGTTGGTTTGATATAGCTGTAGATCGCCTTCTTCGGGCGCTCGTGCCAGTTGATGTTGAAGGCCGCCAGCCTTGGAAAGAACTCAAGTGCGCTATAGGGTAGGTGGTCGTGGATCCAATAGGCCATGGACCGCCAATCCATTCCCAGGCCGTCGGCGTACTGGTCCGAAAACCATGGCACCACGACACATGCCGTGGCGCCTTTGAAACCGTCGGCATCGACATGGTCCCAGATGTGAGACGCAAAATTCTTTTCATTGGTCGCGCAACTGTCACCCTTTTCGTTGCCCAGTGCATTGACTGTCGGTGACCTGTAGCCCGAGCGAATTGCCAGACGCCCGAAAGTGGCGTTCAGCGGCTCCAGAAGCTCAGCACATAACCGCTTCCCGACCTCTATCGCCAGGTCGGGGGTCTCCGGGATATTCGGGACGCCATAACAATTGCTGATCTCGCTATACAGGAAATCCCGCATGAAGAAGGAGGGTGACAGGCGAACTCGACCGAGTTCCTCCAGTGCTCGAACACTCCGCGGAGATTTCATCGCTTCATGATGCCAGACTTCATTGGCGGGTGGAATGCTCGAAACTCGCCAGTCCCGATCGGTCGAAACATGTGCATTCGAGGCGCGAGCATCTCAATTTCATTGACATTCCGAGCATTTTGAGCGCACAATAACCATGCGCCCGATTTGATATTCAGCTTGCGGTGGCGCGTTAAAAATAACGGCTAAAGTGGGTACTGATGACCCCGTTTTGGCTTGAAGGCTGGAACGGGTTTTTTTGTTTTCGCAGTTCATCGGCCCTGTGGCCGGTCGCCGGTTTAAGCAACAACTTCCGGGGCGACTCACAAATGACCGGTAAAGCGTCGTCTACTCCTCCCTTGAGTCGGCTGCGTCCTTGGCTCTAAGGGAAACAGGAGGCTGGTGCATGGATCGTCGAAATATGGTGCTCTCGATCGCCGGAGCACGCTTGGGTGCCGGGCTGCCGATGGCCTGGTTGAATACGTCAAATGCTCATGCTTGGCCGCCCAATTTCCTGCTGGGCCTGCCCTCGGTGGAGGTTCCGGGCGCAACGGAGTACCTCATGCGGCCCAACCAGATCCCGCTCGTACTGGAGCAGTTGCAGTGGAACGCTCGGGATGGATCATGGGCTACCCTGATGTTCAGCACGGCCATCTCGTCGGCCGATACCGATGACTCAATCCTCAATCTCCAGTACTCCGTGGAAGAGGGCATCGCAGGTCTGGATTGGGTCTTGCTCGGGCCGCGCAACATTGCCGAGCTCGAACAGGTCGCAGCCTTCGCGGCCTCGCGTGGCCATCAAGTGATGGTCCGGACGATGAACAACGTGTCGTACCTTCGCGTGGAGGACGGCGACATTGGTGCGCTTGGGCAATCCATCATCGCGCAGTACGGTATCCCCAGCGACAACGATATTGGCCTGCTGGCCAGTGCAGGGGCGTCATGAAGACACTGATGATCGAGAACGCTTCCGTAAAGGCGGCGCCCGGATGCGCGTGACTATTGGATCAGACATTCACTGATGGGTTATTGATGAGGATGGCGATGAAGAAGCAAGAAAAATTGGATAACTCCATGGAGGCCGTATTGGCTCGGTTCAACAAGCTCGACGAAAACTGGCCGTATGACGTCAACCTTCCTTTGACCAAAGAACAGGAGGAAGCCGAGGGTGTGGTGGATCTCACGGATGTCTCTGGCGGCGTCGGACTCATGATCTTGGGAGTCGGTCGGTCCAAAAAACTGCATCCATAGTGACTGTGGCATGCACTACGATAGAAACTTCGCCGGTGACCCCCACATCGACAGACGCCGATAACCCTTCCGGCAGCTTGCCTGCCGCTTGCAACAATTGGCGCGTCGGTGATGCAGATTCCATGTCGGCACGGGACAAATACGATCCCACCCCAGATGCCGGATATACGATTGCAGGCGCTTCCTCAACAGCCACACTATCGGTCAATTTCTTGCGCTTGTGGGGGAGTCCATATATGAAATCTTAGCTGCCGTACTCCACGAGCAGCGCGGCGTGATCTGTGATTGACGATGTAAGCGGCGTTTGATCATATCGAATGCTCGAAATGCGCCTATTGATTTCTATTGTTGCAAAGGCGTGATCGATACGAAAGCCGTTGCCGGCGGAGCTGTACCAGGTAAATTCCTTAATGTCGGGGTTTCTTGATCGCCAACAATCGATGTAGGGCTCACAGGACAGCGCCTCGAATAGCTGCGAGCAGTGGAATGTGGCTCCCACTTCATCTACGTAGTGTCGTCCCGTGTTGAAGTCGCCGATAAACAATGCTGTTGGATCCCCGCTCGGAGGCCCTTGAAGCAGGAACTCGAATACCGCAGATTTTGCGCGCTGTTGTGGGAAATAGACGCCGTACAACGATAAGTTGGTGAAGTGGGCGGATATAACGCGGTGGCCATGTTCTGGCCCCAACTCTGGGTAGGTGCTTGCAACGAAAGAGGTCCGCGACACAATGCACACGCTGTTTTGGTTGTGTGCAACTGATGCCGCAGCGAAGAACGACAAACCTTCCTGGTTGAGGTGCTCGCGCAGTAGCTTCGCGTTTTTGTTCTCCCTGAATTCTGACAGCACAACCACATCCGGGTGCCAAGCGCAGATGTACCGCGCGATTGGAAGGATGCGGGTACCACCACCATGTCGGATGTTAAGAGAGAGAATCTTCACAGGCAGCTAACAAGAATTGGTCGAAGTTGGTTCCGATGGCGCCGGTCGACCAACACGACAACCTGCGGACTACTGCCGCCAATTGGGCCGCTTTTCTTGGTCCAGCCGCACCCCAATTCACCCCCCCTTCTTCTCCCTCGGCACCCGCCCCATCAGGTAGAACTCGGGGTTCGGCATCATGTTCGAGAAGCTCGCGATGCGGTTCGAGAGGCCGAAGAACGCGGTGATGGCGGCGATGTCCCAGATGTCCTCGTCGCTGAAGCCGTGCGCGTGCAGCGGCGCGAAGTCGGATTCGTTCAGTTCTGCCGAGCGCAGGCACACCTTCATCGCGAAGTCGAGCATGGCGTGCTGGCGTTCGCTGATGTCGGCCTTGCGGTAGTTGGCCGCGACCTGGTCGGTCACGAGCGGCTTCTTTTCGTAGATGCGCAAGAGTGCCCCGTGCGCGACCACGCAGTACAGGCACTGGTTGGCACTGCTGGTGGCGACCACGATCATCTCGCGGTCGCCCTTGGTCAGGCTGCTCGCGCGGCCCACGCTCTCGGGTTCCATCAGCGCGTCGTGGTACGCGAAGAACGCGCGCCACTCGGCCGGGCGGCGTGCCAGCGCGAGGAACACGTTGGGGACGAAGCCGGCCTTTTCCTGCACCGCCAGCACTTTGGCGCGGATGTCGTCGGGCAGGTCGGCGAGGGTGGGGGCAGGGTAGCGCGTCGTCATGGGAGGGATGCCTTTCAGGGTGGGGATGAGTCGGGTTCTTGCACAGATTACACCCACCGTCCAAGCACCTTTCGCTGCGCGGGTGTTTCAGCTGCATGTAGTATCGTCAGGGTGAACATTTACAGGAGATCCGTGTGAACAAGATTTATCCCTCCGCCGCGGAGGCCCTCAGAGGCATCGTCAAGGACGGCCAGATGCTGGCGGTCGGCGGTTTCGGCCTGTGCGGCATTCCCGAGGCACTGATCCAGGCGCTGCACGACAGCGGCGTGAAGAACCTGACCTGCATCTCGAACAACGCGGGGGTCGACGGCTTCGGCCTGGGCAAGCTGCTGGAAACGCGCCAGATCAAAAAGATGATTTCCAGCTACGTGGGCGAGAACAAGGAGTTCGAGCGCCAGTATCTGGCCAAGGAGCTCGAGCTCGAATTCACGCCCCAGGGCACGCTGGCCGAGAAGCTGCGCGCCGGCGGCGCTGGCATTCCCGCGTTCTTCACCAAGACCGGCGTGGGCACCGTGGTGGCCGAGGGCAAGGAGACGCGCGAGTTTGACGGCCACACCTACTTGATGGAGCGTTCACTGGTTCCCGACGTGGCGCTGGTCAAGGCCGCCGTGGCCGACACCAGCGGCAACCTGCGCTTCAACCTGACGGCGCGCAACTTCAACCCGGCCTGTGCAATGGCCGGCAAGATCTGCGTCGTCGAGGTCGAGAAGATCGTTGAGCTCGGCGAGCTCGCGCCCGACGACGTGCACCTGCCGGGCATCTACGTGCACCGCATCGTGCTCAATGCGCATCCCGAGAAGCGCATCGAAAAGCGCACCCTGACCGAAACCAAAGGAGCCTGACATGGCCTGGACTCAAGATCAAATGGCCGCGCGCGCGGCGCAGGAACTGCAGGACGGTTTTTACGTCAACCTCGGCATCGGCATCCCGACGCTGGTGGCCAACCACACCGGCAACAAGGAAGTCTGGCTGCAGTCGGAAAACGGCCTGCTCGGTATCGGGCCGTTCCCGACCGAAAAGACGATCGACGCCGACATGATCAATGCCGGCAAGCAGACGGTCACCACCATTCCCGGCTCGTCCATCTTCGGCAGCCACGACAGCTTCGCGATGATTCGCGGCGGCAAGATCAACCTCGCCATCCTCGGCGCCATGCAGGTCAGCGAGAAGGGTGACCTGGCCAACTGGATGATCCCCGGCAAGATGATCAAGGGCATGGGCGGTGCGATGGATCTCGTGGGCGGTGTGCCGCGCGTGATCGTGCTGATGGAGCATGTGGCGCGCAAGAAGGACGGCACCACGGATCTCAAGATTCTGCCCAAGTGCACGTTGCCACTGACCGGCGTGGGCGTGGTGCACGAGATCATCACCGATCTCGGCGTGTTCGCGGTCACGCCCAAGGGCCTGAAGGTGACCGAACTGGCGCCCGGCGTGACGTTCGATGAAGTGCAGGGCAAGACGGGTGCGACGCTGATCCAGTAAGGCCGCTGCACCACGCGCAGCAGCGTGTGGAGAACGCAAGGCAGGGCAGCGAAAGCGGGCCCTGCTTTTTTGTCTGCGCTTGCGATGCGGTGGGTCCTTGCGGGGGCATTGAAAATACTGTATAAAAATACAGTTATTATTGCAACCCCTTTTTGGACCTTGCCCGCCGTGGCTGCCGCTTCTTCACACCTTCATCTGCTCGACCTGCCTCATGTGTGGCGTGGGGAGGAGATTGCCCGTGCCGACAGTGCTGTTCTGTCTACCGGTCATGCCTTGCTGGATGCGCAGTTGCCCGGCGGCGGCTGGCCGGTTGGCGGCATGGTCGAGGTGCTGCAGGCGGGCGCCAGCCTGCATGTCTGGCAACTGCTGCTGCCGGGCCTGGTGCAATCGGCCCGGAACCAGGCCGGCCCGGTGGTGCTGGTCGGCGCGCCGTGCGAGCCCTTTGGTCCCAGCCTGCGGGCTCGGGGCTTGCCGGGCGAGCGACTGCTCTGGGTGCGCACCGACAAACCAGCGGCCCGGCTCTGGGCCGCCGAGCAGGCCCTGCGCTGCGCCGAGGTGGTAGCCGTGCTGGCCTGGTTGCCGCAGGCCAAAGGCGCCGAGCTGCGGCGACTGCATCTGGCGGCGCAGCAGCAGGAGCGCCTGCTGTTTGTGTTCCGGACCTTGCGCGCGCGGCATGACGCATCACCGGCGCCACTGCGCCTGCTGGTGGAAGGTGTCGATGCGTTGAACGTGCATATCCTCAAGCGGCGCGGGCCGCCGCTGGAAGCACCGGTAACGCTGGCCGCCCATGCGCCGCGGCTGGCGGCGCTGCTGGCGGCGCGGCGCCCGCGGCTGCGCGCTGTGCCCTTGCGCGAGGCATGCCATGCACTGGATCGCCCTGTTGCCGCCTGAGGCCGACCGCGCGGCCTGGAGCTGGTGGGCCCTGCGCTTCACGCCGCGTGTGGCACGGGTGGAGGAGGCCTTTTTGCTCGAGGTCTCGGTATCGCAGCGGCTGTGGGGCGGGCGAGAGCGGCTTTTGCACCAACTACTTGAGGAAAATCCACTCGAAACCCTTGTGGGGTATGCGCAAGGTGCTACATCGCTGGTAGCAGCGGCGTTGCTGCGGCTGGCTTGCCGCGGCGCGGCTGCCCCCAGCCAGTTGCCGGACCAGCTGCCGCTGGACACGCTGAGCGCCGCGCTGCCACATGTGCACACCCTGGCGCGTATCGGCTGCCGCAGCTGGGCTGATGTGCGGGCCCTGCCGCGCGGCGGTGTAGCAAGGCGTTTCGGCGCGGCGCTACTGGAGGCGCTCGACGCGGCCTATGGCGAGCAGCCCGAAGGCTACCCGTGGCTCGCCATGCCCGAGGTGTTCGATGTGAAGATCGAGTTGCCCGCGCTGGCCACCAGCGCGCCTGAACTTCTGTGGAGCGCGGGGCGCCTGCTGTCGCAGCTGCAGGTCTGGCTGCAGGCGCGTCAGCGCGGCGTGCTGGCGCTCGAACTCGAATGGGCGCTGGACCGCAGGCGCTACAACGGCGAGAACCTGCCGTCGCACGAGCAACTGGTGATCCGCACGGCTCAGCCGGCACAGGGCATGACGCATCTGCGCCGGCTCATGGGCGAGCACCTGGCGCGTAGCACGCTGGCGGCGCCGGCCCATCATCTGCGCCTGCGTTCGCTGGAGACCGCGCCCTGGGCCGGTGCCAGCCAGAGCTTCCTGCCCGAAGACGCGGCCCGGGGTGACCGCCTGCACCAGCTGGTCGAGCGGCTCAGCGCGCGGCTGGGGCCGGCGCAGGTGGTGGTGCCGTTGGCGCAGGCCGATCACCGGCCCGAGCGCATGCAGCGCTGGGTGCCGGCCCAAGGCGGCACGCCGCGGGAGCATCAGGGCGCCGCGCAGGCGACGTACCCGGCCTGGCTGCTGCCGCGACCGCTGGCGCTGCAGATGCAGGGCGACCAGCCGTGCTACCGCGGCCCGCTGCATCTGCTGTGCGCCGAGCAGCGTATCGAGGCCGGCTGGTGGGACGCGCCGCCACAGGGCCTGGCCTCGCGCGACTACTTCATTGCCGGCAACGAGGCGGCGGGGCTGGTCTGGATTTACCGCGAGCGTCTGAGGTCCGGGCGGACGCCCGCTCGCTGGTTCCTGCACGGCCTCTACGCTTGAAGGCGGCGTGTCATGAGTGCTTCACTGCCCCGCTATGCCGAGCTGCATTGCCTGACCAACTTCAGCTTCCAGCGCGGCGCCTCGCATGCTGCAGAGCTGGTGGCGCGTGCGCATGAACTCGGCTATGCGGCGCTGGCCATCACCGACGAGTGTTCCGTCGCCGGCGTGGTGCGCGCGCACAGTGCGCTCAAGGCGCTGCAGCTGGACAAGGACGACCCCTTCAAACTGATCCCGGGCAGCGAGTTCCTGCTCGGCGGCTTTCGGCTGATCGCGCTGGCGCGCAATCTGAACGGCTGGGGCAACCTGTGCGAGTTCATCACGGCCGCGCGGCGCCAGGCGCCCAAGGGCGAATACCGCGTGAGCCGCACCGGCAGCGATTTCGCGCTGCTGCGGGACTGCGAGATTCTGCTGGCGCCGTGCCGTGATACCGAAGATGCTATTGATTTTGAAGCTGTCTGTGCAATCGTGTCATGGGCTTCAAGCCAATTTGGCTCAAGAGCCTGGCTCGCGGCCGAGTTGTGGCGAGGGCCGGACGACGATGCCTGGTTGGACACGTTGCAGCGCGTGAGCGCAGCCACGGGCGTGCCGCTGGTGGCCGCAGGCGACGTGCACATGCACGTGCGCTCGCGCAAGGCCCTGCAGGATGTGATCACGGCCGTGCGGCTGGGCCAGCCCGTGGCCGACTGCGGCTTCGCCTTGCAGCCCAATGCCGAGCGGCACCTGCGCCAGCGCGTGCGCCTTGGCAGCCTCTATCCGGCTGAACTGCTGGCCAACACGCTGGTGGTGGCCGGGCGCTGCGGCTTCAGCCTCGAAGAAATCAAATACAACTATCCGCTGGAGACGGTGCCGACCGGCTTGACGCCGGCGCAGGCGCTGGCGCAACTCACCTTCGAAGGAGCGGCCGAGCGTTACCCGCAAGGCGTGCCAAGCAGCGTGCAGCAGCAGCTCGTGCGCGAACTGGCCCTGATCGCCGATTGCCAGTACGAGATGTTCTTCCTCACGGTGCACGACATCGTGCGTTTTGCGCGCAGCGTCAATATCTTGTGCCAGGGCCGCGGCTCGGCCGCCAATTCGGCGGTCTGCTATTGCCTGGGCATCACGGCGGTGGATCCGACGCGCTCGCATTTGCTGTTCGAGCGCTTCATCAGCCACGAGCGCAAGGAGCCGCCCGACATCGACGTGGACTTCGAGCATGAGCGGCGCGAGGAAGTGATCCAGTACATCTACGGCAAGTACGGCCGCGAACGCGCGGCCATCGCGGCGGTGGTGACTACCTACCGCACGCGCAGCGCGATCCGCGACGTGGGCAAGGCCCTTGGCCTGCCGCCGGCGCTGATCGACGCCGTTGCGAAAGATCACGTCTGGTTCGACGACGCGCTGGCCGCGCAGCGCCTGCGCGAGCTGGCGCAGCAAGCCGGGCTGGCGATCGGCGAGCGGTCC
Source organism: Burkholderiaceae bacterium (assembly GCA_004322085.1). Classification (GTDB taxonomy): domain Bacteria; phylum Pseudomonadota; class Gammaproteobacteria; order Burkholderiales; family Burkholderiaceae_C; genus Rhodoferax_A. Next base: position 20,808 of record SCRR01000259.1, read on the forward strand.
GCGCAGCTGTGGCTGGAGCTGACCGGGCAGCTCAAGGGTTTCCCGCGGCATCTGAGCCAGCACGTGGGCGGCTTCGTGCTGACGCAGGACAAGCTGACCCGGCTGGTGCCGGTGGAAAACGCCGCGATGCCGGAGCGCTCGATCATCCAGTGGGACAAGGACGACCTCGAGGACGTGGGGCTGATGAAGGTCGACGTGCTGGCGCTGGGCATGCTGACGGCGCTGCGGCGCTGCCTGGATTTCGTCAGCCGGCGGCGCAGGGCGCCCTTTTCGATGCTGGATATCGAGCCCGAGGACGATGCCACCTACGACATGATCTGCGCCGCCGACACCGTGGGCGTGTTCCAGATCGAGAGCCGGGCCCAGATGTCGATGTTGCCGCGCCTGCGGCCACGTGTGTTCTACGACCTCGTGGTCGAGGTGGCGATCGTGCGGCCCGGGCCGATCCAGGGCGGCATGGTGCATCCCTACCTCAAGGCACGGGAACGGGTGCGCAACAGGCTGCCCATCGAATACGAAAAACCCGAACTGGAGGGCGCTCTGGGGCGCACGCTGGGCGTGCCCATCTTCCAGGAGCAGGTCATGCAGATCTCGATGATCGCCGCCGGCTTCACGCCCGGCGAGGCGGACCGCCTGCGCCGCGCCATGGCCGCCTGGAAGCGCCATGGCGGCGTGCACAAGTTCGAGGACCGCCTGATCAACGGCATGCTGGCCAAGGGCTATCGACGGGAGTTCGCCGAGGCCATCTTCAAGCAGATCCTCGGCTTCGGCGAGTATGGTTTTCCGGAAAGCCACGCCTACAGCTTTGCGCTGCTGGCCTATGCGAGCAGCTGGCTCAAGCGCCATGAACCCGCGTGCTTTCTGGCCGCGCTGCTCAATTCGCAGCCCATGGGCTTTTATCTGCCTTCGCAATTGATTCAGGATGCCCGGCGCCACGATGTCGTCGTGCGCCCGCCCGACGTGACGCGCAGCGATTGGGACTGCACGCTCGAAGAGGATGGCGAAAAACCGGCCGTGCGCCTAGGCCTGCGCCTGGTCGGCAGCCTGAGCGAGGCGGGGGCAGGGCGGCTGGTGCAGGCGCGCGCACAGGCACCGTTCATCGATACAGAAGACCTGGCCCTGCGCGCCCAACTCGGCAGGCCAGACCTTGATGCGCTGGCCGCGGCCGATACGCTGGCATCGCTCTCGGGCCACCGGCGCCAGCAGGTCTGGGATGCCAGCGCGCTGCAGCGCGCCCCGGCACTGTTGCAGGGCGCGCCGGTACGGGAGACACCGCTGGTGCTGCCGGCCGCGCCCGAAGGCGAGGAGATCGTGTTCGACTACGCCGCCATGGGCCTGAGTCTGCGCCGGCATCCGCTGGCGCTGTTGCGGCCGCGGTTGGCGCGCATGCAGTTGCTGACGGCGCGCGAGCTGCAAGAGCTCCCCAGCGGCCGCCAGGTGGCGGCCTGCGGCCTGGTCACCGTGCGCCAGCAGCCGCAGACCGCCAACGGCACCATCTTCGTCACGCTGGAGGACGAGACCGGCCCGGTCAACGTGATCGTGTGGAAGCAGGTGCGCGCGCGCCAGCGCGAGGCGCTGCTGCAGTCACGCCTGCTGGCGGTCCATGGCGTCTGGCAGCGCGACGTGGAGAGCGGCGGCGAGGTGCGTCATCTGGTGGCCAGACGCCTGCGCGATCTGACGTCCCTGCTGGGGCGGCTTGGTGAGCAGGCCAGCCGCAGCCGGGACTTTCATTGATGGAGATCTCGCACCGCCCGTGGCCCGGCGGGTGCGGCAGGCGCAGTGTTGGCGCTCAGCCCAGCTCGCTGCGGCGTGGCATGTCGGCACCGCGGCGCGAACAGGTGATGGCCGCGGCGCGCGCAGCAAAACCCAGCGCCAATTCCAGGTCGGCACTGGACAGTGTTGCGAGCGCCGGCACCGACAACGCGTCGTGTTCGGCCAGCCAGGTCAGCAGCGCGGCCTGAAAGGTATCGCCGGCGCCCACCGTATCGACTACCTCGACCGGGGTCGTCGGCACGGTGGCGCAGGCGTTCGGCGTGCAGCCCACGACACCCCCGCTGCCGCGCGTCACGACGGCCAGCTTCACGCCGTGGCTCAGTGCCCGGCGGGCGAACTCTTCAGGGGTGACGCCGGGCAGAAGCAGTTGCAGGTCTTCTTCGCTGATCTTGAGCAGGTCGGTGCGCGTGAGCATCCATTGCAGCATGTCCCCCCAGCGTGTCAGATCGGGCTCCACATTCAGGCGGATGTTGGGGTCGTAGGCGATCAGCGTGCGCCCATGTTCGCGCTCGACCAGTGCGCGCAGCGTCGAAGCCGTCGGCTCCACCACTGTGGCAAAGGAGCCGAGGTGGATCGCGTCGATGTCCTGGGGCAACGAGGCCAGCGCGGCGGTCGTGAGCAGGCGGTCGGCACAGCCCTGGCCGTAGAAGGAATACGAAGGCACGCCCTGGGAATCGACGCCAACGAGCCCGAGCGTGGTCGGCGCGTCCATGCGCTGTACCGCCGAGGTATCGACTCCCTCGGCCACGAGCGTTTGCACCAATCGCTCGCCGAGGAAGTCCCGGGACACCGCTGAAAAAAAAGCCACCGGTTGCGCGAGCCGCGCCAATCCGACCGCCGCGTTGAACGGCGACCCTCCTACTCGGGCGTCCAGGGTCATGCCTGCAGCGGTGGGGCCGACCGCAAACACGTCCATCAATGCTTCACCGCAGACAACGAACATGACACAGCTTTCATTCGGGTTGAGGGGCGTCATCACAGCGCGCGGCAGGAATGGCAACGGGTCAAGCATGCCTGCTTTTATTTTTTCGGGCATCAGGGTTTTCCATTAATAAATCGCCTTGATTTATTAATTAATAGCTCCGATACTCATGCCAGACCCGCAAGCGAGGCACGGCAAAACCAGATGCCGAACTCCTGCTGGTTCAAGGCCCCCAACCCGACTCACACCAGGAGACAATCCATGAAACTCAAGAACGCCACTGTCCTTGCCGCCCTGCTGGCCAGCGCCGGCCTCGCGATCGCTGCCGACGCACCAGTCATCGGCCTGATCACGAAAACCGACACGAACCCCTACTTCGTGACCATGAAGAAAGGCGCAACAGCCGAGGCGACCAAGCTGGGCGCCAAGCTACTCACTGCCGCCGGCAGGATGGATGGCGACAATGCCGGGCAGGTCACGGCCATCGAGAACATGGTGGCTGCGGGTGCCAAGACGATCCTGATCACGCCGAGTGACGCAAAGGCCATCGTGCCCTCGATCAAGAAGGCCGAGGCGCAAGGCGTCATGTTCATTGCGCTGGACAGTCCGACCGAACCGATGAGCGCGGCCAATGCGCTGTTCGCAACCAACAACTACACGGCCGGCGAGTTGATCGGCGAGTACGCCAAGGCCGCGATGGCGGGCAAGCCCGTGAAGATCGCCATGATGGACCTGTTTCCTGGCAATCCGGTCGGTGCACAGCGGCATAACGGTTTCATGAAGGGCTTTGGAATGAAGGCTGCGGACGCCTCCAGCAATGAACTGTCCACCAACCCTGCCATCGTGTGCTCGGCCGACAGCTACGGCGACCAGGCCAAGGGTCAGACCGGGATGGAGAACTGCCTGCAAAAGGACCCCGGCATCAACCTGGTCTACACCATCAACGAACCGGCGGCAGCCGGTGCCTACCAGGCACTGAAGTCAGCCGGCAAGGAAAAAGGCGTGTTGATCGTGTCGATTGACGGCGGCTGCAAGGGTGTGGAAAACGTGAAGGCCGGGGTGATCGCGGCAACCTCCCAGCAGTACCCGCTGAAGATGGCCGCCATGGGCGTGGAAGCGGGCGTGAACTTCGCGAAGACAGGCAAGAAGGTCAGCGGCTATACCGACACTGGCGTCACGCTGATCACCGACAAGCCAATCACAGGCGTCGCCAGCAAGGACACCAAGTTCGGCATGGACATGTGCTGGGGCAACAAGTAAGCGCCGCAAACTGAAGAGCGACGACGCCCGCTGGTCTGCTGCTGCCACCGCCCGTTACCCCCACCGGAGACAATATGTCCATCACCAAACCTTCATGGCTGCCACCCGTGGCCACGCTCGGCCCGCTGATCGCGTTGCTGCTCGCAGTGATCTTCTTTGCCATGCAAAGCGACCGATTCATGTCGGTGCAGAACTTTTCGCTGATCTTGCAGCAAGTCATGGTGGTGGGACTGATTGCCATCGGCCAGACGCTGATCATCCTGACCGCAGGCATTGATCTGGCGTGCGGTGCGGTGATGGCGCTGGGCGGCATCGTGATGACCAAGCTGGCCGTGGACAGTGGCATGAATCAGTACCTCGCGATCGTATGCGGGATCCTGGTTTGCATGGCGTTCGGACTGATCAACGGTCTGCTCGTCACCCGCATCCGGCTGCCGTCGTTCATCGTCACCCTGGGCACCCTGAACATCGCCTTCGCGTTCACCCAGCTCTACTCGGGCGCGGAGACGATTACCGGCCTGCCGCCGGCCATGACCTTCTTTGGCAACACGTTCCGGCTCGGCAACGCGGAAATCAACTACGGTGCCCTGCTGATGCTATTGCTGTACCTCTTCATGTGGTGGTGGTTGCGCGAGACTCAGCCCGGGCGTCATATCTACGCGGTCGGCAATAACCCGGAGGCCACCCGCCTGACCGGTATCGCGACCGACAAGGTGCTGCTCGGCGTGTATGTGACCGCCGGACTCTTTTATGGCATCGCCTCACTGCTGTCGGTGGCGCGAACCGGTGTGGGTGATCCGAATGCCGGGCAAACCGAAAACCTGAGCGCGATTACGGCGGTGGTGCTGGGCGGCACCAGCCTGTTCGGGGGCCGCGGCATGATCCTGGGCAGCCTGATCGGCGCCTTGATCGTGGGCGTGTTCCGCAATGGACTCACGCTGATGGGGGTGTCTTCTGTCTACCAGGTGTTGATCACCGGCATCCTGGTCATTCTGGCGGTGACTACTGATCAACTCTCACACAAAGGGGCACACTGATGAGCACAGCCAATCAAACCCCGGCGCTCGTAATGGAAGCGCGCGGACTGGTCAAGCGGTACGGCCACGTCACCGCGCTCGACGGCAGTGATTTTGAATTGCGTGCCGGCGAGATCATCGCGGTGATCGGCGACAACGGCGCCGGCAAGTCTTCGCTGATCAAGGCGCTGTCGGGTGCCACGATCCCCGACGAGGGCCAGATCCGGCTGGACGGCAAGGTCATCCATTTCAAGTCACCCATCGATGCGCGCCGCGAAGGCATCGAGACGGTCTATCAGGACCTTGCGGTGGCACCCGCGATGACGATTGCAGAGAACCTGTTCATGGGCCGCGAAATCATCAAGCCCGGCTGGTTCTCGCAGTTGCTGCGCGTGATCGACAAGAGGCAGATGCTGGAGCAGAGCATTGCGCGGATGAATGATCTCAAGGTCGGCATCCGCTCCATGACGCAGGCGGTCGAAACACTCTCGGGCGGGCAGCGCCAGTGCGTCGCCGTGGCGCGCAGTGCCGCGTTCGCCAGGCACGTCGTGATCCTGGATGAGCCGACGGCCGCGCTCGGCGTCAAGGAAGGCAACATGGTGCTCGAGCTGATCCGGCGCATTCGCGACAAGGGCCTGCCGGTGATCCTGATCAGCCACAACATGCCGCATGTGTTCGAGGTGGCCGACCGCATCCATGTGGCCAGGCTGGGCAAACGCGCGGCCTTGCTGGATCCGAAAAAAATCAGCATGAGCGACACGGTGGCGGTCATGACGGGCGCCATGAGCCCGCAGGACATACCTGCAGACTGCCTGGCCCATTGAGGACGCGACGATGCTCAAGGGAGTCGATCCGCTGCTCTCGCCCGAGATGCCGAAGTTATTGTGCGAGATGGGGCACGGCGACGAGATCGTGCTGGCTGACGCGAACTTCGCGGCCGCCTCGCTCGGGCGCGGCAAACTACTGGCGATCGCCGGGGAGCTTCGCAAGTGAACGAAGCACGCATTGCGGCGACGCCGACTGAAGCCCGGTTACGACCACGGGGCTCCAACCAGGTCGGCATGCGGCAGTTCAACGAGCGGGTTGTGCTGCAGGCGATCCGGCTGCAGGGGAGTTGTCCGAAGGCCGAAATTGCGCGCCTGACGCATTTGACGGCACAGACCGTGCAGCTCATCATTGGTCGTCTGGAGGCTGATGATCTGGTGCGAAAACTGGCGCCCGTGCGTGGCAAGGTCGGCCAGCCCTCGGTGCCGATGGCACTCAACCCGGACGGTGCGTTCTCCATTGGTGTGAAGATCGGTCGCCGCAACGCGGATATGTTGCTGGTGGACTTCACGGGCCAGGTTCGCGAGCGCCTGTCACTGAGCTATCCGTTCCCCGATCCACTCAAGCTATTCGGCGACATCGACGCCGGGCTGCGGCAACTGCGCAAGTCGCTCACACCCGCGCTGCGCAAACGCCTGCACGGCATCGGTGTTGCTGCCCCGCTGTCGCTCGGCGGCTGGAAGGTGCTTCTTGGCATCACACCCGAACTCGCGCAAGAGTGGAATGACATCGACATGTGCGAGCGAATCGCCTCGCTGGATGGCGCTGCCGGGCTGCCGGTCGAGTTCGTCAAGGACACGGCCGCCGCCTGCGTGGCGGAGTTGGTGGCGGGTCGCGGCCGCAGCGTGCGCAGCTTCCTGTACTTCTTTGTCGACACCTTCATTGGCGGCGGCCTGGTGCTTGACAGCCACCTGTTCGGGGGCCTCAACGGCAACGCCGGTGCGGTGGGTTCGCTGCCGCTGGGTCTGAGCACCACCGCCGGCATGCCGCCCGAACAACTGCTCAACGTCGGTTCGCTGTGGAACCTGGAAGCCCTATACGCCAAGGCCGGCATCGACACGGGCGCCTGGGTCGATGCGCGCGCGCTGGACGCGCCCTGGCTGGCGAGCACGCAAGCCTGGCTGGACCGGGCCTGCCCGGCCATTGCGCTGGCCATCAACAGCGCTGCCTGTCTGCTCGATCTGGGTGGCGTGATTATTGACGGCTCCTTCGGCCGCGAATTGCTGGCGGCGCTGGTGCCTGGGGTCGAACGAGCACTCGACCTTTACAACTGGGAAGGTGCAGCACGGCCCAGGGTGCTGGCCGGCACCATTGGCAGCGACGCGCGTGCCATAGGTGGCGCACTGCTGCCGTTGTACGCGAATTTCGCGCCGGATCGGGATTTGTTCCTGAAAGTTGACCCTTGAAAGAGACTGCATGATGAACTCGCCGGAAAGCAATTCGATGCAACGAGAGATGATTTTTCATCGCTGTGACCGGACCGACGCGTGGAAGGTGCTGCAACGCCATTACGAGACACAGGGCCGCAGATTCAATCTGCGCGATGCCTTCGCGCGTTCCGCTGACCGATTCGAGATCATGAGCGTGCAGGCTCCGGAGGTCTTTGCCGACCTGTCGAAGAATCTGCTGGACACTGCGACGCTGCAACTCCTGCTCGATCTGGCGCGCGAGTGCGGTGTCGAAACCCGGCGTGCCGCCATGTTCGCCGGCCAGCCCGTCAACACGACCGAAGGGCGTGCGGTACTGCACACGGCGCTGCGCGCGCCCAAGGGGCAGGGCCCTTTCAGCGACGACGTTCATCGTGTGCTCGATGCGATGCTGGCTTACGCCGAGACCGTGCGCGACACGGCAACAAGCGGCATTCGGCACATCGTCAACATCGGCATTGGCGGCAGCGATCTGGGGCCACAGATGGTGGTTCCGGCGCTCGACGCGTTCGCCCACCGGGGCTTGACGTTCCACTTTGTCTCGAATGTCGACGGCCACGACATCGTTCCCACTCTGCGGGGCCTGAAGCCGGCCGAGACCCTGTTTGTCATTGCCAGCAAGACCTTCACCACACAGGAGACGATGGCCAACGCGCATGTCGCGAAGGACTGGTTCGTAGCCAACGGTGGCACCGACACGGCCCGGCAATTCGTTGCCGCCACAACCAACGTGAAGGCCGCCGCTGAATTCGGCATCACCACCACCTTTGGCTTCTGGGACTGGGTCGGTGGGCGCTACTCGCTCTGGTCCGCCATCGGGCTGCCGATCGGACTGGCCATCGGTGCGGAGCATTTTTGCGCGCTGCTCGCCGGAGCCCACGCGATGGATCGCCATTTTGCCGAAGCGCCGGCGCACAGGAACCTGCCGCTGCTGCTCGGGTTGCTCGATGTCTGGTACCGCAACTTCCATGGGTTCACAAGCCGCAGCGTGGCGCCGTACCACCAGGGCCTGCGGCGACTTCCGGCCTATCTGCAGCAGCTCGAAATGGAGAGCAACGGCAAATGTGTCGATCTCGGCGGCGAGCCGCTGCCCTTTGCCACCAGCCCGGTGGTGTGGGGCGAGCCGGGAACCAACGGACAGCACGCCTACTTCCAGATGCTGCACCAGGGCACGGACGTGATTCCGGTCGAGTTCATCCTGGTGAAGACGCCGGCGCATCCTTTGCACGACCTGCACGCCAAGCTCCTCGCGAACGGCCTGGCGCAGTCGCAGGCGCTGATGCGGGGCAAGTCCAGCGCCGAGGCCCTAGGCGAAAAGGCGTCGACGGCGTCGGCGGCGCTGGACCCGCTGGTGCTGGCGAAGCACCGCAGCTTTCCCGGCAATCGCCCCAGCACGACATTGATCCTGGATGAACTCACGCCGACGAGTCTGGGCGCACTGATTGCGCTTTACGAGCACCGCGTCTTCACCAGTGGCGCCGTGTGGGGCATCAACAGCTTCGACCAGTGGGGTGTGGAGCTGGGAAAGGCGCTGTGCGCGGACCTGCTTCCGCGCCTCGCAAAGGACGGCGACCTCGACGGCATCGACGCCTCGACGGCCGGACTCATTCAACGATTGCGAGCGGCCTAGGACGAACGTTCCCGAGGCCGCCACGCCATGGAAAGCAGCATGTCATTCGATCTCGTCTTTTTCGGCGGTACCGGCGATCTGGCCTGGCGCAAGCTGATGCCCGCCCTGTTCCAGGCCTTTCGTCACGGCAAGCTACCGCCCGGCGGGCGTATCGTTGCGGTCGCATGGGAAGATTTTGCCGATGACACCTATCGCATCTGGCTGAAGGAGCGTTTCCACGACGTCGAGGGCGCCAAGCGGCCCAGCGACGAGGAGTTCGCGCGCTTCGCCGTGCTGGTGCGCTACTTACGAGTCGACTTGTCAAAGCCCGAGGACTATGTCCGGCTGCGGCAATGGCTGGACGGGCCGCGGGACGTAGAGGGTCACGGCGCGGATTCGGCGGAAACGGTGGTGCTTTACCTGGCCACCAGCCCGCACCTGTTCCCGCAGATCTGCCAACAACTCGGCGCGGTCGGACTGAACGGACCGAACGTGCGCGTGGTGCTCGAAAAGCCGCTCGGGCACGATCTGGAAAGCGCACAGGAAATCAACCGCGTGGTGCGCTCGGTGTTCAGCGAAACTCAAGCCTTTCGCATCGACCATTACCTGGGCAAGTCGGCGGTGCAGAACCTGATGGCGCTGCGCTTCGGTAATGCGCTGTTCGAGCCGCTGTGGCGCCGCGAAAGCATCGCCAACATCCAGATCACGCTGGCCGAGCAACTCGGCGTGGGTACGCGCGGTGACTTCTACGATCGCACCGGCGCGTTACGCGACATGATCCAGAACCATGCGCTGCAATTGCTGACGATGATTGCGATGGAGCCGCCTTCGCGCAACGATGCCAACGCGATTCGCGACGAGAAGCTGAAGGTCCTGCATGCGCTCAAGCCGTTCACCGAGGACAACGTGCTGCGCGATGTGATACGCGGCCAGTACCGCCGCGGCACGGTCGGCGGCCAACCCGTACCTGGCTATCAGGAAGAAGCGAAAGTGCCATCGCACAGCCACACCGAGACCTTCGTCGCGCTGCGAACCGAGGTGCAGAACTGGCGCTGGTCGGGCGTGCCCTTCTACCTGCGCACCGGCAAGCGTCTGGCAGCGCCCGAAGCGCAGATCGTGGTGAATTTCCGTCCCGCGCCACACCGTATCTTCCCGGGTGCGAACGTGCCGAACAAATTGGTCATCAAGCTGCAGCCTGAGGACGGCCTGGAGCTGCACCTGCTGGCGGCCAAGGGATCCGGCCCATCGGAAGCGCTGTCGCCGGTGTGCCTCGATCTCGATTTCGACGAGGCTTTCGCCGAGAACCGGGTAGGCGGCTACGAGCGCCTGCTGCTGGAGGCGATTGCCGGTCGCCTGAACCTGTTCGTGCGCAGCGACGAGCAGGAACAGGCCTGGCGCTGGATCGAACCCGTATTGCGCGCCTGGGAGCGCGACAACGATATCTCCGGCGGTCCTCGCTCCTATCCCGCCGGCACCTGGGGGCCCGCGGCGGCCAGCGCGCTGGTGGCGCGCGACGGCTTCGCATGGCCCGAGGAACAGTGACGGCACCACGCCTGTATCGAGAGGAACGAATGATGAGAAACACTGAAAACCTGAAGCAACTGTTCCCCGGCCCGGGCGAGATTCCACTGGAACACCGCCTGGCGTCGCCGATTCACCAGCGAACTTACCTGGTCGGCGGCGAGTTCAAGACCTGGAATGGAGCGTGCAAGACGGTGCTGTCGCCGATCTGTGAACAGCAGCCCGATGGCACCGTTCAGCAGCTCGAAATCGGCAGCTATCCGGTGATGGGCGAGGCCGAAAGCGACGCCGCGCTGGACGCCGCGGTCGCCGCCTATGACAGCGGGCGCGGAGAATGGCCGACGATGCCGGTAGCCGCGCGCATTGCCTGCATGCAGGACTTCGTGCGGCAGATGGTCGCGCAGCGCCAGACCATCGTCAGCCTGATCATGTGGGAGATCGGCAAGAGCCTGGCCGATTCGCAAAAGGAGTTTGACCGCACGGTCGAATACATCGTCGCCACCATCGAAGCGCTCAAGTCGCTCGACAACAATGCCTCGCGCTTCGAGATCGCCGACGGTACCATCGGCCAGATCCGGCGCACACCGCTGGGCGTGGTGCTGTGCATGGGGCCCTACAACTACCCGCTCAACGAGACCTTCGCCACCCTGATCCCGGCGCTGCTGATGGGCAACACGGTGGTGTTCAAGCCGCCGCAGTACGGCACGCTTCTGTTCTGGCCTTTGGTGGAGGCGTTCCGCAGCGCTTTCCCGTGCGGCGTGATCAATACTATCTACGCGCCGGGTGCCGTGGTGGTTCCGCACATGCTGGCCAGCGGCAAGATCAGCGTGCTGGCGCTGATTGGCTCCAGCAAGGTGGCCGACCACCTGAAGAAGCAGCACCCCAAGTCGCACCGGCTGCGCGCCGTCCTGGGTCTGGACGCCAAGAACGCAGCGATCGTGCTGCCCGATGCCGACCTCGACCTCACAGTCAAGGAGTGTCTGCTGGGCGCACTCTCCTTCAACGGCCAGCGTTGCACGGCGCTCAAGATGCTGATCGTGCACCGCTCGATCGTCGAAGAGTTCCTGCGCCGCTTCACCGAAGCCGTCGGCAAACTCAAGGTTGGCATGTCGTGGGAGCCGGGCGTCAGCATCACGCCGCTGCCGGGGCTGCACCGCACAGCCTACATGACGGAGGCGATCGAGGACGCCAAGGCCAAGGGTGCCCAGGTGGTCAACGAAGGCGGCGGAGCGTACTGCGCAACGCTTTACTACCCGGCCGTGGTGTATCCGGTGAGGGAAGGTATGAAGCTCTACCGCGAGGAGCAGTTCGGCCCGTTGGTCCCGGTCATGGCCTACGACGAGGTCGAAGAGGCGCTCCAGTATGTGATCAGCTCCGACCACGGCCAGCAGGTCAGCGTGTTTGGCAACGACCCGGTGCAGATCGGCGCCCTGGTCGATCCGCTGGTTAATCAGGTGTGTCGTGTCAACCTGAACTGCCAGTGCCAGCGCGGGCCCGATGTGTTCCCGTTCGCGGGGCGCAAGGATTCGGCCGAGGGCACCCTGTCGGTGAGCGACGCGTTGCGCGCCTTCTCGATCCGCTCGATGGTCGCGGCCAAGCAGACGCAGGCCAGCAAGCGCCTGCTTGACGGCATCGTGCGCGACCACCGCTCGAACTTCGTCAACACGGGCTTCATTCTGTGAACGAGGCCGGATTCACGTCAGGAGGTTCCAAAATGACCATTAGCCCCGTCCTATCCACCGTGACCAACCGCATTCGCGCCCGCAGTGCTACAGGTCGCTCCGTCTATCTGTCCCACCTCGAGGAAGCCCGCAGAAAAGGGCCGCTGCGCAAGGCCCTTGGCTGCACCAACCTCGCACATGGCTTTGCGGCGGCGCCCGCTGGCGACAAGATCATGCTGCGCGAGATCCATCGTGCGAACGTGGCCATCGTTTCGTCGTACAACGACATGCTGTCGGCCCACCAGCCGTTTGAGCGATTCCCGGAGATCATCAAACGGGCCGCGCGTGAAGCAGGCGCTACGGCACAGTTTGCCGGTGGCGTACCCGCCATGTGCGATGGCATCACTCAAGGGGAGCCCGGCATGGAGTTGTCGCTGTTCAGCCGCGACGTGATCGCGCTGGCGACCGCCGTGTCCCTGTCGCACAACATGTTCGACGCCGCGCTGTGCCTGGGCATCTGCGACAAGATCGTGCCCGGCCTGCTGATCGGCGCACTGCAGTTCGGCCACTTGCCGACCATCTTTGTCCCCGGCGGCCCCATGCCCACCGGACTGTCGAACGATGAGAAGGCACGCATTCGCCAACGTTTCGCAAAGGGTGAAGTTGGCCACGACGTGCTGCTCGAATCCGAGGAGAAGTCCTACCACGGCCCAGGCACCTGCACTTTTTTCGGCACCGCTAATAGCAACCAGATGCTGATGGAAGTGATGGGGCTGCACCTGCCGGGCGCTGCCTTCGTCAACCCGAACACCCCACTGCGCGATGCGCTGACGGCGGCCGCGGCAAAGCGGGCAGTCGCCATCAGCGATCTCGGCACCGAGTACACGCCGATCGGCCGCGTGGTCGACGAGCGCGCGATCGCCAACGCCATCGTCGGCTTGCTCGCCACCGGCGGCTCGACCAACCACACGATCCATCTGGTCGCCATTGCGCGCGCCGCCGGCATCGTCATCAACTGGGATGATTTCAGGGATCTTTCGGACGTGGTACCGTTGGTGGCGCGCGTGTACCCGAACGGCAAGGCGGACGTGAACCACTTCCACGCGGCCGGCGGCATGGGTTTTGTGATCGGCGAGTTGCTCGATGCGGGCCTGCTGCACGCCGACACGCTGACGGTGGCGGGCGAGGGCGGCTTGCAGCGTTATCGTCAGCAGCCGTTCCTGCAGGACGGGGGACTGGCCTGGCGCGATACGCCCGCGGTGAGCGGTGATGCCAGCGTGCTCGCGTCTGCGGCGGCTCCCTTCAGTGCCGATGGTGGTCTGAAGCTGCTGGTCGGTAACCTTGGCCGCGCCGTCATCAAGACCTCGGCCGTGAAGCCGGAACACCGGGTAGTGAAGGCACCTGCGATCGTCTTCGAAACTCAGGAAGCGGTGATGGCCGCCTTCGACCGCGGCGAGTTGCAGCGCGACTTCGTCGCCGTCGTGCGCTTCCAGGGGCCGCGCGCCAACGGCATGCCGGAACTGCACAAGCTCACGCCGTTGCTGGGTGTGCTGCAGGATCAGGGCTTCCATGTGGCGCTGGTCACCGACGGCCGCATGTCGGGCGCCTCGGGCAAGGTGCCCGCGGCCATTCACGTGACACCGGAATGCCTGGCCGGTGGCCCGATGGCCCGCATACGCAGCGGCGACATCGTGCTGCTCGATGCAGAGCAGGGCGTGCTCGAGGCCCTGGTCGACGCCGCGCAGTGGCAGGCGCGCCAGCCGGCGGTGGCGGACCTGAGCGATTCCCACCACGGCACGGGGCGCGAGCTTTTCGCCGCGTTTCGCGCCAATGCGCTTGGTGCGGAGGAGGGTGCAATGACTTTTTACGCGCCGGAGTCGCAAGATACGGCGGCCACGCCGCATACCATACCTGTCCACGACCATTTTGTATTTGCAACGGGAGACCGCGCATGAACATTCTCGAGCTGATGCGCACCGGCCCCGTGATTCCGGTCATCGTCATCGACCAGCTGGAGCAGGCGGTGCCGCTGGCCCGGGCGCTGGTGGCGGGCGGTGTCCGCGTGCTGGAGCTGACTCTGCGCACGCCGGTGGCGCTGCAAGCCGTCAAGGATATTGCCGAGCAAGTCGAGGGGGCGATCATCGGTGTTGGCACCATCACGCGGCCGCAGGATTTCGAGCGCTCGATCGAGGCCGGCGCGATTTTCGGCGTGAGCCCGGGGCTGACGCTGGAACTCGCCGCCGCGGCGAGCGCCAGCGGCTTGCCGCTGCTGCCCGGGGTAATGACCCCGTCGGATGTGATCGCCGCGCGTGCGGCCGGTTTCACCGACTTGAAGCTCTTTCCGGCGCAACAGGCCGGTGGCGTGGGCATGCTGAAAGCCCTGAGTGGCCCGTTCCCGGATATGACCTTCTGCCCGACAGGCGGCATCAACGCCGCCACAGCGCGCGACTTTCTGGCGCTGCCCAACGTGGCCTGCGTCGGTGGTTCCTGGCTCACCCCAGCCGATGCCGTGGCTACCGGCGACTGGGCACGCATCACCGCGTTGGCCCGCGAGACAGTGGCCTTGCGCGATGCCTGATCGGCTCCCAATCTGCCGCCGCAACTCAAGGAGAACACTGACATGACAGGCCGATTGGGTTGGGGATTGATTGGCGCGAGCAACATCGCGCGCGAA
>SCRR01000260.1 GCA_004322085.1 Burkholderiaceae bacterium
ATCGGCCGGCGCCAGATTCACGGTGATGCGCTTGTTGCCCGGAAATTCCAGCCCCGCGTTCTGGATCGCCGAGCGCACGCGCTCGCGCGCTTCTTTCACCTCGACATCGGCGAGGCCGACCAGGGTGAAACTGGGCAACCCATTGGCCAGATGCACCTCGACCGTGACCGCCTCGGCCTCCAGCCCAAGCAGGGCACGGCTTTGCACCAGAGCCAGGCTCATATTCTCCACTCCCCAATCTGGGGCGATGGCCGCCCGTGGCTGACGCCGATCAGGCACCGCGATAGTGCGAACTGGTTATTCATCCAGTTATCTTAACGCAGGCCCGCACACATTGGTGCACAGACAAGGGGTGGCGGCAACAAAGGCGCTGGCACGGTCCGTGCATTGACTGATGGCCCGACAACCTTTATTGGAGAATTGCATGACACCGAAGACCGCATCTGCATTGACTCTTGCCGTCTTGACCAGCTTGACCGGGTGGGGCAGCGCCTTCGCCCAGACTGAAGCAGCACCTGGCGCGCCCGCCCCGGCCGCCGTGGCGCCAACGCCCGACTACACGCTGGCGTACAACATCGGCGTCGTCACCGACTACCGCTACCGTGGCATCACGCAGTCGCGCTTTGACCCGGCCCTGCAGGGCGGCGTGGATTTCGCGCACAAGAGTGGCTTTTATCTCGGCGCGTGGGCCTCGGGCATCAAGTGGATCAAGGACGCGGGTGCCAGCGACGGGTCGGTGGAGCTTGACTTGTACGGCGGCTACAAGGGCTCGATCGCCAGGGACGTGTCCTATGACGTGGGCTACTTGCGTTACCAGTACGTGGGCAACAAGCTCGGCGATGTGCCCGGCTTTGCCAACGCCGATACCGACGAGATCTATGGTGCCCTCACCTGGGGCATCGTCACGGCCAAGTACTCCGACAGCCTCTCCAACCTGTTTGGCACGCCCGACAGCAAGAACAGCGGCTATCTGGACCTGAGTGCCAATTTCGACCTCGGCGGTGGCTGGTCGGTGGTGCCGCACGTGGGGCACCAGGGGGTCCATCACAACGGCGCGCTGTCCTATACGGATTACGCGCTCACGCTGGGCAAGGACTTCGGCAATGGTCTGGCGGCCTCGCTCGCCGTGGTCGGAACCGATGCCAGCACAACGCTGTATGTCACGCCGGACGGCAGGTTCACGGGCCGCACCGGTCTGGTGCTGGGCGCCAGATACAGCTTCTAACCGTGACCGTGCCAAGGAGAACCAACATGAAACTCGTTACCGCCATCATCAAACCCTTCAAGCTCGACGAGGTGCGTGAAGCGCTCTCGGGTATCGGCGTACAGGGCATCACCGTCACCGAAGTGAAGGGCTTTGGCCGCCAGAAGGGCCACACCGAACTGTACCGGGGCGCCGAGTACGTAGTCGACTTTTTGCCCAAGGTCAAGATCGAGGCTGCCGTCTCCGAGGATCTGGTCGAACGAGTGATCGAGGCCATCGAGACCGCCGCGCGCACCGGCAAGATCGGCGACGGCAAGGTTTTCGTCTACGACCTGGAGCAGGTCGTGCGCATTCGCACCGGCGAGACCGGCAAAGACGCCCTGTGAATATCCCCGCCAACCAGAAAGTCAAGAACATGAAAAAACTACTTGTCTCCTTCGCGCTGGGTCTGAGCCTGCTGGCAGGTGGCCTTGCCATGGCACAAACGCCGGCAGCGCCGGTAGCGGCCACGGCGGCGTCCGATGCATCGGCAACGCCTGCAACGCCGGCCGCTGTCGCGACGACCGCTGCCGCACCGGCGGCGGCTCCTATCGTCGATACCGTGAACAAGGGCGACACCGCCTGGATGATCGTCGCCACCTTGCTGGTCATCATGATGAGCATTCCGGGCCTGGCGCTGTTCTACGGCGGCCTGGTGCGCAGCAAGAACATGCTCAGCATCCTGATGCAGGTGTTCGTGATCTTCTGCCTCATCATCGTGTTGTGGGCCCTGTACGGCTATAGCGTGGCCTTCACGGCCGGCAATCCGTTCTTCGGCAGTCTGGACAAGATCTTCATGAAGGGCGTCACGCCGGACTCGATGGCCGCAACCTTCAGCAAGGGCGTGGCGATTCCGGAGTACATGTACATGGCGTTCCAGGCAACCTTTGCCGCGATCACGGTGGCGCTGGTGATCGGCTCGCTTGCCGAGCGGGCCCGGTTCTCGGCGGTGCTGCTGTTCGCTGCGCTCTGGTTCACCTTCAGCTACCTGCCGATCGCGCACATGGTCTGGTATTGGGACGGCCCGGATGGCATCGTGAACCAGGCCGGCCTGGACAAGGTGACGGCGAACGCGGGCTGGCTCTGGGCCAAGGGCGCGCTCGACTTCGCGGGCGGCACCGTAGTGCACATCGACGCCGCCATGGCGGGTCTGGTGGGCTCCCTGGTGCTGGGCAAGCGCGTGGGTCTGGGCAAGGAGTCGATGGCGCCGCACAGCCTGACGCTGACCATGGTGGGCGCATCGCTCTTGTGGGTCGGCTGGTTCGGTTTCAACGCCGGCTCCGCTCTTGAGGCGAATGGCTCGGCGGCGCTGGCCTTTGTGAATACGCTGGTCGCCACGGCGGCGGCCGCGCTATCGTGGATGGGCGCCGAGGCGCTGCACAAGGGCAAGGCCTCCATGCTGGGCGCCGCGTCTGGCGCCGTCGCGGGGCTGGTGGCGATCACCCCGGCCGCCGGCTTCGTCGGCGTCATGGGCGCGCTGGTGCTCGGTCTGCTGGCCGGCGTGGCCTGCTTGTGGGGCGTGAACGGCCTCAAGCGCCTGCTCGGTGCGGACGATGCGCTGGATGTGTTCGGCGTGCACGGCGTGGGCGGCATCCTGGGGGCGCTCATGACGGGCGTGCTGGCGTCCCCCGCGCTGGGCGGCACCGGCATCTGGGACTATGTGGCGAACAAGGTCAGCCCGGACTATTCAATCCTTGGCCAGCTCTGGATCCAGTTGCAGGGTGTGCTGACGACCATCGTCTGGTCCGGTGTGGTGGCTTTCATCGCTTTCAAGATTGCCGACATGGTGATCGGGCTGCGCGTGAGCGAAGAGTCCGAGCGCGAAGGCCTGGACATCACCTCGCACGGGGAGAGCGCGTACAGCCGCTGACCGGCACCGGGGCTCAGCCGCGAAAGCGCTGCACCGGTGGCACCGAACCCAGCAGGCGCATGAGTTCCTGCTGGCGCGTGGTGCCGGTTTTGGCAAAGATGGCGGACAGCTGCGTGCGCACGGTGGTGATCTTGACGTCCAGCAACCGCGCGATCTCTGCCGGCGTGCGGTTCTCGAACAGCAGCGGCAGCAGCCGCGCTTCGGCCTTG
This sequence comes from Burkholderiaceae bacterium, assembly GCA_004322085.1. GTDB lineage: Bacteria > Pseudomonadota > Gammaproteobacteria > Burkholderiales > Burkholderiaceae_C > Rhodoferax_A. Next base: position 3,323 of record SCRR01000260.1, read on the forward strand.
CTCAGTTTGAAGGCGCGCACCACGTATTCGAGCGCCGCATCGGGGCGCTTGCGCGGGTCGATCAGCATCAGCACCACCGATGCGCTTGCGCGCCCGGCGGCCGTGGCGGTGGGCGCGGCCAGCGGCAGCGCGAGCGCCAGCAACTGGTTGCTGCCATCCGGCCCGAGCGTAATCGCGCCGCCCTGTCCCACGGCGCAGGACTTGAGCAATTGCGCCAGCGCGCCGGTGCCAGGCACGACACGGGGCAGACCGCCGAGCAGCGCGGCGCTGGCCGGCTCGCTGGCAAGCTGCAGCGCGGCTGCGTTGCTGTGCCGCACGCGATTGGCCGAGTCGATGAAGACCACGCCAAAGTCGAAGCCATCGAGCCCCTGATGAAACAGGCCCAGCTGTTCACGCGTGCTGCGCATTTGCCAATGCAGGTCGAAGGCGCGATGGATGTGCGGATACAGCGTGGCGAACTGCGCCAGGTTCTCGTCGCTGAAGTCCGGCGCGTCGGGCGGCCTGAAAAAACTCAGGTGCATCGGCGGTGCCAGCGCCTCGTCGCGTCCGTCTGACATGACGCAGCCCATGAAATGCTCGGCCGGCAGGGCGGACAGGTAGTGCTGGTAATAGTCGCTGCGGCGCAACTCGTCGGGCGGGAGCAGGTCACTGCCGCGCAAGATCATGCCGCGCACGAACAGGTTCCTCTTGAGCGCGGCCTGCAACATCACGTCGTGCTGCCACCAGTGGCTTGAGTAAGCGCGTGCCGCCTCCTCCGTATGGTTCCATGCGGCGTAGAAGCTCTGGTCGCGCTGGCCTTCGCCAGCCACCACCAGCAGGCCGATGCTGGCCTCGAAGTAGTCGGCCAGGATGTGCAGGGTGTCGCTCCAGGCTTCGTCCAGTCCGACCGCGCCATACAGCCTGTGCAGGACGTCGCCCTGGTCGGGTCTGCGGGGCGCAAGAGCGGCGGACTGCATGAGGTCAGGGCGTTGCGCCCCAGTGTAGACGCATGGGGGCGTCCCTGTCGATCGCGATTCGCCATGAGAGGCGCCGCGTATGCTATTAGATTGATAGCTATGAGTTCATACTCTTCAATGGCTATAGATTGATTTGGCTTGAAATCACGCAGCCAGCGCGGCCTCGATATCCTTGGTCAGGCTCTTGGGCGTGTCGGTCGGCGCGTAGCGCTTGACGACGTGGCCATCCTTGCCGATCAGGAACTTGGTGAAGTTCCACTTGATGGCCTTGAGGCCGAGCAGACCCGGCGCCTCGGCCGTGAGCCACTGGTACAGCGGATCGGCCCTGGCGCCGTTCACATCGATCTTGGCCATCATCGGAAAACTCACGCCGTAGTTGAGCTGGCAAAAACTCGCGATCTCCTCGTTGCTGCCGGGGTCCTGCGCACCGAACTGGTTGCACGGAAAACCCAGCACCACCAGCCCTTTTTTTCCGTAGGTTTCGTGCAGCTGCTCGAGCCCGGCAAACTGCGGCGTGAAACCGCAGGCGCTGGCCGTGTTGACAATCAAAAGGGCCTTGCCGGCAAAGTCCTTGAGCGCCACGCGCTTGCCGTCCATCTGCTGGGCCTCGAAATCGTAAATAGTTGGCATGTCGACTCCTGCGGGTTGGTTGCTATTTGCGGCATCTTGCCCCAACATCGGCAGCAGCGCTGGTGGCGGCTGCGGTTGCCGCGCGTTGTACCTTATCTTCATCGAGTCCCCGCCCCGCTATGAGCATGCCCCAGTCCCTTGCATTGATCGGCTTTCCGCCCAACGAACTTGCGGCCTTCAGTGCGCTGTTCCGGCTGGCGGCGCGTTCCGGGCCGGGCTACATCATGGTGGCGCATGCGGGCGAGGCCGATGTTGTCATCGCCAACGCAGACGATGCCGACGCGGTGCGCCAGTTGTGGCGCACCCAGCCCGCGGCCCGCGTGTTGCTGATCGGTGACTCCGACGTCGGCACGGGCTGGCTTGTGCAGCCGCGGCCGATTCAATTGCTGGCCGTGCTCGACGCGGTACGCGCACTCGCGGCATCTTCCGTGCAGTCGGAGCGCCAGAGCGCGGGGTTTGCCCAGACCGTGCCGTTCGAGCCATCGACCCAGCCCGCGGCCGCGTATGAGCCGTCTCGTCTGCCGACGGCCTTTGCTGCCACCGAACCCTTTGCGCCGCTCGAGATGCCGCGCACTCCCGCCGCTGCGCCCGAACCGAACGGGTTTCAGCCAACCCAACCCTATGTGAACGGATTTCAAGCGACCCAGCCCTATGCGTCGGGCGACGAACTGCTGGCGCTTCGCTCCATCTTTGACGAGGCCATGGCGGAGCCAGCTGAAGTCATTGACCGCGCGAGCATCGCACTGTGGCGCGAGGCCCGGCGCGTGAATTCCCCATCGACCCCGGCGGTTTCGGCGGCACCGGCGCCCGTGCCCGCGCCGCCTGCTGCACCAGCGGCGACGCCCGATGCAGCACCACTGCCGGCCCACCCCGCCCACGCTGCCTTTGCCACGGCGTCAGCGGGCGCCGAGGTGCTGGTGGTCGACGCAGGGGATGCTTCCCGGCGCACGCTGGAAAGCTATTTGCGCCAGCACGGCCTTCGTGCGGGTTTGGTGCGCAGCCTCGCCGAGGCGATCGATCAGCTCGCAACCCATTCGTACCGGCTGGTGTTTGTCAACGAACCGGTGGCTGGTGCCAGCGTGTTTGGAGTCTGCCGCGCCGTGCGCCGCAAAAACAACGCCGACGGCACGCGGCCCGTCGTGATCATGGTGCTGTCGAGTCGCAGGGGTTGGTGGGATCGCTGGCGCGCGCGCCTGGCCGGTTGCAACGTCTGCCTGGTCAGGCCGTTCGACGAAGCGGTGCTGGCCGGTGTGCTGGCCCGGTTTGTCGCGCTCCAAAGCAGCGACTTGCCAGCGGTGCGCGCCTGATTCGGGCGCCGACGCGTCGCTGGCGCAGAGGATTATCCTGGTCATGCTGCGTCTTTTTTTCACTCGGGCAAGCATCGACCGACCAGCATTGCTGGCGTAGCAGGTGGCACACGGCACGTCCCATGACGTCCACCTGGTTGACGAACCCAATGGGTTAAGGCGGACTAATTCGAGTCGTCACCGGAATCTCGGCGGGCGCCTCAGCGTGACCATGCGGTGCGGCGAGCTTTACATTGAGCCACGCGTAAAGTGGTCCCAGCGCGTTCATCAGGATGACAGCCCACAGTGCCGCGACCGGATCGTGCGGAGTCGGACCGAAGCCGCCGTAGAAGGTCGCGAAATACGACGCAAAGCCGAAGAACATGCCGGGGACGAAGCCGAGTCCCAGGCGTGGCACGCGTGCCAGTAGCATCTGCGCGGCATTCAGGCAGAACAGGATCACACACTGCGCGATGATGAACTGTGTGCCTGTGAATTGTTGCGACGCCCAGTTGAAGCCCAATACGATGAGGAATGCCGTGACTGATCCGATCGGCATCACCGGCCAGATTTTCTTCAGCACGTCCGGCTGTGGGCCGCCAGCAGCAAACGTGCCAGCCCAGCCGATGAAGATCGCCCATGGCGGCAGGTTCAGCGGCGGCATGGAAACGAATATTGTGGTCACTGCGAGCAGCGAGGCGATGACTTCGGTGGGAAGTTTTCTCATGACGTTGCTTCCTTAGTTGAATCGCTCAGATGACGATGGATTTCACAGTGATGGTGCGTGACGACCGTGATCTTGCCGTTCTTGACGACCCATGATCGAGGCGGGATGTCAAGCAGTGCATCGGCAACCTTGAATGTGTCGAGAATCACGAAGTCAGCCCGACAACCGACCGCAATGCCGTAGTCGTGACCAAGGCCGATGGAGCGCGCCGCGTTGCGGGTACCCATGTCGAGAATTGCCGCCTGGTGATCGAGCGTGCCGAACTGGACCACGTGAGCCAGCATGTTGCCGATCTGCAGCATGTCGGCTTTGCCGAAAGGGGTGAACGCGTTGCGGATGTTGTTCGAGGAATAAGCGACATTGACGCCACCCTGATGCAGGGCGCGGACCGGGGTCAACCCGCGGCGTTGGTTGCGCTCATCGCTGCGTCCGCTAAGGTAAAGGTCGGTGGCTGGTAGCGTGACAACGGTGATGTCGGCTTCGTGCAATAACGCGACAATCGGCTCGAGCTCGGATGGTGGCAGCGAACTCAGATTGGTGACGTGGCCGAGTGAAACCCGTCCCTGCCAGCCGCGTTCGATCGTCTTGCGTGCAATATATTCAGTGGTGACGAAGCGTTGGTCAGTGGTGTCGTCCGAAAAGTCCACGTGCATGTCGATCGGCGCGTTATAGCGCTCAGCCAGCTGGAAAACTGTGTCGATATGAGCCTCGGTATCCTTGCGGTTCAGTTCACAGTAAGGGCAGCCGCCAATAACATCGGCGCCCATATCCATTGCCTCGACCATCAGCTCGCGCGTTCCTGGCGACTTGAGTATTCCCTCTTGCGGGAATGCAACGATCTGCAGATCGAGCAGATCGCGGTATTCGTCGCGCAACTCAAGCAGGGTTTCTACGCCAATCAGCCCTTGTATCAGATCGACGTCCGGGTGAGCGCGGATCGCAGTGGTGCCATTTTTCACGGCCATGTCCAGCACGGTGCGTGACCGCGTCATCACATCCTCTCTTTCCTGTTTGCCCTTGAGGATCCCCGTCAAGCGGATCGCTTCTTCCAGTGTGCCTTGCCGGGCGGGCAGCCGGCGGTGCAGTAAGGCCTTGTCCAGATGCAGGTGCGGCTCGACCAGCCCCGGAATTACCGCACGCCCCCCTGCGTCGATTTCGCTGAGGGCCTCCCCTTCAATACCGGCTTCGATCGCTGCGATCCGTCCATCTTTTACTGCGATGTCCATCAACGGCCCATCATCGTGGATGCATACCTGTCTTACCAATAGATCAAATTTCATGCCTGTCTCCTTCTTTGTTGACCTTTCAACTACCTGCGTAAAACCAACGTCACGGCCAGTTCATTCCAGCACCTACAGTCCGAGCGCGTGGCCATCGCTGCGCGGATCGTGTGCGCCCGTGATGGACCGGGGGGGTCCAGGATGGATCACGATGGCGCCTGGATGCCCCGCCAATGGGCTTTGCGCAGGCAAGGTGCTCATTTCGTGCCCGCGTCGCGCCAATTCGAGGAACACCTCACTACCGGCATCTGATTCAAGCTTGAGTGAATCTCTGCTGTCGGAAAACGTTCGGCCAAGCAAGAAGCGTGGCCGTGCCAGTGCCGTGAGCGGGTCCATGTTGTAGTCGATCAGCCGCGTCAGAATCGCTGCCAGAGTTTGCGGCTGGCCATCCGCACCTTGTGTGCCGTACAGGATGCGTGGCTGACCGTCTTTCATATAGATGCCCGGGTTGAGCGTGTGGAAGGGGCGCTTGCCGGGCTCAAGCCGGTTGGGCTGCGTGGGATCCAGCGAGAACGCCGCGCCACGGTTGTGCCACAGCACACCGGTATCGCCAGCCATGATGCCGCTGCCCCAGTCGTAATAGAGGGTCTGCAACATCGATACCGAATTGCCGGCCGCATCTGTGGCGCCGATGTACGCCGTGTCGCCGGCTTGGAAGCGATGTGGCCAAGGCTGCGCGCGGGCCATGTTCACGCGTGCTGCAGCGCGGTCCAGTGCTGCGCTCGACAGCAGCTCTTTGCAGGGCACCGGGCTGAAATCCGGGTCGGCAAGGTAACGGTTGCGGTCGTTGAACGCATATTTCACCGCCTCCACCAGCAAGTGGTAATAGTCGGCACTGCCTTCTGGAATAGTCGCCAGATCGAAACGCTCCAGAATGCCCATGATCTGCAACGTGGTCACCCCCTGGGTCGGTGGTTGGTGCGCCAGCAGCGTGCCGCCCCGATAGGCTTGCGCGAGTGGTGGCTCAACCCGGGCTGCGGTCGCAGCAAGATCGGCGGCCGTCAGCGGCGAGCCAGCCTGCTGCAACCCCTCGACCAGGCGTGCGGCGAGGTGGCCTTCATAAAAGTCACGATGACCGCGTTCGGCCAGGGTTTCCAATGTGCGAGCCAGAAGCGGCTGGCGGAAAACCTCACCCACAGCCGGTGCCTTGCCGTTAACAAGAAATGTATTGGCAACGCCAGGGAGAGTGTGCATTTCTCCCGCACGGAAATCGAGCCAAAAATGTCCGGACGCCGTCCAGGGGAAGCCATCTCGTGCCAGTGTCGCCGCGGGTTTCAGGAGCGACGCCCAGGACTGCTTGCCGCCCAGTTCCCGGCAACTCAGCTCGAAGGCCTTTCCCATCGCGTCGACATTTCCGGCCGTCGTCAGCATCGAAGCGGGACCGCGATGCGGGATGGATTTCTCCGACGCAGCAAAGGCGGGCATTCGACGGGGCGCCTGGCCGATTCCGGAGATGGTGGAGACCTTTCCACGGGCATCGGCGATCAGCATGAACCCGTCACCACCCAGTCCAGTGAAGTGGGGGTAGGTGACCGACAGGCACGCGCCAATGGCAATGGCCGCTTCGACGGCATTGCCGCCCGACTTGAGAATATCCAGCCCTGCCTGTGAAGCGAGTTCATGCGGGCTGGTCACCATGCCGGTCCTGGAGCGGGCTAACGCGTGTGATGCAACCTGCGACGACGACCAAGCCATACTGGCCGGGCCCATGCTTGCCGTGGCCGTGTCGTGCAGTTCACCGATGTTCATGGTGTTTTTGTCGCCGTGGCGATTGTCCTGAAGTGCAATGTAGACGTGGGATTTATATTTGTCGACGTCAAAAGCTATATGCTTCATATTCACCACATGAATGTTTGATAACCCGTCATACTGGGTCTCACGACAGCAGCATCTGTCGTTGCATCGATCGGATTTTGTAATGAACCTGACCTCGATTGACCTCAACCTGCTGGTGGCTTTCGACGCGTTGGCGCGGGAACACAATGTCACGCTGGCAGCCGATCGCGTGGGGCTGTCTCAACCGGCCATGAGCAACGCCCTGGCGCGATTGCGAAAGAAATTCAATGACCCGCTGTTCGTGCGCACGACGGCTGGCATGCAGCCCACTCCCTATGCGCAAGGGCTCGCGGGGCCGGTCGCCCGCGCCTGCGAGTTGCTGGAGGCGGCGCTGGGCGCTGATGCCGGTTTCGACCCGACGTCCAGCAGCAAGTCAGTCACGTTTTATCTCTCGGAAGTCGGCGAACTGGTCTTCCTGCCCAAACTCTTGCTGGGGTTGCAAAGCCGCGCGCCGCGCATCGGTGTCAAGGTCAGGCGCGCACCCGAAAAAGGGCTGCAGGACGCCATGGCTGCTGGCGATGGCGACCTCGCCATCGGCATTTTTCCCAACCTCAAGTCGGGCTTCTACCAGCAGCGCCTATACAGCGACAAGTTTGTCTGCATCGTGCGGCGCGACCACCCGACGATCCGGTCTTCACTCAGTCTGGAGCAATATGTCGCAACGCTCCATGCGGTCGTTGCGTCAACAGGAACGGGGCACGATACTGCTTTGGAACAGATACTTTGGAAGCAACGATTGCACAGGCAGATTGCGGTGAGCGTGCCGGATTTCCTGGTTTTGCCAACCATTGTCGAGCAGACTGATGCCATCGCCACCATCCCGTCGAGAATGGCCGCCGGACTGCAGGGACGAAGGAATTTGAGAGTGCTGGAGTCACCGATAAGATTTCCGCACATCGAGATCCGGCAACACTGGCATGAACGCTACCACCACGATGCTGCCAACAAATGGCTGCGCGAATTTGTGGCTCAGCTTCTAAAGGAATAGGCCGGTCTCATCCCGTAACGGATATCCCCGGACAAGTTGGAGCGAGGCACGGTTCTGTGTTCATCGCCGTGCGGTACCGGCCCGACGGGCTTGTTCGATGTCGTGCCGTCATGTGCTGACTGACGCGCACCTGCGCAGTTGCGGCCTGTCGTTGGTTACGCCATTCAGGTTTTCAAGTCCACCTTGCCCGACCACGGCGGATAGCACTAATTCGCTCCCCGGCGCTTCCTGGTTGAGGTCGTGGGCGAAGGTGCGTCGTTCGACAGCGCTGACCACAGCGCCGCCAGCAGGATCAGGCCACCGCCGAGCCAGGTGCGGCCCGTCAATGTGGCCGCTCCCAGTGCCACCGACGAAGCACTGGCAAACACCACTTCCGAGAGCATGACCAGCGCAGTGACATGCGAACTGAGTCGCGCCGCGCCGTACTGCAGCGCCAGGTTGCCGACCAGAAACGCCAGGCTCAGTGCCACCGCAAAGACCAGCCACGCGGCGGTGGGTGCCGGCGGCAACGGCACCACACCACGGGCCAGACCCAGGCAGGCCGCCGAGGTGGCCATCAGCGCGCCACCACCGAACATGGCCAGCACGCGCGACGCGGTGGGTGTGTGGTTCAGCTTGCGCAGCAGGATGTTGGTAAGGGCAAAGCAGAACCCGCCCATCAAGGCGAGCCAGTCGGCCCCGCTCTCGGGCACCGGCCACGCCGAGTTGTCCGTCTTGAGCACGATCACCACGCCCACCAGCGCGAGCAACATGCGCGACAGCGATGTGGTGGTGGGCCGCTCGCCGAGCAGTGGCCACGCCAGCAGCGCCGCCCACAGGGGCATCAGGTAGAACAGCAGGACCACGCGCACGACGTCGCCCACCGTGACGGCCCAGTTGAACCCGACGTTGGTGAGCCCCGCGGCCACCATCAACAGCAGCAGTTGGGGGTGTTGCACCAGGCCATGCCAGGCGCGCGGCGCGACCGCCAGCAGGCAGCCCAGCGAGACGATGTAAATGATGGCGGTGGCCCACAGCGGGTGCACGCCGTGCGTTTGCAGTTGCCGGAACGGCCACCACGACACGCCCCATACAAAGGCGTTGAGCATCAGCGCCGCGGCGGCCAGCAACGCGCCTTTGGAGCCGCCAGCGTTCATCCGTGCAGGTCGTCGCTGCGCGCAATCGCGAGCAGATGATCGATTTCGTCGCGGTATTTGATGCGGTTGTTGTGGTACCAGTGCCGGATCAACCACATCATGACGGCGACCACCAGGCCAAAGGTCGTGATGGCACCGGAGGTCGACAGGCCCAGCCCGGTCGAGAGGCTGTAGAAGGCGCCTAGAATCAGGATGCAGGCCTGTTCGTTGAAGTTCTGCACCGCGATGGAGCGTCCCGACCCCATCAGGTTGTGGCCGCGGTGCTGCAGCAGCGCATTCATGGGCACCACCAGAAAGCCGCCCAGACCGCCCAGCAGGATCAGGAAGGGCGCCGCCACCCAGACGTTGTGGATGAAGTTCATCAGGATCACC
>SCRR01000261.1 GCA_004322085.1 Burkholderiaceae bacterium
GGCACCGGGTTGAAGAAGTGCATGCCGATGAAGCGGTCGGGCCGCGAGGTGGCCGCCGCCAGTTTGGTGATGGAGATCGACGAGGTGTTGGACGCGATAATGACCTCGGGCGCCAGCAGCGCGTCGGCCTGCTTCAGGATCTTGAGCTTGAGCTCGTAGTTTTCCGTGGCGGCCTCGACCACCAGTTGCGCGGATTGCAAATCCTCAAAGCGGGTCGAGCCCTGGATGCGGGCCAGCACCGCGTCTTTCCGGGCGGCACTGATCTTGTCTTTCTTGATCAGGCGGTCCAGGCTGCCCGCCACCGTGGCCACGCCCTTGGCCACGGCCGCGTCGGAGACGTCAACCATCACCACGCTGATGTTGGAGACAGCGCACGCCTGCGCTATGCCATTGCCCATGGTGCCCGCACCAATGATGCCTACCTTCTGAATGCTCATGCCGACCCTTTTCCGATGGTGAAATGTAAATGTCCCTTATGTTATCGGTTGCCGGCGTCAATGGGTGTAACGTCCAGTTCCGACAAAAAATCAGCCCGGAGTCATATTGGCCATGGATGCAAACGTGTTCGACTACATCATCATCGGTGGCGGCTCTGCCGGTTGCGTGCTGGCGGCTCGCCTGACCGAGGACCCGACCACCCGGGTCTGCCTGCTGGAGGCGGGCCCGGTGGACAAGAGCGTGCTGATCCACTGCCCGGCCGGACTAGCTTTGCTGGCCAAGAACGGGCAGGCCAACTGGGCCTTCGAGACGGTGCCGCAGCCTGGTTTGAACGGACGGCGCGGCTACCAGCCGCGCGGCAAGGTGCTGGGCGGCTCCAGCTCGGTCAACGCGATGATCTACATGCGGGGCCATCGCGCCGACTACGACCATTGGGAGGCGCAAGGCAACCCGGGCTGGGGTTTCGACGATGTGCTGCCCTATTTCAAGCGTTCCGAGAACAACGAGCGTGGGGCCAATGACTGGCACGGCACCGGTGGCCCGCTCAACGTGATGGACCTGCGCAGCCCGAACCGCTTCGGCCCGGTGTTCGTGAAGGCCGGCCGCGAGGCGGGCTTTGTCCATAACCACGACTTCAACGGCGCCGAGCAGGAAGGCGTCGGCATGTACCAGGTCACGCACAAAAACGGCGAACGCTTCAGCGCCGCCAAGGGTTACCTCACGCCCAACCTGTCCCGGCCTAACCTGCAGGTTATTACAGGCGCCTACACCACCCGCATCCTGACCGAGGGCCGGCGTGCCGTGGGCGTCGAATACCGCCGCGGCGGCCAGTTGCAGCAGATCAAGGCTGCGCGCGAGGTGCTGCTGTGCGCCGGCGCGCTGCAATCGCCACAGGTGCTGATGCTGTCGGGCATCGGCCCGGGCGCGCAGCTGCAGCAGCACGGCATTGCTACCGTGTTCGACCTCCCTGGCGTGGGCGAGAACCTGCACGATCACGTGGACGTGGTGCAGGTGGTGAACGCGCCGCACCTGAAGGATCTGTTCGGCATGTCCCCGGTCGGGGTGGTGCGCGTCATCAAGGGAATTTTCGAGTGGCGCAATCACCGCTCGGGTATGCTCACGACGAATTTCGCCGAGGCTGGGGGCTTCATCAAGAGCCAGCCCAGCGAGCCGATTCCGGATTTGCAACTGCACTTCGTGATCGGCAAGCTGGTCGACCATGGCCGCAAGACCACCTTCGGTCACGGATATTCATGCCATGTGTGCGTGCTGCGCCCGAAGAGTCGCGGCGGCGTGAAACTGGCTAGCGCCGACCCGATGGCGTTGCCGTTGATCGACCCCAATTTCCTGGGCGAGCGCGACGACATGGACCGTTTGCTGCGCGGCTTCAGGTTAATGCGCCACATCCTGTCCCAGCCGGTACTGGCGGGCTATCGCGGCGCGGAGTTGCCAGCCTCGGCCGGCGCGCACACGGACGAGCAGATCGAGCAGTTCATCCGCAGCCATGCCGACACGATCTACCACCCGGTCGGTACCTGCCGCATGGGCGACGACGCGCTGGCCGTGGTGGACCCCGAGCTGCGCGTGCACGGCATGGCCGGGCTGCGCGTGGTGGACGCCTCCATCATGCCGCGCGTGGTGGGCGGCAACACCAATGCGCCGACCATCATGATTGCCGAGAAGGCCGCCGACATGAT
>SCRR01000262.1 GCA_004322085.1 Burkholderiaceae bacterium
CTGGGCGGTGCGATCTCGCACACCACCAAGAGCGGCGTGGCCGACCTGGCATTCGAGAACGACGTGGAGGCGCTCTTGATGTTGCGGCGCCTGTACAACTACCTGCCACTCAGCAACCGCGAAAAAGCCCCGGTGCGCCTGAGCGGCGACCCGGCGGACCGCGTGGAGCCGTCGCTCGATACGCTGGTGCCTGACAACCCGAACCAGCCCTACGACATGAAGGAACTGATCGTCAAGACCGTGGACGATGGCGATTTTTTCGAACTGCAGCCCGAGTACGCGAAGAACATCGTCATCGGCTTCGCCCGCATGGAAGGGCAGACCGTGGGCATCGTGGCGAACCAGCCGTTGGTGCTGGCGGGTTGCCTGGACATCAAGAGCAGCATCAAGGCCGCGCGCTTCGTGCGCTTTTGCGACGCCTTCAACATTCCCGTGGTCACCTTTGTCGACGTGCCGGGCTTCATGCCGGGCACCGCGCAGGAGTACGGCGGCATCATCAGGCATGGCGCCAAGCTGCTGTTCGCCTACGCCGAATGCACGGTCCCGAAGATCACGGTGATCACGCGCAAAGCCTACGGCGGCGCCTACGACGTGATGAGCTCCAAGCACTTGCGCGGCGATGTCAACTTTGCCTGGCCCAACGCCGAAATTGCGGTGATGGGCGCTAAGGGCGCGGTGGAAATCATCTTCCGCGAGGACAAGAACGATCCTGTGAAACTCGCTGCACGCGAGGCGGAATACAAGGAGCGCTTCGCCAACCCGTTTGTGGCCGGTGCGCGCGGCTTCATCGACGACGTGATCCTGCCGCATGAGACGCGCAAGCGCATCTGCCGCAGCCTGGTGATGCTGCGCGAGAAGAAGATTGAGAACCCGTGGCGCAAGCACGGGAATATTCCGTTGTGAGTTGCATGGCCATGAATTTTTATGGTGCTGGATCGGGCTGTCCGGGGATTTTGCTCCGTGTCCTCCGGCCTTCGGCCTCCTCCTTTACCTGCGCAAAACGCCCGGACAGCCCGATCCTCACTCCCTTCGCAGCAACGGGCGCGGTGTGTCTGCCGCAGCGAAGTAAAGGAGGAGCCCGCAGGGCGGGGGACATGAGCGAAGGCGGATACGCCGTGGCCGTTGCGGGTTCAGGCACCCGCCGTTGGCGGCCCGGCACAGCCCTGGTGGCACTTCACGCCATTGCGCAAAGCACACAAACTGATTCCCGAATAGGAGACTGCGAATGTTTACCAAAATACTGATTGCCAACCGCGGCGAAATTGCCTGCCGCGTTATCAAGACGGCCCGCAAGATGGGTATCAAAACGGTGGCGGTGTATTCCGATGCCGATGCGGGCGCGCGCCACGTGGCGCTGGCCGACGAGGCCGTCAACATCGGCCCGGCGCCCAGCCGCGAGAGTTACCTGGTGGCGGACAGGATCATTGCCGCGTGCAAGCAGACGGGCGCGCAGGCCGTGCACCCCGGCTACGGTTTCCTGAGCGAGAACGCGGACTTTGCCAGGCGGGTGGAGGAGGAGGGCATCACCTTTATCGGCCCCAAGCACTATTCCATTGCCGCGATGGGCGACAAGATTGCGTCCAAGAAGCTGGCCAAGGAAGCTGGCGTGAACTGCATCCCCGGCGTCAACGAAGCCATCGAAACGGCCGAGCAGGCGGTCGAGATCGCCAAAGGCATTGGCTATCCCGTCATGATCAAGGCCAGCGCCGGCGGCGGTGGCAAGGGGCTGCGCGTGGCGTTCAACGACAAGGAGGCGTTCGAGGGCTTTACCAGCTGCCGCAACGAGGCGCGCAACAGCTTTGGCGACGACCGCGTGTTCATCGAAAAGTTTGTCGAGGAGCCGCGCCACATCGAAATCCAGCTCATGGGCGACAGCCATGGCAACTGCGTCTACCTGAACGAGCGCGAATGCTCGATCCAGCGCCGGCACCAGAAGGTGATCGAGGAGGCGCCATCGCCCTTCATCTCTGAGGCCACGCGCAAGGCCATGGGCGAGCAGGCGGTGCAACTGGCCAAGGCGGTCAAGTACCAGAGCGCCGGCACGGTGGAGTTTGTCGTTGGCCGGGACCAGAGCTTTTATTTCCTGGAGATGAACACGCGGCTGCAGGTCGAACATCCGGTGACCGAGTGCATCACCGGGCTGGACCTGGTCGAGCTGATGATCCGCGTGGCGGCCGGCGAGACGCTGCCGCTGACGCAAAAAGACGTGCAGCGCAACGGCTGGGCCATGGAGTGCCGCATCAACGCCGAAGACCCGTTCCGGGGCTTCCTGCCGAGTACCGGTCGCCTGGTGCGCTTCCAGCCGCCGAAGGAGACCATGTTTGCGGCCGACCCGTCGCGGTTGTATGGCGTGCGGGTGGACACCGGCGTGCAGGATGGCGGTGAAATTCCGATGTTCTACGACTCGATGATTGCCAAGCTCATCGTGCATGGCAGGGACCGCCTGGAGGCGATTGCCAAGATGCGCGAGGCGCTCAACGGCTTTGTGATTCGCGGCGTCAGCAGCAACATCCCGTTTCAGGCAGCGCTGCTCGCGCACCCGAAGTTTGTCGCGGGCGATTTCAACACCGGTTTCATCGCCGAGCACTACGCCGGCGGCTTCCGGGCGCAGGAGGTGCCGCTCGACGACCCGAACTTCCTGGTGGCGCTTGCGGCCTTTGTAAATCGCCGCTATCGCGACCGCGCTACCGGCATCAGCGGCCAGATGCAGGGCCACGAAGTGGCGGTGGGTGAGGAGTTTGTCGTGGTCACGCTGGGCCCGCAAGGACGTAACATCTCAAGCCGGGTCCAGGTCACGGATTTTGAAGGAAAAACAGGCTCCAGCCATGTCCAGGTCGGGGAGGTTGGCTATAAATTCTGTAGTAATTTCCATCTCGGCTCGGTCCGCATTCACGGCACCTGCAACGACCAGCCGTTTACCGCACAGGTCGAGCGCGGCGCGGGGAAGAACCCGCTGAGCATTCGCGTGGCGCACAGTGGTGCCCGCATCGACGCGCTGGTGCTGTCACTGCGC
>SCRR01000263.1 GCA_004322085.1 Burkholderiaceae bacterium
TTGGCGATCAGCACCTCGTCCTTGGCGGGCGCCTTCCAGTCCCACACCGGCTTGCCGGCATCGCGTACCAACTCGTGGATCGCGTTGATGGCCACGCGGCTTTGCTCGTGACCGAACACCACGGCGCCCAGCATGATCTCTTCGGACAGTTGCTTGGCTTCGGATTCCACCATCAGCACGGCGGCTTCGGTACCGGCCACCACCAGATCCATGCTGGAGTCCTTGCGCGCGGTCTGGCCCGGGTTGAGCACATATTCGCCGTTGATGTAACCCACGCGCGCCGCGCCGATCGGGCCGCTGAACGGAATGCCGCTGACGGACAGGGCCGCGCTGGTCGCGATCATGGCCGCAATGTCGGCATCCACTTCCGGATTCAGCGACAGCGTATGGATCACCACATGCACCTCGTTGAAATAGCCCTCGGGAAACAGTGGCCGGATGGGACGGTCAATCAGGCGGCTGGTGAGAGTCTCGAACTCGCTGGGGCGACCTTCACGCTTGAAAAAGCTGCCGGGAATCTTGCCCGCGGCATAGGTCTTTTCGAGATAGTCGACGGTCAGCGGGAAAAAGTCCTGACCCGCCTTGCCCACCGTTTTGCCCACCACGGTGGCGAGCACCACGGTGCCCTCGATGCTGAGCAGCACGGCACCACTGGCCTGGCGCGCAATTTCGCCGGTTTCCATGGTGACGGTGTGGGCGCCCCACTGGAAGGTCTTGGTGACTTTGTTGAAGATGGTCATGTCGATGGCTCCTGAAGAATCGGGCGCATGAGGCTGCGCCAACGGCCCGGAGTCTGGCGGTCAGAACACGATGCCATTCCAGAAAAAATCACGCAAAACATCTGATTTCTTCTGGAATGACACAGCGCGCATTCGTATTGCCCGGCTCCGAAGTAAAAAGCGCCTGAGCTAGTGAGCTAACTCAGGCGCTTGCATTCGATGGACCGCTTATTTGCGCAGACCGAGTTTGCCGATCAGCGCGACGTAACGGTCGTGGTCTTTGGAATTGAGGTAATCGAGCAGCTTGCGCCGACGGCTCACCATGCGCAGCAGGCCGCGCCGGCCATGGTGGTCCTTGGCGTGGGTCTTGAAGTGGGGGGTGAGCTCGTTGATGCGGGCGGTCAGCAGCGCGACCTGCACTTCGGGGCTGCCCGTGTCGGTGGCGCTGCGCGCGTTGGCCTTGACGACCTCGGCCTTGATACTGGATGCGATCATTTCAATTTTCCTGTAAGTATTGGACTTGCGTTGGTAGCTGGAACTGCAGCCAACGTGCGCTCTGCACTGTGCAAAGCCGCTCGATTATAACCTGAGCCAGGCCTGAAGCCGATCCACCCCCTGAGCCAGACGGGCCGGCTCCTTCGAGGCAAAGCACCAGCGCAGCCAGCCCTGAGCCTCGGGTGCGAAGGCATTGCCAGGTGCCAGTCCCAGCCCCACTTCGGTCACCAGGCGCTTGGCGGTCTCCAGCGAATCGCCGTGGCCCTCCAGGCTGAAAAAGGCGTACATCCCGCCGCGGGCAGCGGCCACCCGCACGCCGGGGACAGTCTGCAGCAGCGGCACCAGCGTGTCGCGACACACTTTCAGATGGGCCACCACGCGCGGCGTCACGTCGGCGGTGCGCTGGAGCGCCACGATGCCGGCGCGCTGGGTGAAGACGCTGGCGCACGAGGTGTTGAACTCGATCAGCTTGCCCATGTGCTGTGTCATCGCGGGCGGCATCACGAGCCAGCCCAGCCGCCATCCGGTCATCAAAAAGCTCTTCGAAAAGCTGTGCACCACCACCAGCCGGTCATCGGGCGTGGTCACATCCAGAAAACTCGGGGCGCTGCCGTTGGCGGTATCGCCCGCGTAGTACAGACGCTCGTACACCTCGTCGGCCAGGATCCAGGTGCCCGTCTCGCGGCAATGATTCACGATCGCCTGCTGCTCCGCTCTCGTCAGGGTCCAGCCCGTGGGGTTGTTGGGCGAGTTGACGATCAGCAGCTTGGTGGCCGGCGTGATCACGGCCAGCAGCGCCTCCAGGTCCAGTGCCCATTCGCCGCCCGTCGGTTTGAGCGCGACGCAGCGCAGCTTCGCGCCCAAAATCAGCGGCTGCGCCGTGAGGTTGGGCCAGACCGGCGTGACCGCCACCACCTCGTCACCGGCGTCGATCAGCGCCTGCATCGCAAGCATCAGCGCGTTCACGCCGCCCGATGTGACGGCAATGCGCTCTACCGCCACCTCACCGTGCAGCGCGCTCATGTAACGTGCAATGGCGTCACGCAACTCGGGCAGGCCCAGGTTGTGTGCATAAAAAGTTTCGCCACGCTTGAGCGAATCGATCGCCGCCTGCCGGATGAAATCGGGCGTGACCTCGTCACTCTCGCCAAACCAGAACGCGAGCATGTCGCTACGCCCCATACCGGCATTGGCAACTTCACGGATTCTGGATTCTTCGAGGTCCTGGATGGCTTGGCGCATGGTGGAGTGATCGATGGCAGTGCTGAAACGGGTGCCTATTGTCGCCGACATACCCGCTGTACAGCGGCGGCGACACTGCCGCTATGATGGACTTGACGGCAGCATCCATGCCGCATGGGAGTTTGCATGTACCTCAGGATTCCACGGATTTATCGCTCGGGCGGCAGCATTGCGCTGCTGTGCGCGGCCGCACTGTTATGCGTGGGCGCCGACGCCGCCGAGACCAAGGCAAAAAAGAGCAAGCCGCACGCCACGCAGGCCGCCAATGCCAAAAAGGTGGGGCGCATCAAGTTTGAAAAAGGCTCCGGCGAGACGCGTGCCGAGCGCGATCGGCGCCTGCAGCGTGAGTGTCAGGGCCTGCCCAACGCGGGCGCGTGTCTGGGTTACGGCTCGTAGCCCTATTGGGACAGGCGCTCCGTGGGATGCCTGCCGAATTTCAGGAGGGGCGTGCCATGTGGCACGTTGTGGGCTGCTCGGCCTGGGCGGCGCTGATCTGGCGTACCACGCGAAAGCCGTAGCCCGAGCCTTCCTCGTCGAACTTCACACCAGGCGAGCCCTGGCGTTCCATTACGCCCACGACCAGCGGTTGCTGGAATTGGTGGTCGAGCGCCCGCATCGTGCCGGTCTGGCCGGCAAAACTGACACTGGCCCGTTCCAGCTGCCGCGCAACTGCAATCGAATCGGTCGTCCCGGCGCGCGCTATGGATTGCGCCAACACCTGCATCATGAGCTGCATGCGCAACTGCACATACTCGTCGGTCGGCTTGGGGAAGCGCCGCACGAACGCCCAGTAGAACGCCTCGCTGGCGGCACCCGGAACATTCGGCATCCATTCCGCCACCGCGATCACCTTGCCCACACCCGCATCGCCAATGGCGGCCGGTGCGCCCAGCGCGTTGCCGTAGAAGGTGTAGAACTTGCCCTCAAAACCCACTTCCTTCGCAGCCTTGACCAGCAGCGTCAGGTCGTTCCCCCAATTGCCGGTGATGACGGCCTGCGCGCCGCTGGCCTTGATCTTGGCGGCGTACGGCAGGAAGTCCTTGATGCGGCCCATCGGATGCAGCTCGTCGCCCACGATCTGCACATCGGGGCGCTGCACGCCGAGCTGGCGCCGCGCCTCGCGCAGCACAGCCTGGCCAAAGCTGTAGTCCTGCCCGATCAGATACACGCGCTGCAACGCCTTGTCGCCCTTGATCACTTCCATCAGCGCGGCCATGCGCATGTCAGCGTGGGCATCGAAGCGAAAGTGCCAGAAGCTGCATTTCTCGTTGGTCAGGATCGGATCGACCGCCGCGTAGTTGAGAAAGATGACCTGCTTGCCGGGGTCGCGTTCGTTGTTCCTGTCGATCGCGTCGATCAGCGCCGCAGCAACGGCCGAGGAGTTGCCCTGCAGCACAATCCGCGCACCGTCGTCAATGGCCGAGCGCAAGGCTGACAGCGCCCCCTGTATCTGGCCACCGCTGTCGTAGCGGTCGAGCTGCAGCAGCCGGTCGCCGCCCGCCGCAGCAGGCAGCTTCACGCCACCGTGCGCATTGACGCGCTCCACCGCCCACAGCAGGTTGCGGTACACGGCCTCGCCGGCGTTGGCGAACGGGCCGCTCAGGCCTTCGATCAAAGCCAGCTTGATGGGGCCGCCCTGTGGCGTCTGCGCGACCGCAGCGGCCGGCACACATAGCGCCACCGTGAGGGAATTCAAGAGTCGGCGGCGCGAAATATTCATGTTGAAACCTGCCTTGAAAACAAACGCATGGCACACAGATTCGTTGCATGTGGCAATCGATGTTGAAAGCCGCGCAGTTTACAAGGAGTTCCGCCATGTTCTTCACCCCGGTTGCCCCCGCAGTTTTGCGCCGCAGTGTTTATGCCCCTTCGCTCGAGCGTTTTCTTGACGACACGCAGTTCGCCGCGCGCCAAAAGGGCTATGCGGTCGAGCAGGACGACAAGAGCGTCACCATGAGCTTTGACATGCCCGGCGTCGCCAAAGAGCAGTTGTCCATCGGCATCGAGGGCAACGTCGTGCGCATCGAGAGCCTGGAGGGTGCGCCGCGCCGTTACAAGGCCGCGTACGAGCTGCCGCAGGACATCGACGTGGCTGCCAGCGACGCCAGGCTGGAAAACGGCGTGTTGACGCTGAAGCTGACCAAGAAGGTGCCTGTGAGCAACGTCACGCAGCTGGCCATCAACTAAGTTGCTACGGGTTAGATAGCTGCCAATTCCCTGTTCATCAGGGCTGGCGGCTATTTCTATGTAGATTGATCAAGAGAATCCAGCGGCCAGCGCGGTTTCACGTCGAAGGCGTAGACCTCGCTGGCCGACTGCACGCCGGCCTGCAGCCGCATCGCGCCGGCCAGCGCGATCATGGCGCCGTTGTCGGTGCACAAATGCAGTTCCGGGTAGTGCACCCGCACGCCGACGGCGGCGCAGGCCGCATCGAGCTGCAAGCGCAGGCTGCGGTTGGCCCCGACACCGCCCGCCACCACGAGCCGCCTCAAACCGGTCTGGCGCAACGCCGCCAGCGACTTCTTCACCAGCACCTCGACGATCGCGGCCTGCGTGGACGCGGCCAAGTCGGCCTTGTGCGCCTGTAGCTCACCACCCAGTTTTTTGGCCTGCACCAGCACCGCCGTCTTGAGTCCGGCAAAAGAAAAATCGAGATTGCCGCTGTGCAATAGCGGGCGCGGCAACTTGAATGCGGCCGCGTCGCCCTGCTCGGCCAGCTTGGCGAGCGCCGGCCCGCCCGGATAGGCCAGACCGAGCAGCTTGGCCGACTTGTCGAAGGCCTCGCCTGCCGCGTCGTCAATCGACTCGCCGAGCAGTTCGTAGCGCCCGACGCCATCGACCCGCATCAGCTGCGTGTGGCCGCCCGACACCAGCAGCGCGACAAACGGAAACTGCGGCGGATCCCGGCTCAGGAACGGCGAAAGCAAATGCCCTTCCAGATGATGCACGCCCAGCACCGGTTTGCCCAGCGCCGCGCCAAGCGCACAGGCCACACCCGCGCCCACCAGCAGCGCCCCGGCAAGCCCGGGGCCGCGCGTGTAGGCCACCACATCGACCTCGGTGAGCGTGCGGCCGGATTCGTTAAGCACTTTTTGCGCAAGCGGCAGTACGCGCCGGATATGGTCGCGGCTCGCGAGCTCGGGCACCACGCCGCCATAGGCCTGGTGCATCTCGATCTGGCTGTGCAGCGCATGCGCGCAGAGCACGGGCACATCCACGCCGCGCGCCTCGACCAGCGCCACGCCGGTCTCGTCACACGAGGATTCGATGCCCAGCACCAATAAATTTGCCTTCATGCCGCCGAGTTTAGGGGCAAGCGCCCGGCCGGCGCGCGGTGCAGATCAGGCCGGTATGTTCGGTATGTTTTATCCCGGCAGGGTCCGCCTATGGGGATGCGTCCATCGCGGGCGACAGCGCCATTCCTGCCGGGAGGACAGCATCTGCATTCTCGGGTATAGCCCAGGCAAGCCATTTCTGGCGCAGCACGCCCACCAGCACGAAGGCCAGTGCCGCGATACCACCAAAGGTGGCAAAACCCA
>SCRR01000264.1 GCA_004322085.1 Burkholderiaceae bacterium
CTGGTCCAGGCCCACGATCTCGCCAAGACCTTTGACGTGTCACCGCCCTGGCTGAACCGCGTGCTCGAGCGCAAGCCCCGGGTGCTGTTGCGCGCCGTGGACGGCGTGAGCTTCGAAATTGAAAAAGGCAGCACGCTGGCGCTGGTGGGCGAGTCGGGCTGTGGCAAAAGCACCGTGGCACGCCTGCTCGTGGGGCTGTACGAGCCCACGCGCGGCGGCCTGACGTTCGACGGCCAGGACGCGCACGCCGCGTTCAAGGGCAACGACGCGCGCACGATGCGCCGGCGCATCCAGATGATCTTCCAGGACCCGTACGCCAGCCTCAATTCACGCTGGATCGTGGAAGACATCGTGGGCGAGCCGCTCAAGGAGCATGGCCTGATCACCGACGCGGCCGAGCTGGAGACGCGCGTGGGCGTGCTGCTCGAATCCGTCGGCCTGTCGCCGCTGGACATGGCCAAGTACCCGCACCAGTTCTCGGGCGGCCAGCGCCAGCGCATCTCGATCGCGCGCGCACTCGCCACCGAGCCCGAGTTCCTGGTGTGCGACGAGCCGACCTCGGCACTGGACGTGAGCGTGCAGGCGCAGGTGCTCAACATCATGAAGGACCTGCAGCGCACGCGCAGCCTGACCTACCTGTTCATCTCGCACAACCTTGCCGTGGTGCGCCATGTGAGCGATCAGGTTGGCGTGATGTACCTGGGCCGGCTGGTGGAGCTGGCCGACAAACACACACTGTTTGGCAGCCCACGGCATCCGTATACGCGCATGCTGCTCGATGCGATCCCGAAGATGCACGACACGGGCCGCGCGCGTACGCCGGTGCATGGGGAGGTGCCGAATCCCTTGAACCCGCCTGCGGGCTGCACCTTCCACCCGCGCTGCCCGCACGCGAACGAGCGTTGCCGGGTCGAGCGTCCGGCACTGCTGGACCTCCAGGGCGTGAAGGTCGCCTGCCATGCCGTGGAAGAGGGGCGAATCTAGTTACTATCAGGTTGATAGCTAACCGTCTCGAACTGAGAACGGTTTAAGCTACTTTTCTTGTAAATCCCGGGCTCCAGACAGTCCTGATCCCCATGCCTTCCCTGACGAGCGGTAGGGTGCGCGCGTTACAAGGGTACTCAGGGCCACGCCCTCGAATGAAATTCGACCGGAAACTTTCCATCGCTTGATTTTCATCAATTATGCGGGTCGACACTGCTCGCCATTGTTCCTAGCATGTGATCGGGCCCCAAGCAAATCCGCGGCAGGGATTGTGGCCGGTCCGGAAGTTTCCCAACTCAAACAAATCTCGAGGGGGTAGTCGCATGTCGCAGCGGATCACGGATCTGACGCTTTCGGTGCTGGCCAGTATGGCCGCATTCCTGTTGTCCTGGCCCTTCTGGCGCGATTTCGAGTACTGGCCCGAATCGCATGTGGCTTGGTGGATCTACTTCGTGCTCGGCTTTGTGCTGGCGGTCTACGTGTTCTACGTTTTTATCGGCAGCCTGCACATCCTGTTCCTGCACGGCAATGAGGAAGGCGCCGCGTCGGCGACGGCCGACCCGGGCCCGGTCGCCGCCAAAGGAGAACGCTCATGAGTTGCGGAATAGGAGGTAGCAGTTGCGAGACGCCACGGCGGCGCGGCGCGCTGGTCATGCTGGCGGCGATGACCGTGATCTTCGTCGCCCTGTCGGTCTTTTCCTTCATGAAGTCGCGCGGCCAGACGACGCCGGACACGATCACCTATGGCAAGTACACCGCGGACGAGGGCAAGCGCGTGTTCCAGGCCTACAACTGCATGGGCTGCCACACCATGGTCGGCAACGGCGCCTATCTGGGTCCGGATCTGACCGGGGAATACAAGCGCGTGGGGCCCGCGTGGCTCGCGGCGTTCCTGGCGTCGGCGGGCGGCTGGCCGACCACCGGTGCGGTTCGGGCGCAGCTGCTGGACCCCAACCAGCAGGCCGACACCGGCGCTGATTCGATCGACGCGTACTTGAAGAAATTTCCCGATGCGGCGGTACAAATCGAGCGACGCGGCGGCAAGACCACCATGATGCCGAACCTGCCATTCAGCAAGGACGAGATCGGTCAGCTGATCGCCTATCTCAAGTACACGTCGGCCATGAACACCGAGGGCTGGCCGCCAAAAGTGGAAGTGGAAGGGCTCGACCATCGCCTGCAGCTTGCGCATGGCGCCGCGGCGGCTCCCGCTGCTCCCGCTGCTCCCGCGGGAGCAGCGCCGGAGCCAGCCAGGGCCGCGCTCGATCCCGCGATGCAAGGCGCGCAACTGGTCAAGGACAACGGTTGCATCGCCTGTCACGCGACCGATGAGAAGCGCCTGGTCGGTCCCGGCTGGGGCGGCCTGTACAACTCGAAGGTCCACCTTGCCGACGGCAGCACGGTCACCGCCGACGATGCCTACCTGCGTGAATCGATCCTGAAACCCAACGCGAAGATCGTGGCGGGTTATCCGGCCAGCGTCATGCCTGCCTATGACAGCTTGCTCAAGGAGGATCAAGTCAACGCAATCGTGGCCTACCTCCACACCCTGGAGAAACAGTGATGCAAATTCAATATCAGACCCAAAGGCTGAGCCTGCGCTTCTTCATGCTGATGCTGGTGCTGTTCTTGTTCCAGGTGGTCGACGGCTTGATCCTGGCGTCGCAACAAGTTGACCCGACATTGCTCGTTGGTGTGTTGAACTTCAATGTCGCACGCGCCGAGCATCTGAACCTCGGCATCATGTGGATCGTGTGCGGCTTCATCGGCGCGATCCTGTTTGTCGGACCGTTGCTTTCCAGGCGCGATATGGTCGCTCCATGGCTCATCAAGCTGCTGTTCTACGCGATCATCGTGATCGTGGTGTGGAACTTCTTCACCCAGTTCCTGGCGGAGCGGGGTATCGCGGGCTGGTGGCTGGGACAGCCGTGGTTCCAGCAGGGGTTGGAGTACCTGGAAGCTGGGCGGATTGCCGGGCTGCTGATTCTCGTCGGCTTCGCCATCTTGTGCTTCGTGGTGCTACGCACGTTCCCGCCCATGCGCGAGTGGAACGAGATCCATTGGGGACTCGGCTTGGGTGTTACGGCGCTGATGGTGGTGTGGGTGTTCGGCCTGTTCTACGTAGACCGCCTGGACCTGCAGGAATACTTCCGCTGGTTCGTGGTGCATTACTGGGTGGAAGGCGTGTGGGAGGTTATCCACATCAGCCTGATCGGCATGTTCCTGGTGCTGATGTTCAAGGCCGATGTCAAGTCGGTGGGCTTTGCGGTGTTCTGGGGCATCACGCTGGTGTGGCTGTCCGGACTGATCGGCAACGCGCACCACTATTTCTGGATCGGCACGCCGGAGTTCTGGCAGTTCTGGGGTTCGCTGTTCAGCGCGCTGGAGCCGCTGCCGCTGGTGTTCTGCTTCTGGCACATCTACCTGGACGCCCACACCAACAAGCGTCCGCTGGAAAATGCGCCGGCGTTCTATTTCATCCTCGGCTCGACGGTGCTGGAACTGGTCGGTGCAGGCATCCTCGGATTCGTGATGACGTTCTCGCTGACCAACGTATGGTCGCATGGCACCTGGATCACGGCGGGGCACGCGCACCTGGCGCTGTTTGGCACTTTCGGCATGCTGGGTATCGCCGCCGCCTACTACGCCATACCGATCATGCGCAAAGTCCAGAACTACGACCAGCGTCTGGGCAAGCTCGCCTTCTGGCTGGTGTTCGCCGGTATTCTCGGCATGGCGTTCGCGTTCTCGATCGGCGGCACCGTGCAGGTATACGTCTACCGCATCCTGGGGCTGGACTGGTTTGGCGGCGATGTTTCACCCGCGATGAACATCTACAAGCTGATGCTGCCGATGTTCGGCCTGGTCTTCACCACTGGCGCCGGCATCCTGGCCTACGACTTGTTCACGCTGGGGCGCCGCGTGACTTCGATCGCTGACGATCCGGTCGAAGCCGCGCATACCAATGTGGATGCGCCGCATGCTGCCACTGGATGGCATCGGCCGCTCACCGGCTTCGAAGCAGGCATCTGGCTGATGGGCATGTGGGTGTTCGGCTTCATGATCACGCTCAGTCTGCTCAGCTTCAACCTCCCGCGAGTTCGCGCGGGCGGTGACCCAACTCTCCCGTACCTGCTGGCTAGCGTCGGTTATGTGGGAATGTTCGCGGTGACGATCGGGTTTGTGTGGCGTTTCCTGGTCTCGCTGGAGGCGCGTGCCTCGGCGCCCGCGGCGCAGGCCGTCGGGAGTGGCTCCCTGCGGGGTGCACCTGCGGCGACGCGGGCCTGACATCCGCCTGTAACGCTACGCCGCATTTCTTGTCTATCTCAGGTGTAACGCTTGCTGCGCAGATTGTCCTTCATGCCTTGCAGCAGGGGCTGCAGCGTGTCGCCGCCAATGCGCAGCGCCACGCAGGTTGCCAGCACGTCGATGATCATCAGGTGCAGCAGCCGCGACACCATGGGGCTGTAACGGTCGTAGCCCTCGGGGTGGTCAGCCGCCAGGTGGATGTGGCCGGCCTGCTGGGTGGCGGTGGCCAGCGGCGAGCCGCTCGCGGTGATCACGATGGTGGTCGCGCCCCGTTTGCGCGCGATGCCGGCCGCGTCCATCAGATCGCGAGTGCGCCCCGAGTTCGAGATCACCACCACACAGTCGCCGGGTCGTAGCAAAGAGGCGCTCATGACCTGCATGTGGCCGTCGCTGTAGGCGATCGCGCTGCCGCCGAGCCGGAAGAACTTGTGCTGCGCGTCCTGCGCCACGATGCCGGAATTGCCGACGCCGAAGAACTCGATGCGCCTGCCGGTGCGATAGGTGTCGGCCAGCGCGTCGACCGCCTTTTCGATCGCCATGCTGCTGGCCGCGCTGCGGTATTTCAGGAATGCGGCCACCGTGTTGTCGATCACCTTGACCAGCACGTCGCCCGTCTTGTCGTCCGCGTCCACGCTGCGGTGGATGAACGGCACGCCCTCGCTCACGCTGCCGGCCAGCTTGAGCTTGAAGTCCGACAGGCCGTCGTAGCCCATGCTGCGGCAAAAGCGGATC
>SCRR01000265.1 GCA_004322085.1 Burkholderiaceae bacterium
TGTTCAGCGCCGCTGCCGCGGTGTCGATGCCGGTATTGATGTGATAGACCACCTTGATGACTTGCGCGGCGGCGACCGGGGCACCTGCCACAGGGGCTGCGCCCGCCGTCTGCGCCAGCGTCGATGCGGCCATGGCGCCCAAAAGCAGGGCCGCAGCGAGGGTCGATTTTGTTCCCATGGTGAGGTTCTCCTGTGGTTTCGATCTGGAATGGTTCAGCGCATGCTTATATGATAGGCGGATGTGCCTTTCGCTTTTGCAATTTAGCAGACACCGGCGAGCAGCGTGCCTGCTGCTCGCCACTGCGCTGGGAATACTGGCACCCTACACGCGCGCCGAAGAGCCCCCGGCCATGGCGCCGCAGCAGGTGTCGGCCAGCGCCTGGTATGTGCAGGGCCTCGCGGCGCTGGGCTCCCCGGCCAATCAGAACTTCATCTCGAATGCGGGCTTCGTGATCACGCCCAAGGGGGTCGTGGTGATCGATGCGCTGGGCTCGCCCGCGCTGGCCGAGCGCCTGATCGCTCAAATCGGGCGCATCACCCCGCAGCCCATCACCACGGTCATCCTCACCCACTACCACGCCGACCATATCTACGGTCTGCAAGCGTTCAAGGCGATCGGCGCGCACATCATCGCGCACCGGGCCGCGCTGCAGTACCTGAACTCGGACACGGCGCGCCTGCGCCTGCAGGCTTCACGGCACGACCTTGCCCCCTGGATTGACGACAGCACGAGGCTCGTGCCGGCCGACGAGTGGATCGACGGCGAGAAGGACCTGGTCGTGGGCGGGGTGCATTTCCTGATCAAGCCGATGGGGCCGGCGCACACGCCCGAAGACCTCGCGATCTATGTGCCGTCGGAGAAGGTGCTGTTCGCCGGTGATGTGGTGTTTCGCGACCGGGCGCCCTACGTGGGCGAGGCCGACAGCCGCCACTGGATCGCCGCGCTGGACTCGCTGCTGGGGATGGATATCAAGGTGATCGTGCCGGGGCACGGCGCGCACTCCACCGAGCCGCGCAAGGATCTGCAGCTCACGCGCGACTATCTGCTGTACCTGCGTGAGACCATGGGTCGGGCGGCCCGCAACATGGATCCGTTCGATGAGGCCTACAAGGCGACCGACTGGAGCCGTTTCGAGCACTTGCCGCTGTTTCATGCGGCTAATCGAATGAACGCCTACAACACCTTTTTGCTGATGGAACACGAGAGCAACTGAGCATGAGCACCCCATCTGCCGCCACCGCGGATTTGCTCGCCAGGCCGGTTCGTCGGCGCCTGCTGCTGGGCGTGGTGCAAGTGGACATGCAGGGTTCCCAACCGCTAAAAAACTTCCAGGGCACCGTGACGACCCACGCACAGATGGTTCAGTCGTGGCGCGTCAAGGTCGCGCCGACCGTGCTGTTTTTCGGACGTGACGGCATGGAGGTGGCCGAGCGCCTGACGGGCGCCTCCCTGCCCGATTTTTGTGGCGCCTACCTCGACGACCGGCTGCAACAGGCACGGGCCGCGCTGCGCAGCTGATTCAGCATCAAATCGGACTATAACCATTTACCCATATTGGTAGTTTGCTATTAATTATGCAGTTCTCAGCCTGAGGCGCCCACATTGCCCCCTGCTGAAAACGGTGGATGACATTCCAGACTTTCGCGTAAACCCTATCATGAACCGCCTTCCCTGTCTTATATATTCGTAGTTGGCAATATACGAATTGATAACGCGATAACGCGACCCCCGCCCGGCGGCTGAACCGACCGTGGGGCCAATCCTCTTCAAGGAGATTGCGTGAAGCAGGCACACCCCAGCACAGGAACAATTCTCAAGGCGCCAGAGAACTTTTTGAGTCGCGACGCCATCCGGACCGTCATGAATCAGGCGCGCGGTGGCCGGCGCGACTTCATTCGCGGCGCCTTTGCGGCCGCCGCGACCGGCCTGGCGCTGCCGCCCGCGCTGGCCCAGGGCGACCCCGCGCCGGCGCAAGACGGCGACCCCAATATCCTGAACCTGCCCGCGCACAGCACCGGACTGGGCCAGGGCGTTGCATCACCCGGCTACGGCTCGCCCTCGAAGTTCGAGGCGAACGTCCAGCGCCGTCCCAGTCCCGGCCTGACGCAGACGACCCAGGCCTCGGTGTCGTTCGCGCCCCTGCAATCGCTGTTCGGCATCATCACGCCCAGCGGCCTGCACTTCGAGCGTCATCACCAGGGCTGGTGGGACATCGACCCGGCTAAGCACCGGCTCATGATCAATGGCTCGGACCCGGGCCTGCTGAAAACGCCGCGCGTGTTCACGATGGACGAGCTCATGCGGCTGCCCGCGGTCTCGCGCTTTCACTTCATCGAATGCGGCGCCAATACCGCCGTCGAGTGGGGCAACGTGGCCGTGCCCACCGTGCAATACACGCATGGCATGCTCTCTTGCAGCGAGTTCACCGGCGTGCCGCTCATCACGCTGCTGGAGCTAGCGGGGGCCGACTTGAAGGGCAGCCGGTTTGTGCTGGCCGAAGGTGCGGATGGCTCTTCCATGACGCGCACCATTCCCATGAGCCTGGTCACATCGGGCGAAGTGCTGGTGGCCTATGGACAGAACGGCGAGATGCTGCGCCCGCAAAACGGCTATCCACTGCGCCTCGTGGTGCCGGGCGTGCAAGGCGTGAGCTGGGTCAAGTACCTGCGCCGCGTGGAGGTGGGCGACCAGCCCTATGCCACCAAAGACGAATCGGTTCATTACATTGACCTGCAGCCCGATGGGCAGCACCGCCAGTACACCAGCATCCAGGAATGCAAGAGCGTGGTGACCACGCCCTCGGGTGGCCAGGTGTTGGTGGGCAAGGGCTTTTACAGCGTGAACGGCTTGGCCTGGTCGGGACGGGGCAAGATCAAGCGCGTGGACATGTCGGTGGACGGTGGACGCAACTGGCGCACGGCGCGACTGGAAAGCCCGGTGCTGTCGAAGGCTCTGACGCGCTTCAGTGTCGATTGGGTCTGGGACGGCAAGGCGGCTCTGGTGCAAAGCCGCGCCATCGACGAGACCGGCTTCGTGCAGCCCACCTACCAGCAGCTGCGCGCAGTGCGCGGCACCCGCTCGATCTATCACAACAACGCCATCCAGACCTGGCTGGTGCAGGAAAACGGGGAGGTCAGGAATGTCCAGCTTTCCTAAGGCCGCTGTTGCGATCGCGTTGGCCGTCACGACCAACTGGGCGCTTGCCCAAAGCGCCGGCAAGTACCCGGGCGTGGGGCGCGCCGCCACACCCGCCGAGGTGGCGAAATGGGATATCGACGTGCGGCCCGACTTCAAGGGCCTGCCGGCCGGCTCGGGCAGCGTGACCGAAGGCCAGAAGGTGTGGGAGACCAAGTGTGCGTCGTGCCATGGGGTTTTTGGCGAATCGAACGAGGTCTTCAACCCCTTGATCGGCGGCGTGTCGGCCGACGACATCCAGACCGGGCACGTGGCCAAGCTCAGGGACCCGTCGTATCCAGGGCGCACCACGCTGATGAAACTCGCCACACTGTCCACACTGTGGGACTACATCCACCGCGCGATGCCGTGGACGCAACCGAAGTCGCTCACAGTGCCGGAAGTTTATTCGGTCACCGCCTTCCTGTTGAATCTGAGCGGCATCGTGCCCGATGACTTCACGCTGTCCAATCAGAACATTGCCGATGTGCAACAACGCATGCCCAACCGCAACGGCATGACGACCCGCCACGCCCTGTGGCCCGGCCCCGAATTCGGCGGGCCGGCCGAGCCCGACACGCACAATACGGCGTGCATGAAAAACTGCGCGCCAGCGCCGAAGGTTGTCTCATTCCTGCCCGATTTCGCGCTCAACGCGAACGGCAATCTGGCACAGCAGAACCGGCTGGTTGGCGCCCAGCGAGGCCTGGACACCAGCCGGCCGACGGCAAGGCGGGGCCCATCGCCGCATCCGCCCCCGAAATGATGACGCCTGTTGTACACAACAACGCGGTGGCCATGGCCTTGACGCAACAGCATGGATGCACGGCATGCCATTCGGTCAATCAAAAGATCGTGGGGCCCAGTTTCAGCGACATTGCCCAAAAATACGCCGGCAAAATGGACTATCTGGCCGCCAGGATCAGATCGGGAGGCTCCGGAGTCTGGGGCTCCGTCCCGATGCCGCCCCAGCCACTGGGCGATGCCGATGCGCAGACCCTGGCAGCATGGCTGGCGTCCGGCGCGGGACAATAGCGTCAGGGAATTTACCGTCCTACAGTTCGAAATATTTATTTAACATCGACCAACCATGAGGAATTCATATATGCAAACTCGCCGCGAGACCCTCCACCGAAGCGCCGTGGTGGCGGGGCTGCTGGCCGCGACCGGCCTGTTCCCGCAATTCGCGCTGGCCTACAACAAAAGCGCCTTCGACGCAAAAACCATGCGGGACGCACTGAAGGCGCTGGGCGACGGCGCGCTGGTGGAGAGCAAGGATGTGGTGATCGAGGGCCCGGACATCGCCGAGAACGGCGCCGTGGTGCCGGTGGGCGCATCCACCACGCTGACGGGCGTGCGCCAGATCATGATGATGGTCGAAAAGAACCCCTCGCCGCTGGCTGCAGTGTTCAATGTGAACGACAGCATCGAGCCCAATTTCAAGACGCGCGTCAAGATGGGTCAGACTTCCGACGTCTATGTCGTTGCCGTGATGGCCGATGGCCGGGCCCTGTTCGCCAAGAAGGAAATCAAGGTCACGCTGGGTGGCTGCGGCGGCTGAGCCGGTCCTGCACTTGCTTCATTATTTGAAACCAGATTGAGGAGTTGAAAATGGGAGATCCGATGCGCATTCGCGCTCAAGTCGCTGGCGCCAACGCCGTTGTCCGCGTCCTGATGGCGCACGAGATGGAATCCGGCCAGCGCAAGGATTCCGCCGGAAAAATCATTCCGGCCTGGCACATCCAGGACGTGACGGCCACGCTCAACGGCAAGACCGTGATGACGGCGGAATGGGGACCAGCCGTCTCGAAGAACCCGTTTCTTCAGTTCACCGTCAAGGGTGCGAAGGCAGGCGACAAGATCAGTATCAGCTGGAAGGACACCAAGGGTGACACCCGCACGGATGAAGCCACGGTTTCTTGACATCAACCGCACGAGGCACCGATGAAGACAACAAAAATGGCGGCGATGGTCGCGTTGATGGGCCTGGCCGCAACAGCAACCTGGGCTCAAAAATCAACGGAGGACGGCATCGCCGAATACCGGGCCATGTTGCAGGACGGCAATCCTGCCGAGTTGTATGAGGCCAAGGGCGAGGACCTGTGGAAAAAGCCGCGCGGTCCGAAAAACGCTTCGCTGGAAAAATGTGATTTGGGCAAGGGTGCGGGAATTGTCAAGGGCGCATTCGTGGAGTTGCCGCGTTACTTTCCCGACACGAAGCGGGTGCAGGATCTTGAATCGCGCCTGCTGACCTGCATGCAAACGCTGCAGGGCTTCAATGCCTCCGAGATTGCCAACACGCCCTTTGGCAAGGGCGAACAAGCCAACCTGGAAAGCCTGGTCGCCTGGATTTCTTCCGAGTCGCACGGCATGAAACTCAATTTGCCGCAATCGCGTCCGGAGGAAAAAGCGATGTACGAGGTCGGCAAGCGCCTGTTTTTTGCACGTGGCGGCACTCATGACTTTGCCTGTGCGTCCTGCCACGGATCAGACCACAAGCGCATTCGGCTGCAGGACTTGCCGAATCTGACACGGCAGTCCGGTGCGGCGGCCGGCTTTGGTTCCTGGCCTGCCTACCGCGTGTCGTCCGGCGAGTTGTGGGGCATGCAGCGACGCCTGAACGACTGCTATCGGCAGCAGCGTTTCCCGTATCCACTTTTCGGCAGCGATGCCACGATCGCCCTGGCCGTGTACATGGGTGTGACCGGCAAGGGAGGCGAATCCGCCGCGCCTGCCATCAAGCGTTAAGGAAGCAGCGCCATGAACAAACCCATGAAATTCCTCCTGTCCGCCGCGGCGTTCATGCTGGCGGGTTGCGCCAGCGCGCCAACCGCCCAGGATTACGACCAGATGACGGCCGCCATCATGAAGACGTCGTTCCGCGATCAAGGAATCGCCAAGACAGACCGGTTGGTGCAAGATGACACCAATCGCGCCTGCAGCGCCGCCGGCGTGGCAGGCCGGCCACTCGACGAGACCACCGCCAGGGCACTGGAAGCGATCAACCTCAAGACCGTCAAAATGCCCTCCGATGGCAAGTTTCTGGGCGACTGGAAGGAAGGCGAAAAGATCGCCCAGAACGGCCGCGGCATGACCTGGAACGACAAGGCCGGTGCGCCCAATGGCGGCAACTGCTACAACTGCCATCAGATCAGCAAGAAGGAGTTGTCGTTCGGCACCATCGGCCCGAGTCTTTACCAGTACGGCAAGATGCGCGGCGTGACCGATCCGGCTAGCGCGCAGGCCAGGGCCGTCGTCGAATACACCTGGGGCAAGATCTGGAATGCCAAGGCCTACAACGCCTGCTCCGATATGCCGCGCTTTGGCCACGCCGGCATCCTGAATGAAAAGCAGATCCAGGACGTCATGGCCCTGCTGCTGGACCCGAAGTCGCCAGTGAACCAATAGTGGGCCCGGTCCCGCCCTGTTCGGACCCGGGCGAGCCCGGGTTTTATTTTGTCGTTGACTCTGATGACCGTTGATTCATGAATTTGACCACGCGCGAGTTTTTGCAGGTGCTGGGCGCCGGCACGATGGCCGGCATGGGGCTGAGCGCCCACGCCGAAACCGACGTTGCCACGGCCTCCGACGGGCTGTATGAAATCCCCAGGTTTGGCAGCGTCTCCTTCCTGCACATGACGGATTGCCACGCGCAGCTCAAACCCATTTACTTTCGCGAACCCAACGTCAATCTCGGCGTTGGCGACATGAAGGGCAAACTGCCCCATCTGGTGGGCGAGCACTTGCTGCGGTTTGCCAACATCCGCCCGGGCAGCGCGCAGGCCCATGCCCTCACTTATCTGGACTACGAAAAGGCCGCCCGGCGCTATGGCAAGGTCGGTGGTTTCGCGCACATGGCCACGCTGGTCAAGCGCCTGAAAGCCAGCCGTCCGGGTGCGCTGCTGCTCGATGGCGGCGACACCTGGCAGGGGTCGGCCACGTCGCTGTGGACCAACGGCCAGGACATGGTGGACGCCAGCAAGCTGCTGGGCGTGGACCTGATGACCGGGCATTGGGAGTTCACATATGGCATGGAGCGCGTAAAGGAAATCATCGACAAGGATTTCGCGGGCAAGATCGACTTTGTGGCGCAGAACGTCAAGACCAACGACTTTGGCGACCCCGTCTTCAAACCCTATGTGATGCGCGAGATCAACGGCGTGCCTTGCGCCATCGCGGGACAGGCTTTTCCCTACACCCCCATCGCGAACCCCCGCTACATGGTGGCTGACTGGACTTTTGGCATCCAGGACGAAAACCTGCAAATGGTTGTGGACGAGGCCCGCGCCAAGGGCGCACAGGTCGTGGTGCTCTTGTCGCACAACGGCATGGACGTGGATCTGAAAATGGCCAGCCGCGTGACCGGCATTGACGCCATCCTGGGCGGCCACACGCACGACGGCATGCCAGTCGCCATGCTCGTGAGTAACCGCGGC
Source organism: Burkholderiaceae bacterium (assembly GCA_004322085.1). Taxonomy (GTDB): domain Bacteria; phylum Pseudomonadota; class Gammaproteobacteria; order Burkholderiales; family Burkholderiaceae_C; genus Rhodoferax_A. Next base: position 7,612 of record SCRR01000265.1, read on the forward strand.
GGCAAGACCATCGTCACCAATGCGGGTTCGAACGGCAAGTTTCTGGGTGTGCTCGATCTGGAGATCAAGAACAAAAAGGTGGCTGACTTCCGCTACAGGCTGCTACCGGTTTTTGCCAACATGCTGCCTGCCGACGCGCAGATGGACGCGCTGATCACCCGCGTACGCGCGCCTTTCGAAGCCCGGCTGGCCGAACAGCTGGCAGTGACCGAGGGCACCTTGTACCGCCGCGGCAACTTCAACGGCACGGGGGACCAGCTGCTGGTGGACGCATTGATGGACGTGCAGGGCGCCGACATGGCTTTTTCGCCCGGCTTTCGCTGGGGTACCAGCCTGCTGCCGGGTCAGCCCATCACGCGCGAATGGCTGATGGACATGACGGCTACCACCTACTCGTATGCCACCGTGACCGAAATGACCGGGGCCACGATCAAGACTGTGCTGGAAGACGTTTGCGACAACCTGTTCAATCCGGACCCCTACTACCAGCAGGGCGGCGATATGGTGCGCGTGGGCGGCCTGCATTACACCTGCAGCCCGTCAGCCACGATGGGCAAGCGAATCGACGACCTGCGCCTGAGCGGCAAGCTCATTGAGGCCGACAAGAAGTACAAGGTGGCAGGATGGGCCCCCGTGGCAGAAGAAGCCAAATCTCAGGGCAACGAGCAGGTCTGGGATGTGGTCGAAGTCTGGCTCAGGGCCCAGGGAGGCAAGGTAGCTGCGCGCCAGCCCAATACGCCCAGACTGCTGGGCGTCACGCCCAATCCGGGTATCGCTGACAGTCCCGGCTCAACCTGAACCAGCGTCACTATCGCCCCCACGTGGGCGAGTGCGTCAGCGCGACTCCCACGATGTAGCCGACGCAACACAGGGCCGCAATGAACGCCGGCAGGCGTTGTGCCTTGGCCGAGTGCCGCCCCAATGCCACCCGCCCTAGCAAGATGTAGGCCACCAGAGCCAATACCTTGGCCGTAAGCCAGCCCTGCACGAATGGATATTGCCCGATGATCCAGCAAAGCCACAGCGCGGATCCCAGCAGCACCGTGTCGACGACATGCGGCGCAATGCGCAAAACACGCCATTGGCGCCACGGAACATCCTGCCATTGCAGCACGCCACGCAGGGAAAACAGACCGATGCTGAGCGCTACGCACGTGATATGCAGCGACTTTACGGCCGCGTAATTCATCCGTGTCAACCGCCCGAGTCAGACCGGAGCGGCAATTCCTCCAAGCGGGCGAGCACACCGGCAACGATGCGGTCGCACCGCTCACCGGCAAATGCAAAGGCGTCCCCGAGCGTGAAATCGATCTCACGGGCCAGCGCCTCGCGCAGCAACCCCTTGGCGCGGAAGTAGCGTGTGCGCACGGTGGCTGGCGGAATACCAAGGCAAACCGCCGCCTCGTCAACGGTCATCTCCTCCAGCGCGCGCAACACGAACACCGTACGGAACCCGTCGGGCAACTGGTCAATTTTGCCTTCGAGCAGGTGGCGCATTTCCGCGCGCACCATGGCATGCTCTGGCTGTTCGGAAGAGGTTTCACTCATAGGCGCCTCTGCTATGTCCTCGTATTGCTCCATGGAACCATTCAGCTGTATTACCTCAGCGCGCCGGGCGCGTTTGCGAGCTCGCCCGATCGACTCGTTCACCACAATACGCACCAGCCAAGTCGACAGTTTCGCATCACCACGAAACCTGTCCATCGCGCGGTATGCCTGAATATAAGCCTCCTGCACTGCGTCTTCGGCCTCGGCATCATCTTTCAAGATGCTACGCGCGGTGCGGTAAAGCGTCTGGTTATATCGCTTCATCAGTTGCCGCAGAGCATCTCTGTCACCACCCGAAATTCGCTGGGCCATTTCAACGTCGGACAGATCCGGGACCGCTTCGATCTGCTTTTTGGCCGTTGAATTCATACGATTCCCCCGTTATTCGTTACACCTCGCACGCCCCATCGACTATTAGATGGCAACGGGTCGCCATACGTTCCCGCCGGGCAGAGAGCCAACGCAGTGTGCCCGAGATCCATCGCGCGGTCTAACAATCCTGCTACACATATCGCCGCCATGGCCGGTCCACTATAACATTCATAAAAAATATCTGTTATAGAATATCCGCAAGAATCTGCACATCACACGCCATGAAATTCCCTTCAATCCCCCTGCCCCATGGCGCGACCCAAGGCGCACCGTCCGCGCGGGGTCTGCCTCTGCTGCGTCTGGGCTTTCGGCCTTTCTACCTGTGCGCCGCACTGGTTGCCACGTTGGCCATCCCCCTGTGGGTCGCCGTATTTCTTGGCCAGATCAGGTTTGAGCCTTCCGCGCCGGTGATGCTGTGGCACGCCCACGAGATGCTGTTCGGCTTTGCGGTCACCGTGATCATTGGCTTCTTGTTGACGGCCGTCAAGGCATGGACAGGGCTGGACACGCCGCGCGGCCCGGTATTGGGGGCCTTGGCACTGCTGTGGCTGGCCGCGCGAATCACCGCCATCACCGGGCCTTACCCGGTCTACGCGGTGCTTGACGTGGCGCTGTTACCTCTCGTGGCGGTCGTGCTTATCGACGTTCTGATCCGCGCACACAATCGTCGCAACATGCCCCTGGCAGGAATTTTGATTTTGATGGCGCTGGCAAATCTGGCGTTCCATCTGTCGGTCACGGGCATCATCGACATCCCGGCGGTAAAACCCCTGTATGCTTGTCTCGCGTTGATCGTGATGGTGGAATGCGTGATCACGGGCCGCGTGATCCCCGCATTCATGAACAACGCCACACCGGGGCTCAAGCTCGTGATCCAACGGCGGTTCGAACTGGTGACGCTGGCGGTCACTGCACTGGGTCTGGCCTTGTGGGTCTGCGCCCCCGCTGGATGGATCGCGTTCACGGTATTGCTGGCGGCCTCCGGCCTGCACGTTATGCGTCAGCTGCATTGGCGTCCCCGCGCGGCGGGCAACCGGCCGATTCTGTGGATCCTGCACACCGCCTACGCCTGGATTCCGCTCGGGCTGGCCTTATTGGCATTGGCCGAAGTCGGGATGGTTCCCGTTTCCGCCGGGGTACACGCGCTCGCCGTGGGTGCGACGGGTGGCCTCATCATTGGCATGATGACCCGTACCGCGCGTGGGCATACGGCCCGCCCACTCAAGGCCTCGAAACCCGAAGTGGTGGCTTACGTCTTGGTGATGATTGCTGCTGCATTCCGCGTGCTCCTGCCGCTCGTATCCGCCCACCTGCTCACCGTTTCACTGGTCGGTGCCGCTCTTGCATGGACTATCGCATTTGGCATTTATCTGTTGATTTACGCCCCCTGGCTGATGCGTGGCCGACTGGACGGCAAGGACGGCTGAGAAAAATCGGGGCACCAAGGGCAACGCCATCATGGCGCACCAAACGACCTCGCCTCCTTCCAGATAATCTGTCAAGATGAGTCGGCGTTTCGCCGATAAATATGAAATGAGGAGATCACTGTGAACCCAGTTGCCATTCTGCTTTCGGCATTTGTCATTTCGTTCGTGGCGCTGGTGGTATTTATCTGGTCACAACGCGTCGGCCTGTTTGATCGCACCAGCACCGGCGCCGAGGTCATCTTTGCGCCTGGCGAAATCGGCCGTATCGAAGAACCTGCTGGAACTGACAGCACCCAACGCGCGTTGCAAGGCGCCGTCGACGCTGCCGGCACCGGGACAACCGCGCATGGCGACCCTCGGGAGATTGCCGAGCGGGCCCAGGCGGACGCTTCCAGCGGTCCGCTGATATTTTTCTTCTACTGCTGCGCCCTCGTCTGGCTGCTGGTGGCGTCGGCGGCGGGACTCACCGCTTCCATCAAGCTGCACGACCCGGACTGGCTGACATCACAACAGTGGCTCACTTTCGGCATCATCCGCACCCTGCACCTCAATGCGGTGGCCTACGGCTGGGCACCCATGGCCGGTTTGGGCACGGTGCTGTTCGTCATCCCTCGCGTGCTCAAGACGCCTTTAATGGGCATACGCTTCGCGTTTTTGGGCGCTTTTTTGTGGAATGCCGGGCTGATCGCCGGCTTGGGCGCCATCGCCGCGGGATTCAACGCCGGTCTCATGTGGCTTGAAATGCCGTGGCAGGTGTGCATCCTGATGGCGGTGGGCGGTGCCCTGATAGGTCTGCCCCTGGTGTTGACGCTGGTGAACCGCCGGGTCCAGCACCTGTATGTGTCCGTGTGGTACATGGGCGCCGCACTGTTCTGGTTTCCAGTGCTGTTTATCACGGCGAAGATACCTGGCCTGTACACCGGCGTGCAGGCAGGCACCATGAACTGGTGGTTTGGCCACAACGTGCTGGGCCTGTTCTACACGCCACTCGCTCTGGCATCCATCTACTACTTTCTACCGAAAATTATTGGCCGCCCCATCCGCTCCTACAACTTGTCTTTGCTGGGGTTCTGGGCACTCGCCTTTTTCTACGGGCAAGTCGGGGGGCACCATCTGATCGGCGGGCCGGTGCCAGAGTGGATGGTCACACTGTCGATCGTGCAAAGCATGATGATGATCATCCCGGTGGCTGCATTCTCGGTAAACATGTTTCAAACCCTCGAAGGACAGCTTTCCACATTTCGCTACTCACCAACCCTGCGTTTCGTCGGCGTAGGCGGCTTGATGTACGCCGCCAGTTCGCTGCAAGGCTCGCTCGAGGCACT
>SCRR01000266.1 GCA_004322085.1 Burkholderiaceae bacterium
AGGACACCGGCCAGTGGATGCACGAACACGCGCGTCATGCCCAGCGCGTCGGCCACCAGGCAGGCATGCTGGCCACCGGCGCCGCCGAAGCACTGCAGGGTGTAGCGCGTCGCGTCGTAGCCGCGCGCCACCGAGATTTTCTTGATGGCGTTGGCCATCTGCTGCACGGCAATGTGGATGAAGCCCTCGGCCACGTCTTCCGCCGACCGACCGGTTTGTTGCGCGAGCACGCCGAACTTCTCCCGCACCACGTCCGCGTCCAGCGCCTCGTCGCCCTGATGACCAAACACGCTGGGAAAGTAGCGCGGCTGCAGCTTGCCGAGCATGACGTTCGCATCGGTCACGGCCAGCGGTCCGCCGCGCCGGTAGCTGGCCGGGCCCGGATTGGCGCCGGCGCTCTGCGGGCCGACGCGAAAGCGCGCGCCGTCGAACGCCAGGATCGAACCACCACCCGCCGCCACCGTGTGGATGCTCATCATCGGCGCGCGCATGCGCACGCCCGCCACCTGGGTCTCGAACTCGCGCTCGAACTCGCCCGCGAAGTGGCTCACATCGGTGGAGGTGCCGCCCATGTCAAAGCCGATGACCTTGGCAATGCCGGCGACCTGGGCGGTGCGCGCCATGCCAACGATGCCGCCCGCCGGGCCGCTCAGGATCGCATCCTTGCCCTGAAAGGCATGGGCATCGGCAAGGCCGCCGGACGACTGCATGAAGAACAGTTTGACGCCCGGCATCTCGGCCTGCACTTGCTCCACATAGCGGCGAAGGATCGGCGACAGGTAGGCATCGACCACGGTCGTGTCGCCGCGGCTCACAAACTTCATCATCGGGCTGGTCTCGTGCGAGGTGCTGATCTGCGTGAAGCCAATCTCGCGCGCAAGCCGACTTGTTGTCTTCTCGTGGTCGCTGTACCGATAACCATGCATAAAAACAATCGCAACGCTGCGCAGCCCTTGCCGGTATTTGGCAAGAAGCTCCGTTTTCAATAGCATCTGGTCGAGTGGTGCAATCACTTCCCCGTGCGCCCCGATGCGCTCGTGCGCTTCGATCACGGCGCTGTAGAGCAGCTCGGGCAGCACGATGTGCCGGTCGAACAGGCGCGGCCGGTTCTGGTAGGCGATGCGCAGTGCATCGCGAAAGCCGCGCGTGGTCACCAGGAGTGTGGGCTCGCCCTTGCGCTCGAGCAGCGCATTGGTCGCCACCGTGGTGCCCATCTTCACGCACTCCACCTGCTCCGGCGTGATCGGCTGATCCGCGCGCAGGCCCAGCAGATGACGTATGCCCGCCACCGCCGCATCGCGATATTGCTCGGGGTTGTCGGACAGCAGCTTGTGCGTGACCAGCGTAAATGTGCCACCGGCCTGCTGGCGCCGGCCCACCACGTCGGTGAACGTGCCGCCGCGATCGATCCAGAACTGCCAGCGCAGCGGGGAATCAGGGTTCATGGTTTGAGGTCTGTCAATCAGCTGCCAGTGACGGGAATGTCCGGTGCCGCGAATCAGGAGTTTGCCCTTTTCCTCGATTGCCCGCGTATTTCACTACCGTCATGGAGAAGAAAGTGGCGCGCGTACGGTCCGGCCACCGCGCGCACCGCCGAACTGGTGGGCGCCCAGCCGGCCACCGTGCAGGCATCCTCGCCCCAGCTCAAGGCCGACATGGAAAAGGTGGCAACGTGAGGCTCAAGGAATGGCTCGTCAAGGCCAGCCCCGAGGGTCAGGCGCTGGTTGATGCCTGCCTCAAATAAGCCTGCACCGGTACGCCGGCTGCACGATTTTTGCGGCGGTCTCGGGCTCCAGCGCCGCGACCTGCGCCACGATCGGCAAGATGACGCTGCCCCAACTCACGCGGCGCGGCTACCCAGATGATG
>SCRR01000267.1 GCA_004322085.1 Burkholderiaceae bacterium
CGGCAGTGCGCGCAGCGCAGCGTCCAGCGCCTGGCCCGGCGCCGCCGGTTCGGCCTGGCGCACCACCCATTGGACATCGACCTTGGCGGGGCTGTGCAACTCCCGCTCCTCGCCGCGGTCTGCCACTTCCACGAAAACCAGCGCCCTGGCGCGCGCCGGCAGCTCCGCCAGAATCGTCTCGATCGCGGGCAGCGCGGTGTCGTCGCCGGCCAGCACGAACCAGTCGACGTCAAGGTCGATCTTGTAGCCCGGCGCCGGGCCCATCAGCACCAGCCGGTCGCCCACCTGCGCGCGCGAGGCCCAGCGGCCGGCCGGGCCATACGCGTGCAGCACAAAGTCCACGTCCAGCAGCAACGCCTTAGCATCGAAACTGCGCGGCGTGTAGGTGCGCATCAGCACCGAGCGCGGGCCGTCGTCCTGCGGCATCGGCGCCTCGTGCTGACCCTCGTCGGGTACGGTCAGCTTGAGGTGACCCGCGGGGCCGCGCCATTCAAAGCCTGCCAGCCCGGCGCCACCGAACGTGATGCGCGTCATGTGCGCACTGAGCGGCTGGATTTTCAAAACCTCGATACGCCGCGGTGTCGGGCGCGGGCGAGAGGGACGTGCATCGGTCGAAGAGTGGGGTTGTGGTGTGTTCATGACCTGATTATGTGCACATGCTCGGGCCGCGCGCCCACACCCACGGCCCAGGCGGGCAGTATGCGCAGCAAAGGGAACCGGTTGAGCAGGCGCATCTGGCGCGGCACCGCCATCGGTGCGGTGTTCGCCGGGTCCACCACGACGCCCAGCACGCGGTTCTGGATCGCGACCTGCGCGGCCTGCGTCACCCGGGTCGGAAACAGCCGACGCTTTTGCACGCGCGCCAGCAGTGGCGTCAGCGCTTGCGCGCCCACGTCGCGGTCCGCCAGCGGTCCGCCCAGCACATTGGCCGCGGCCACCGCGTCCTGCACCGCCAGGTTGATGCCCACGCCGCCGATCGGCGACATCGCGTGCGCGGCGTCGCCAATGCACAGCAGGCCCGGCTTCCACCAGCGCTCGAGCCGATCCACGGCAACGCTGAGCAGCTTGACGTCGTCCCAGCTGGCCAGCAGATGCACGCGGTCGGCCAGCAGCGGGACGGCGCGCACCAGCGCCGCGCGAAATGCCTCCAGCCCGCGCGCCTGCAGGGCCGCGGTGCCCCCCTTGCCGAGCACGTAGGCACACTGCCAGTAGCTGCCGCGATTGAGCATGCCCAGAAACACGCCGCGGTTCACGTGCGCGCCCGTGGTCGCGGGGTCGCCCGGGCGGCGCGGCAGGCGCAGCCAGAGCACGTCGATAGGCGCGCCAATGTCGCGCACCACGAGAGCGGCGGCAGCGCGCACCGCCGAGCGCCGGCCGTCCGCACCGATCGTGAGATCCGCCCGCACATCGAGCACACCCTCGGCCGTGTTCACCCGCACGCCTGTCACACACCCGTCGCGCTCAATTACATCCGTCACCTCGGCGCTGCGGATCAGGCGAAAGCTCGGGTAGCGCTGCGCCTGCTCGCACACAAAGTCCAGAAAATCCCATTGCGGCATCAGCGCGATGAAGCGGCAGTGCGTGCGCAGACGCGAACAGTCGACCAGCGCGACCTCGGTACCGCCCACGAAGGCGTGCAATTCGCTCACCTCGTCGTGGGGCCGCGCCAGAAACTCCGGCAGCAGGCCCAGCTCGTGCATCACTTCGAGCGTGGACGGATGCACCGTATCGCCGCGAAAGTCGCGCAGAAAGTCGGCATGCTTTTCCATCACCAGCACCTCGACGCCGGCGCGCGCCAGCAGCAGCCCCAGCATCATGCCCGCCGGGCCGCCGCCGGCGATGCAGCAGCGGGTGTTCAGGGTGAGCGGTTCAGGCATGGTGTGGTGGCGCCAGGGGCGGCGATCAGACCGTGGAGGCCTGTGCCACGTCGGCCCCCGTATCTGCCCGCAATCAGCCTGAACTGCTCCCGCGCGGCCTCCAGGTCGCCCACGATCACCGGCACCGATTTCTCCGAGCCAATACTGTGCAGCAGCATGTTCATGGCGCACGCGCGCCGTGGCCTGCACCAGTTCATTGGTGTTCATGGTTTGATCATGGCATGCCCGATCGCCTCACCCCCAGGACCGGGTCAGCAACTCATCGAGCGCATCGGCAATGGTTTGGCCTTGATCGGCCAGCGACCCTACGTGCCCGCCCAATTGATCCAACGCCACCGAGACCATGTCCAGCGGATGGAGCACCACGTCAATGCCCTCCACCTGAAACGCCGGGTTCATGCGCGAGCCCACGGTGGGCGTGTTACCTGGCAACGCGCTGCGGCGCACCAGCGGCACCACCACACGCCTGCGGTAGCGGTCGAACTGGGCCGATTGCACCAGCACCACGAACGGAATGGATTCGCGCAATGCCCCGGAGTTGCGATGGACGTCGAACTGCGCCATCAAAGCGTGGAGTGTTCGTCGGCAAAAGAGCCCACGGCCGCATGCACGGCGTTCCAGTCGGCAGCGCAGGTGTCCGCCAATTGCCGGTGCGAGCTTTGGGCTTGCTGCTGGCTGGCGACAAACTCGGTCAACAACAACTCCATGGTGGCCGACAGGTTGCTGGTGTAGGTCTTGGCTTGGGCGACCAAGGTCTCGTTCAAGGTGAGGTTGACGGGCCGTTTTCGGGCCGATGCGGCGATGGTGAGCATGGTGAACCCCTTGAAAAGCACGCTATGCGCACATTATGCGCATGAACACGGTTTTTCCACAACCAGTGCCTGCCCGATTCTTGATAACGACGTCGTCTCTGAGCTGCGCCAAGGCAAATCCAACCAGTCAGCCGGCACGGAATCACGGCGGTCACGCGCAATGAGCAGGATTTTGTCAACACCGGCGTTCAACTGCTGAATTCATGGTTAATTAGGCCTATAACCATTGTACCTATTGCACAAGCAGCTATCAAAATACTAGTAATCTGCTTTCCTGACATCCAGCTCCGCAGTCGAACCAATGGGTCGACGGGCGGGCTGGGGTTGCGCCGTCAAGGCCCGCACCACGTACACGCTCAGCTTGACGAGGCGCGTGCCAGGCGCATCGGTTTGCCGCAATTACCCGTGCGCCATATGGCTCGCCGCTGTGACCAGCGCGATGCCCAGCAACAGCCAGGCCACCTGCGCGGCGGTGCCGCGGGCGCTCTGGCGTACTTGCAGTTGGGGAATCAGGTCGGCCAGCGCAACGTAGATGAAGCTGCTCGCGGCCACCACCAGGAAGAACGGCAGGAAGTCGTGCAGTTGCGCCACCAGCCAGAAACCCACCAGGCCGCCGATCGCGGTGGCCGACCCGGCGGTCGAGACCTTGATGAACGCCAGGCGGCGCGTGCTGGCGCTCTGGCGCAGCACCATGAGGTCGCCCATGTGGTGCGGCACTTCGTGCACCAGCACGGCCAGCGCGGTGAGCGCGCCCAGACGCAGGTCGGCCGAGAAGGCGGAGGCGATCAGCACGCCGTCGCCAAAGCA